>CABSNL010000061.1 GCA_902479095.1 uncultured Collinsella sp. | reverse complement strand
TCAGATGTGTATAAGAGACAGGTCGTCGATTTGATCGACAGCCTGCCGCTCGATAAGCAGCAGGTCATTGTCCGCGCCTTTACGAGCTTTTTCCATCTGGCAAACCTGTCGGAGGAGAACTACCGTGTGGCGCAGCTGCGCGAGCGCGAGGCCGGTGCGTCGACCGATACCGAGGTCGATCCTGCCAACGAGCTTACCGTTGCCTATCACCAGCTGGTGAATGAGCTGGGTGTCGAGGGTGCCAACGAGCTGCTCGACAAGCTCGAGTTCCACCCTGTCTTTACCGCACATCCCACCGAGGCCCGTCGTAAGGCCGTCGAGGGCAAGATCCGCCGTATCTCCAACCTGCTGGAGGAGCGTCCGCGTCTGGGCGGCTCCGACCTGGTGGAGAACGAGCGCCATATGCTGCAGGAGATCGACGCCCTGGTGCGTACGAGCCCCATCGCGCTCAAGAAGCCCACGCCGGTCGAGGAAGCCGATACCATCATCGACATCTTCGATAACACGCTGTTCGACGTTATCCCCGTTATCTATCGTCGTTTTGACGATTGGGTGCTGGGCGACAAGGCCGGTACTGTGCCGCCGCTGTGCCCGGCGTTCTTCCATCCCGGCAGCTGGATCGGTTCCGACCGCGACGGTAACCCCAACGTCACCGCCAAGGTGAGCCGTGAGGTCGCCGCCAAGTACTTTACGCACATGGTGCTCAAGCTCGAGGACAAGTGCCGCCACATCGGCCGCAACCTCACGCTCGAGGCCACCTACAGCAAGCCGTCGGCCGAGCTCATTAACCTGTGGAACCATCAGGTCGAGATGAGCCCTCGGTACACGGCCCGTGCCGAGCTGATCTCCGAGCACGAGCCGCATCGCGCCGTCATGCTCGTCATGGCCGACCGTCTGAACGCCACCGTGCGCCGTATCACCGACACCATGTACCACAGCGCCGACGAGTTCCTGGATGACCTGCGCGTCGTCCAGCGTTCGCTGGCCGCCTGCGGTGCCGTCCGTGCTGCCTACGGCCCGGTCCAGACCATCATCTGGCAGGTCGAGTCCTTCGGCTTCCATATGGTCGAGATGGAGTTCCGTCAGCACTCCGTGGTGCACGCCCGCGCCCTCAAGGATATCCACGAGAACGGTATCCATGGCGACCTGCAGCCCATGACGCGCGAGGTCATCGATACCTTCCGTGCCATCGGCTCCATCCAAAAGCGCTACGGCAAGAAGATGGCGCACCGCTATATCATCTCGTTCACCAAGAGCGCCCAGCATGTGGCCGACGTCTTTGAGCTCGCCCACCTGTCCTTGGCACACGAGGAGGATGTCCCCGAGCTCGATGTGATCCCGCTGTTCGAGCAGCTCGAGGACCTCGAGGGCTGCGTCGACGTGCTCGACCAGATGCTCACGCTGCCCGTGGTGCAGAAGCGCCTTGCCCAGACCAACCGCCGCATGGAGGTTATGCTGGGCTACTCCGACTCCTCCAAGGATGCCGGTCCTACCACGGCCATGCTCGCGCTGCACTCCGCGCAGGAGCGCATCGCCAAGTGGGCAGAGAAGAACGATATCGACCTGGTGCTCATGCACGGTCGCGGCGGTGCCGTGGGCCGTGGCGGCGGCCCGGCCAATAAGGCCGTGCTGGCTCAGCCCAAGGGTTCGGTCAACTGCTTCTTTAAGCTCACCGAGCAGGGCGAGGTCATCTTTGCCCGTTACGGCAACCGCACGCTGGCTCAGCGCCATGTTGAGTCCGTTGCCGCCGCAACGCTTTTGCAGTCGGCCCCGAGTGTCGAGAAGACCAACACCGAGACTACGCAGAAGTTCTGGGATATGGCCGAGAAGCTCAACGCCGCAAGCCACGAGCGCTATCTGGACCTGCTGAACACCGAGGACTTTACGCCGTGGTTCTCGACCGTGACGCCGCTGACCGAGGTCGGTCTGCTGCCGATCGGCTCGCGTCCTGCCAAGCGCGGCCTGGGTGCCAAGTCGCTCGACGACCTGCGTACCATTCCGTGGATCTTCAGCTGGAGCCAGGCGCGCATCAATCTGGCCGCTTGGTACGGCCTGGGTACCGCCTGCGAGCAGTTTGGCGATCTGGACCAGCTTAAGGCTGCCTACCAGGAGTGGCCGTTCTTCCGCACCTTTATCGACAACATCGAGATGTCGATCGCCAAGACCGACCAGCGCATCGCCAAGATGTATCTGCACCTGGGCGATCGCCAGGATCTGTCCGAGAAGGTCTTTACCGAGATGCAGCTCACGCGTAAGTGGGTCCTTGCCATCGTTGGTGACGAGTGGCCGCTGCAGCGCCGCCGCGTGCTCGGCTGCGCCGTTCGCGTGCGTAACCCCTATGTCGACGCCCTGTCCATCGCCCAGGTTCGCGCCCTTCGCGAGGTGCGTATGAACCAGGACGAGATGGCCGAGGAGAAGAAGGCCGAGTACATGAGCCTGATTCTTTCGACTGTGACCGGCGTCTCGGCAGGTTTGCAAAACACGGGGTAATCGATAGCCCTGTGGCTCTCACCGGGACCCGACGGGTTTCCCTCTGAATGCGTCCTCGCACTTGAAGCCCCCTTATCCTGCTCTTTCAGAGCTGCGGATAAGGGGGCTTCGTGCTGCGGAATGCATTCAGAGGGAAACCCATCGGGTCCCTTCGCCCTCGGTCTTCAGGGATTAAAGCTGATGATAATAAAGTGCGCTTCGCGCCTCGCGTCTTATCGATTGGGATTGAGATGCATGTGGCGCTTCTCGCCTTACGACTGTTGCGGCCGCGGTCCCGTTTGGGGTCGCGGCCGTTTTGTTGTGGGTCAAATATGAACGTTGTGTTAATGAGTCGGTGGACGGTGGTGTTTTTCGGTGAGCGGCGTATCCTTCCAACGGTTTATCTAGTGTGTCAGTTGAAAGGAAGAGGGCGCTCGTCATTGTTTGAATGTGAACTGCCGTTTGACCACAAGACGTTGCATCTGGAGCTCGAGGATAAGAACTTCGCGGGTGTGATGGAAGGTCATCAAAACGAGTTTAAGACCACAAAATCGCAGGAAGAGCTGGTAGAGGAATCGCTTGCCAACCCTTATGGCTCGCCTTCGCTCGAGGAGCTTTGTGCTGGCAAGAAGGATATTGTCATCATTAGCTCCGACCATACGCGCCCCGTTCCCTCGCGTGTGACGATGCCTATTCTGCTGCATCACATCCATTCCGCTGCGCCCGAGGCTCGCGTGCGTATTTTGGTTGCTACGGGTATGCATCGTCCGTCGACGCACGAGGAGCTCGTCAACAAGTACGGCGAGGAAATTGTTACCAACGAGGAAATCGTTATGCACGTCGCGACTGACGACAGCATGATGAAAAAGATCGGCACCCTGCCTTCTGGCGGCGAGTGCATCATCAACAAGATTGCCGCCGAATGCGACTTGCTGCTTGCCGAGGGTTTCATTGAGCCGCACTTCTTTGCCGGTTTCTCCGGCAGCCGCAAGTCTGTCCTGCCCGGCATCGCCAGCTACAAGACCATCATGTACAACCACAACGGTCAGTTTGTGAATGATTCCCACTCGCGTGCCGGCAACCTGTGCCACAACCACGTGAGCGAGGACATGTTTGCCGCTGCCGAGATGGCTCACCTTGTCTTTGTGCTTAACGTGGTACTTAACGGCAAGCACGAGGTCATCGGCTCCTTTGCCGGCGACATCCACAAGGCGCACGAAGCTGGCTGCGAGTTCGTGAAGAGCCTTGCCGGCGTTGAGCCCGTCGAGTGCGAGATTGCCATCACCACCAACGGCGGCTACCCGCTCGACCAGAACATCTACCAGGCTGTAAAGGGCATGTGCTCTGCCGAGGCCACGCTTCCCGAAGGCGGCGTGATTATCGACGTTGCCGGTTGCGCCGACGGTCACGGTGGCGAGGGCTTCTATCGCAACATCGCCGACAACGATCCGGCAGAGTTTGAGCGCGCCTGCATCGATCGTCCCAAGGACGAGACCCTGCCCGACCAGTGGACGAGCCAGATTTTCGCCCGCATCCTGGCACATCACCCTGTGATCATGGTCACCGACCTGTGCGATCACCAGATGATCAAGGATATGCACATGACGCCGGTCAACACCCTCGAGGAGGCGCTCAAGCTCGCCTTTGAAATGAAGGGTGCCGATGCCAAGGTTGCCGTCATTCCCGATGGCCTGGGCGTTGTCGTCGCGCAGCACTAGTGCGTGGCCCAAACGAATCGTTTATAACCGACAAGAAAGATAAGGTTTTATGCTTACCAAACTCCTCTGCGAATTCGGCGCAACGGCCCTCATGATCATCTTTGGCGTGGGCGTGCACTGCGATACCGTGCTCAAGGGCACCAAGTATCAGGGCTCCGGCCATATGTTTGCCATCACCACTTGGTCTTTTGGCATCTCGGTCTGCCTGTTTGTCTTTGGCGGTGCCGTGTGCATGAACCCCGCCATGGTGCTTGCCCAGTGCATCGTCGGCCTGGTGCCGTGGAGCAGCTGCATCCCCTTCATGATTGCCGATATGCTCGGCGGCTTTGTGGGTGCCGTAATCGCTTGGCTTATGTATGCCGATGAGTTCAAGGCTTCCGATGGTGTCGTCGATCCCATTGCCCAGCGCAATATCTTCTCGACCAACCCCACCACCGAGGGTACGAACTATGCCCGTAATTTCTTCTGCGAGGCTATCTGCACCTTTGTGTTCATCAGCGCCATCCTTGCTGCTGCTAACCGTGCTGGCGAGAACGTCCTGATGCTCGCCATCTGCGTCGGCCTGATCGTTTGGGCCGTTGGCATGGGCATGGGCGGTATCACCGGCTTCGCCATGAACCAGGCCCGTGACCTTGGTCCTCGCATGGCCTATCAGGTGCTGCCGATCAAGAACAAGGCCGACAACAACTGGAAGTACGGCCTGCTTGTTCCTGGCATCGCTCCGTTTGTCGGTGCCGCTCTGGCCGCACTGTTTGTGCACGGTTTCTTGGGCATGTTCTAGTCTGAGGCTACATAGTTGTCCGCTGGCCGCATGGGGTAACTTCCCAGCGCGTCCTCGGACATGAAAGAACCCCCGCTGCGCACTTCGTGCGGCGGGGGTTCTTTCGTCCTGCGGAATGCGCTGGGAAGTTACCCCATGCGGCCAGCTGCGGGGTCTTTGTTGCGTTCGTACAAGCAACCCAACATATATATCTGAATTTGGATGGGAGGGGCTTGTTGCTGGTAGGGGCGTTGGGCTGTAGTCGATACTTTGGGATGGATTGTGCTTTGGGTTGGGGCGGGGCTTTGAGATGAGGGCGGAACTTTGGGATGAGGGGTTTACTTAGTTGAAGAGGGGTTTTATGGCTGAGAGGTAGTCTTTGGCTACGTCCTCTTTTGGGGCTTGGAAGTTGTGCCAGGCCCACCATTGGACCATTCCTACGAAGCTTGAGGCTATGTGGTGGAGGAGGAAGCTGCGGTCCATGGTGCCGGCGGGGCCTGCGGGGTCGGCGGGGACGGTTTCGGCTGCGCGCGATATGATGGTCTTGCGGAGACAGTCGGCGAAGACGCGCGAGCCGGCGCCGGCTACGAGGGCTCGAACGCCTTGGCGGCGCTCCCAGAGGTTGTTGAGGATATGCTCGACCTGCACGAGTGGGTCGTCGAGCGGTGTGCCATCGTCGTCGAGGGCGTGGGTGCAGATGTCGCTCACGAGCTCGGACAGTAGGTCGTCTTTGCTCTTAAAGAGGCCGTAGAATGTCGCGCGGCCTACGTGAGCGCGCGCGATGATGTCGCCGACGGTAATCTTGCCGTAGTCCACTTCGCGTAGCAGCTCGGAGAACGCCGCAACGATGGCAGCGCGGCTTTTTTCTTTGCGGGCATCCATGGCTATGCATCCACGTGAACGAGCAGACAACGGAGCGTGCCGGAGCAACCCTCGTAGGGACGCTTGCCGGCGCCGTAGCCGACGGCTTCGATACGGTAGCGTGAGGGCAGTTGGTCGGACGTGCGCAGCGCGGTGACGATGGCGGCTCCCGTGGGCGTCACGAGCTCGCCGGCGACCGGTGCAGGCGTGAGGGCGATATTGCCCGCCTGGCACAGGTTGGCGACAGCGGGGACGGGAATGGGCATGAGGCCGTGGGCGCAGCGGATGGTTCCGTGGCCCTCGGAGAGCGACTCGACCACGATATCCTCAATACCCAGGTCGTCGAGGCAGATGGCGACCGAGCAGACGTCGACGATGGAGTCGACGGCGCCCACTTCGTGGAACATGACGGTCTCGGGCGTTTTGCCGTGAGCTTTAGCCTCAGCTGCAGCGAGTGCGGTAAAGATGGCGAGGGCACGACGCTTGGCACCATCGCTCAGCTGCGAGCCATCGATGATGGCAGTGACGTCCGCCAAAGAACGGTGGTGATGGTGGTGGGCGTGATGATGGTCCTCGTGGCCATGCTCGTGGCAGTGCTCGTGCTCGTGATGATGGTCCTCGTGGCCATGCTCGTGGCAGTGCTCGTGCTCGTGCTCGTCGTGGTCATGATGGTGGTGCTCATGTTCGTGCTCGTGCTCGGCAGCTGCTTCGTTGCCGTAGAGCCAGGCCATATCGTGATCGTGGTTCTCGAGCTCCTCTGCCAGCTGAACGTCAAAGTCGCAGGCGTCGATGCCATGCTTGTTTACGCGTGTAACGGCAACCTCAAACCCGTCAACCGGCAGTGTGGCGAGCTGTTCGCGCAGGTGCTCCTCGCTGGCGCCCAGATCGAGCAGGGCCGCGACGGTCATGTCGCCGCTGATGCCCGAGGTGCCGTCGATGATAAGCGTGTGCTGATGGTTGGACATGGAATGCTCCTTAACGGGCGCGGGATGTGCCGGCGCTCAGATGATTGATGAGACTTGCCTGGTAGGCGGCACCAAAGCCGTTGTCGATATTGACGACCGAAACGCCGCTGGCGCAGGAGTTGAGCATGGCGAGCAGCGCGGCTACGCCACCAAAACTTGCGCCGTAACCCACGCTGGTGGGAACGGCAATGACCGGACAGCTCACCAGACCGCCGATAACGCTCGCCAACGCGCCCTCCATGCCGGCGATGGCGATGACCACCTGCGCCTGGGCAAGTTCCTCGGCATGCGCGAGCAGGCGGTGCAGGCCGGCGACACCTACGTCGTAGAGGCGGTCGACCTCGTTGCCATAGAACTCGGCCGTCAACGCGGCTTCCTCGGCGACGGGCAGGTCGCTCGTGCCGGCGCAGGCGACGACGATGCGCCCGTTGCCGGTGGGGGAGGGCTTGCCGCCCGCGAGGGCGAGCTGGGCGTCCGGGACATATCCCAGGTCAATGCCGTTGCCGAGAAGCTCAGCGGTGCGCGCGGCTTTTTCGGCATCCAGGCGCGTGACCAGGATGCGCTCCTGGCCGGCATCGCGCAGTGCTTCGATAATGGCGGCAATTTGCTCGGCGGTTTTACCGGCACCGTAGACAACCTCGCCGGCTCCCTGGCGCACCCCGCGCGAAAGATCGAGCTGCGCAAAACCCAGATCGGCAGTTGGCGCCGTCTGGATGCGCGTGAGGGCGACTGCCGGGGCGACTGCTCCGTCGGCAACATCGCTCAGCAATTGCTCAAGATCTCGCTTATCCATATATGTTCCTTTCGACGGCGCAAAGTCTAGCACTCAAAGGGTATGTTTCCGAACACTAAGGCAAAATTGTTCGGAAACTATAGGACAGACTGATTCAATTGTTAGACGGATCGGCTAGTCGCGCAGGATGATGTCCATGGCGAGCATCAGGTTGCGCTCGTCGATGGCAAACGGGGCGGCCTCGCGCGTCTTGGGCTTGGCACAAAACGCGATGCCCGTGCCCGCGGCCTGAATCATGGGGATGTCGTTGGCGCCGTCGCCGATTGCCACGGTATGGGCCATGTCGACACCGCACTCAACTGCCCAGTCCAGCAGCTGGATGAGCTTGGACTCCTTGGTCACAATGTCTGCCGCCAGCTTGCCCGTGAGCTTGCCGTCCACGACTTCCAGGCGGTTGGCCAGGCAAAAATCGATGCCCGCGGCGGCCACGATCTTATCGGCGACCTCGTGGAAGCCGCCGCTCACCACGCCGACCTTCCAGCCCTTGCTGTGCGCCGAGCGCACAAGCTCC
Organism: uncultured Collinsella sp.; assembly: GCA_902479095.1. Classification (GTDB taxonomy): domain Bacteria; phylum Actinomycetota; class Coriobacteriia; order Coriobacteriales; family Coriobacteriaceae; genus Collinsella. The sequence continues at coordinate 3,918 of CABSNL010000061.1, read as the reverse complement.
AGCGCGCCGGGGGTAAACGTCACGCGCTCAAAGGTGCGCTCGAACACACTCTCGTCCAAGCCGGCAAGCAGCCCCACGCGCTCCTCGAGCGCCTGCTTAAAGTCGAGCTCGCCGCGCATGGCGCGCTCAGTGATCTTCGCCACTTGCTCGCCTACGCCGGCCTCCTCGCCCAACAGGTCGATGACCTCCTGGTTGATGAGCGTGGAGTCGATATCCATAACGATGAGGCGTGCGGTCATGAGGGGCCTTTCCGAGTGCAGTTGTATTGGGGCACATTGTCGCACGCCGCACGCCCGGGCGACGGCCACGGTGCGTCAATTGTTTCGTCTCCGTCAAGTCTTTGGGCAAGAGCTACTTTTTCGCGGCACATCGACGCGGGTGCGATAAGATAGAACGCCATGTCCGGCTGCGCGGTTTACGCAGGCTGGGCAATCTGTACGACGCCGCCCGGAACGACACGGGGCGGCACAGATCCATAAAGGAGGATCACTGGTATGAGCCAGACCCGTCCCATTGACGAGCATTCCATGCACACCCGTACCTGCGGCGAGCTTCGCTTCGAGAACGTGGGCGAAGAGGTCACCCTCACCGGTTGGGTGAGCCGTCGCCGCGACCACGGCGGCCTTATCTTCTGCGACCTTCGTGACCGCGAGGGCATCACGCAGCTCACCTTCGACCCCGAGCACTCCGACGGCGATGCCTTTAAGATCGCCGAGACCATGCGTCCCGAGTGGCCCATCAAGATCCACGGCGTCGTGCGCGCTCGTGGCGAGGAGACCACCAACACCAAGCTCGCGACCGGCGAGATCGAGGTCCTGACCGACCACGCCGAGGTGCTCAACACGTCCGTCACCCCGCCGTTCCAGATCGAGGACGGCATCGAGACCAGCGAGGACACCCGCCTGCGCTATCGCTATCTGGACCTCCGCCGTCCCGAGATGATGGCCAACCTCAAGCTGCGCTCCGACTTTACCTTTGCCATTCGCGAGGCGCTGCACAACCGTGAGTTCATGGAGGTCGAGACGCCCTCCCTGTTTAAGTCCACGCCCGAGGGCGCCCGCGACTTCATCGTTCCCAGCCGTATTCAGCCGGGTAACTTCTACGCCCTGCCGCAGTCCCCGCAGCTCCTGAAGCAGCTGCTTATGGTCGGTGGCGTCGAGCGCTACTACCAGGTTGCCAAGTGCTTCCGCGACGAGGACCTGCGTGCCGACCGTCAGCCCGAGTTCACCCAGGTCGATATCGAGATGTCCTTCGTGGACCAGAACGACGTCATGAGCGCGCTCGAAGACGTCCTGTCCGATGCCTTCGGTCGCATGGGTGTCGAGATGCCCACGCCGCTGCGTCGCATGGACTACTGGGAGGCCATGGACACCTATGGCTCCGACAAGCCCGATACCCGCTATGGCATGCACCTGGTCGACCTGACCGACATCTTTGCCAACTCCAAGTTCAAGGTCTTTGCGACTGCCGCAAACGAGGAGGGTTCTGTCGTCAAGGCCATTAACGCCAAGGGCGCCGGTGCCTGGGCACGTGCCAAGATCGATAAGCTCGCCGGCGTGGCTTCCACGTTTGGCGCCAAGGGCCTGGCATGGATCGCTTTCCGCGAGGACGGCTCCATCAACAGCCCCATCGTCAAGTTCTTCTCGGACGAGGAGATGGCTGCTCTGCGCGAGCGCATGGACGTCGAGCCTGGCGACCTTGTGATGTTCGCTGCCGGCCCGCGCCTACTCTCCGACGAGATCCTGGGCGGCATGCGTTCCCACATGGCCAACGCGCTCGAGATCAAGCGCGAGGGTCACGACTTCCTGTGGGTCGTCAACTTCCCGCTGTTCCACTGGGATGAGGACCGCAAGGCCTATGCTGCCGAGCACCAGCCCTTTACCCTGCCGACCGAGACCGACATCGCCAAGATCGAGGCCGACCCGTTGGCAGCTGGTTCTTGCACCTACGACTTTGTCATGGACGGCTTTGAGGCCGGCGGCGGCGGTATGCGTATCCACAACGCCGAGATGCAGATGTCCATGCTCAAGCTCCTGGGCTTTACCGAGGAGCGCGCCGAGTCTCAGTTTGGCTTCCTCATGGAGGCCCTCAAGTTTGGTGCGCCCCCGATGGGCGGTTTCGCTCTGGGCCTGGACCGCGTGTGCATGCTGCTCACCGGTTCCGACTCCATCCGCGACGTCATGGCGTTCCCCAAGACGGCCAGCGGCTCCGACCTTATGTCGGGCGCTCCGAGTGCCGTTAGCGGCGCCCAGCTCAAGGACGTCAGCCTGCGCCTGATGTAGGCGAGCGGCTACATATTGCCTGTTGCGAGGGAAGGACACGTACCTTCTCTCGTTTTTTATGCGCCGAGGTCGTGAGGGCATGGGATGACCGGGCGTCGCGGAAACTGCGACCCGGAATTTGCGTCCAAAACGGGTCGCAGTTTCCCAAACAGGGTCCTTTTGGAAACTGCGACCCAGAATCCAGCCAAATAACGGGACGCGCTTTCCGGTCGAGCTTCTGGCGGGCTTCAACAAGCATCTAACGCTACAATAACTACCACATGGCTGGGTTTGCCGGCCGAATGTACGATGTCGTGGGAGGGGACATGGTCGAGTTTACAAAGACGATTAAAGATCCGTTGGGACTGCATGCCCGCCCGGTTGCACTGCTCTATGACATCATTGCCAAGCATCGTAGCGACGTGTCAGTCAGTATCGGCGATCGCCACACGGATGGCCGCGATGTCATGGGGCTCATGGCCCTCTATGGCGAGTGCGGCGAGAGCGTCGTCTTTCGTGTTTCGGGCGTGGATGAGGCCTCCTGTGTCACATCGATTAGAAACCTCTCACTCTAAGCGTAACAATGTGAAATAGGGGAGAGTCCTCTTTGCTTCATAAATTGGTATGACAAGGCACCGCAAAGAGACCGTCTTTGCGGTGCCTCTTTTGTTTCGTATAGGAAACTTTTTCGAAATCTGAATGGGGACCCTTTCCAAAAAGTTAACCACGTGTTAGTTTACTAAAGCGAACATAGATGTGGCTAACTTTTACCATGTCGATGTTGAGGACGAACTGACGTTAGGAGCCACTCATGTCTTGCGGACCGCAGATGCCGGCAATGCCGCTTTCGATGGTAAAAGCGGGCGAAACCGTGCGCGTGTCTCGTGTAAAGGGCAATGAGGATATGAAGCACCACCTCAAGGACCTCGGCTTTGTCGAGGGCAGCGAAATCCACGTGGTGAGCTCGAGTGGCGCCAATATCATCGTCACTGTGCTGGGCGCACGCTTTGGTATCGATTCCAAGGTCGCCATGCACATCATGACCGTCGGTTAGTCGACGGTATTTCTGTACGAACTGAAAGGGGGACAAGTAAATGAAGACGTTGGGTGACGTTAAGGTGGGCGAGAGCTCCACCATCGTCAAGCTTCACGGTGAGGGTGCGCTTCGCCGCCACCTTATGGACCTGGGGCTCATCAAGGGCACTTCGTTCAAGGTCGTGAAGGTTGCACCGCTCGGTGATCCGGTCGAGATCAACGTGCGCGGCTACGAGCTTTCCATCCGCAAGGAGGAGGCCGCCGTCGTCGAGGTCCAGTAAGGACTCGCGGTGCATATTTCTGCAGATAAAGTTAGGTTTTTCTAACTTAATACAGCAACTTTAAAGCACATTATCCAGCCTGCGCGGAGAAAGCAGCGCAGGCGCACAAGGAAGAAGGATTGAATGGCGGATTCTCAGATCCATGTCGCGCTGGCGGGTAACCCCAACTGCGGCAAGACCACGCTTTTCAACCTGATCACCGGCGCCAACGGCTACGTTGGCAACTGGCCCGGCGTCACGGTTGAGAAAAAGGAAGCCAAGCTCCTAAGCGACAAGAACGTTACCATCACGGACCTCCCTGGCATCTACTCGCTTTCCCCCTACAGCCCCGAGGAGCAATG
>CABSNL010000060.1 GCA_902479095.1 uncultured Collinsella sp. | reverse complement strand
CGGCTGATCCTGCCACTGCCATTCTGCTGCCGCTCACCAGTGCGCAGTACAACCCCGCAGCGGGCGGCATGATCGCGGCTCTCATCGCTGGCGCATTTTTTGCCTGGATGGAGCGTCAGATTCGCAAGGTTATGCCCAACGCACTCGACACGTTCTTGTCCCCGCTGCTGGTGCTCATCATCGGCGCCTTTGCTCTGATGCTCGTCATCCAGCCGGTTGGCGCATGGCTGACGACTGCCATCTTTAGCGTTTTGACCTTTATCTTCGAGAAGCTGGGCGTCCTGGGCGGCTATATCCTGTCGGCAGGCTTCTTGCCGCTGGTGTCCGTCGGCCTGCATCAGGCGCTCACGCCGATCCACGCTATGCTCAACGATCCCGACGGCGCTACCAAGGGTATCAATTACCTGCTTCCCATCCTTATGATGGCTGGCGGCGGCCAGGTCGGTGCCGGTTTGGCGCTGTACTTTAAGACCAAGAACGCCAAGCTCAAGAAGTACGTCGCAGAGTCCATTCCCGTTGGAATCCTGGGTGTGGGCGAGCCTCTGATGTATGCTGTTACGCTGCCGCTCGTTCGTCCGTTTGTGACGGCCTGCCTGGGTGCCGGATTTGGCGGCGCGCTCGCGGCGCTGCTTCACATCGGCACGGTTTCTCAGGGCGTTTCCGGTCTGTTTGGCCTGCTGATCGTCGTTCCTGGCCAGCAGCTCGGCTACGTTGCCGCTATGCTGCTTGCCTATGCCGCCGGCTTTGTCCTGACGTGGTTCTTTGGCGTCGACGAGCAGAAGATCAACGAGTTCTTTGGCGAGTAGTTTGATATCGCGAGCCGTGTTGCTCAGGGCTCGCGGCGCGCGGCAGATTTCTTGATGTTATGGTTGTGCCGGCGGGGCTAACTGCTCCGCCGGCCTTTTTTAAAGGAGCGTTGAAGCGTGAAAACGGGTATTTCGATTTATCTTTCCAGCCCTCTGCAGGATATTGAGCGGACGATTGAGCGTGGTGCCGCGGCGGGTGCGCGCTATGCGTTCACCTCGCTGCATATTCCCGAGGATGGGGGAGCGGCGTATGCCGATAAGGTCCGTCATGTGCTGTCGCTGCTTTCCGCCCGCGGCATTGCGCTCATTGCCGATGTGGGGCCTCGCACGTGCGATTTGCTCGGGCTTGAGCGCATTGAGGACCTGCGCGATCTGGGGTTGGAATACCTTCGTTTGGACTATGGCTTTAGCGCCCAGCGGGTCGCGGAGCTGTCCGGTGTATTTCGCATTGTGGTTAATGCATCGACGGTGAGTTCTGATGAAATCGCATCGTGGCGTGAGGCCGGTGCCGATGTGACTCGTTTTGCCGCCTGCCACAATTTTTACCCCAAGCCTTATACCGGTTTAGCTCTGGAGGACATTGCTCGGGTGAATCTTCGTCTTGCGGCGCTTGGATTCGAAATCATGGCTTTTGTGCCGGGTGATGCTAACGTTCGCGGGCCGGTATTCGAGGGACTGCCGACGGTCGAGGCGCAGCGCGGTCGCGCGTCAAAGGTTGCTCTCAATATGCTTGAGCTTGCACATGGCGCCGATTGCGACATTGTGTTGGTCGGCGACCCCGATCTATCCGATGCGGGCTGGGCGCAGTTTGCTCAAGTTTCCGCCGGATACGTGGACCTGCAATGCGAGCTTGAGCTCAGTTATGCCTATGTGCGCGGGCAGATTCATCACGACCGACCCGACTCGAGCGTCCTCATCTTTAGGTCTCAGGAGTCACGTACGACGCTTAAGCCGGATTCCGTGCCGACGGATGCCGGAGCCGGCCTGCCGCGAAAGGCGGGGTCGATCGCTGTGAGCAATAGCGGATATGGGCGCTACGAAGGCGAGCTTGAGATTGCGCGGGTCGATCTTCCCGGTGACGAGCGCATGAACGTTGCGGGCCATATCACGCCCGAGGCAATGGAACTGCTGCCGTTTATCAAGCGCGGATTCGGGGTACGGTTCGTTTAACGTGTGACCCGCGGGCTACAATTGGCCCATCATACGAAGGCGCCTCGTGTGGCGTGTGCCTGCGTTGGCCGATCTATATTCGGAGGATTCCCATGACCGTACTGTTTGTTGAATATCCCAAGTGCTCGACCTGTAAGAAGGCCAAGGCATGGCTGGACGAACATGGGGTAGAGTACATCGACCGCGATATCGTTTTGGACAATCCCACGGCTGATGAGCTTGCGACCTGGATTGCTCGTTCGGGGCTGCCGGTGCGGCGTTTCTTTAATTCGTCGGGCATGAAATATCGAGAGCTGGGCCTGAAGGCGCGTCTGGATGCGGGCATGACGGATCGGGAGTGCTACGAGCTGCTGGCGACCGACGGCATGCTGGTCAAGCGTCCGCTGCTGGTGGGCGACGACTTTGCGATTCCCGGCTTTAGGGAAGCGGCTTGGGCCGAGGCGTTGCTGTAGCGGCTGCGGAAAGTGCGACCCGTTTTGAGTGCTCAGGGTGGGATGCACTTTCCGCCGGCGGGCCTGCCCCAGTCAGTCCGCCAGCTGTGCCCATTCGTGCGGATCGTAGACCTTTACGTGTTTGTTGGGCTTGCCGCTCCAGTACTCCTCGTCCATAAAGGGCAGATATGCCTGAACGCCGGGGCAGATAAAGGGAATCCGCTGCTGTTGCAGTCGCTCGCGCTGGCGCTGCTCCAGGTGCGCCTCGGATATGACGGTTGGCATGCCGGACAACTCGACGAGGCTTGCCTGGATTCGCTTAAGGTCGGGGAGTCCCGCGTGCCATGACATCCGCATGATCAAAAAGGATGCACGGCGGTATTTTGCCTGCACCACAGTAATGGCGGGGCGCAGTGTGGGATGGATTTTGTCCCGTTCGGGCCAAAGGTCGGCAGTGATCTCGAGGCCCAGGGTCTCCCATAGGTAATCAAGCTCTTCGTCCATGGCGCCTCGATATCTACGCGATCATTGATACTTCGATTGTGTTGCCTGGTGCTATCGTTTTCGCGGTAGAATCTGCCAACGGTTGACGGCTACCGCTCGCGGCGTTTTGCCCCTCGTGTACAGCGGTCGGCTTCACAGGTCCTTCACGGGTTGGACTAAATTAGGCCAATTTGACTGAATTTCAAAAAAGTCAAAATTGGGGCTTGCGTCACGGCGAGACTTCCCGTATATTTCTTTCTTGCGCAAAGGCACAGCCGAGCGCAGTGATGCAGTCATTGGGATGTCGTCTAATGGCAGGACAGCGGATTCTGGTTCCGTCAATGGGGGTTCGACTCCCTCCATCCCAGCCATTGCATTTGCTACATATGGCCCGTTCGTCTAGCGGTTTAGGACGCCGCCCTCTCAAGGCGGAGATCACCAGTTCGAATCTGGTACGGGCTACCAAAATTGAACGCCCGGGCCTCGTAAGAGACCCGGGTTTTGTGTATTGACCGTATATACGGCGCCTGCCGTGTTTCGCTCAGATCGAGGAGTAGCCATGGATCTGCCCATCAGCTTGCAAGACATCACGTATGCCGAGAACTATCTGGCGCAGGGCGACCTGGCTACGGCGACACCGCTGCTGGAGCGTCTGGTGGAGCTCGCCGAGGAGTATATCGACGCTGAGTGCAAGACGGAGGAGAAGCGCCAATACTTTAGCTTCGATAGCAAGTTTGAGCGCTTGGCCTATCGCCGCGTGGAGAAGGATCCGCGCGAGCTCGTGCAGGTCGAGGTGCCGTTTGACCGCCTGTACTCTGACATGGCGTTTGCCTACATTCGCCAGCAGGATTATGTGAGCGCTCGTAATGCCCTGATGCAGGCTGTGCGTTGGGACCCCATGAACTGCAACTATCGCCTGGATCTGGCCGAGCTGTTCCGCGCACTCGAGGACAAGCAGGAATGGGCATCGCTCTCGTTCTCGGTGCTGGAGCGTGCAAGCGATGGCAAGTGCGCCGCCCGCGCTTACGCCAATCTAGGTCAGTACTTCTTGGAGCCCGAGACCGAGAACGTTTCGGCTGCCGTGGGCTGCGCGCGTCTGGCGCTGCGCCTGGCGCCCAACGATGCGCATACGACGCGCCTGCTCAACAAGATCCATACCACCTATCCGGATGCCGCTGATGAGAGCGACGACCACGTGATGGGTGAATTGGCCCTGCAAGGCGTGCCGACCTCACCTTCGGCCGAGATCGCCATCTGCCTGATCATGTGTGCGACCGATGCTGCAAGCGACGGCGACAAGCAGGAGGCGACGCGCCTGACGGTGCGTGCTCGCGACTTGGTGGGCGAGGAGGCCTGCGCGGCGATTATTAAACTGGTGCGCGAGAGCGATGCCGAGCTCAATGCCGAGCGCAAGGCAAAGCGCGAAGCTACGGGCAAGGGTTCCGATGGCGCCAAGGAGGCCGGCGATGCCCAGTAAGCGCGAGCGCAAACTCATTTCCAAGAATCGCTCGGCACATCACGAGTACTTTATCGATGAGACGTTTGAGTGCGGTATTGAGCTGAGCGGCACCGAGGTCAAGTCGATTCGCGAGCGCGCCTGTCAGATCACAGACACTTTTGCGCTGATTCGTGGCGGCGAGTGCTGGCTCGTCGGACTGCATATCCACCCTTATAGCCATGGTGGCGTGTGGAATCGCGATCCCGACCGTCGGCGTCGTCTGCTTCTGCACCGCAAGGAGATCGACTTTCTTGACGGCAAACTTCGCAACCGTGGTTATGCGCTGGTTCCGTTGGAGCTCTACTTTAATACCGACGGCCGCGTAAAGCTGCTGCTGGGTCTGGGTCGCGGCAAGAAGCTCTACGACAAGCGCGAGGACATGGCCAAGCGTGATGTCCAACGCGAGATCGACCGCGCCCTTAAGGAGCGCAACCGCTAGGCACTCTGTATAAGTTGCGGTGGAATACGGACTGTTTTTCCTGTTTGAGGGGCTATTCAGTCCCTATTTCACCGCAACTGCGGGCGTCTCATCTTTCTTACTGTTCTGACACATATGTCTCAAAGGCGGCGTCCGTTATGGGTGCCGCCTTTTTTGTGGGTACATACATCCATGAGGTTCAATCCTGGGTTAGGGGAGTGATCGTTATGGACAAAACTGCGTTCTTTACGATGCCGAGCGGCCTGTATGTGGTGAGTGCCGCGGCCGACGGGCTGCGTGCCGGCTGCGTTATCAACACAGCGGTGCAGGTGACATCTGCCCCGCCGCGCATCTCGGTTGCCGTGAACAAGGAAAATGTCACGTCCGGCGTAATCGCATCGGCTAAGGCCTTTGCGCTGACCGTGATTGACCAGACCGCCGACATGCTCTATATCGGCAATTTTGGCTTCCGCACCAGCAGCGATTACGACAAGTTTGCCAAGTACGAGACCCACGAGACCGCGCTGGGCATGCCCTATGTTCCCGAGCATGCGGCGGCCTTGTTTAGCTGCCGTTTGATTGACACTGTTGACGTGGGCACACACCTGCTTTTTATCGGCGAGGTGGAGGATGCCGAGCGCTTGAGCGGCGAGACCCCGCTGACCTATGACTACTATCACAAGGTCTTGAAGGGCAAGACGCCGCCCAAAGCCTCGTCGTATCAAGGCTAGAAATGTTCTAAAAATACTTGCATTATGTTATTGAGAATATATACTAATAAGTAAGTACACCAGCAGTCACGTTCGAGAGGAGAACATCATGGCTGAGGAGAAGAAGACGTATAAGTTTGTGTGCACCGTTTGCGGTTACGAGGTTGAGGTCGACACGCCCGAGCTGCCCGAGGACTACGTGTGTCCGGTCTGCGGCGTCGGCCCCGATGAGTTTGAGCTTGTCGAGGAGTAGCTCGTAGACACACGACTTGCAACAACATATAGCTCTGTCCAAGGGTCCCGGTCGAATTCTCGGCCGGGACCCTTTTGATTTATCTGACGGTTTAAAACGGTCTCACGTGTTACAGATTAAGACGTTATATCTGGACAGCCACGCCATCCCAATTACATTCCCGTTAGCAGCACGATGTCGAGAATCGTCACGATGGCACCGATCCCTACGAGCAGCGCGTTGAGCGGGCGCGAGTTGACGTATTTGCCCATGACACGGCGTGAGCTGGTGAGCCGTATGAGCACAAAGACCGTAATCGGCAACTGAAGCGACAGCAGCGCCTGACTCCAGATGAGACCCTCAAAAGGATTTGGGACGACCAAGCACGCCGCCACTGCGCCGACGAAACAAGCCGCCACCCCGATCGAGGAATGTCGGTCGTGGATGTCGTATTCCTCGTCGAACATGCCTGCGGTGATGGTGCCCGCCGCCATGCCCGCCGTCACACTACTCGATATACCCGCAAACAGCAGTGCCACCGCAAAGATGGCCGAGCTTGCCGGGCCCAGAATGGGGGAGAGCGTGGCCGCTGCGACGGCGAGGTCGTCTACGACAATGCCGTGCGCAAAGAAGGTCGTTGCGGCCAGGATGACCATGGCCGAGTTGATCGCCCAGCCCACGCCCATCGAAAAGAGCGTGTCGAAGAGCTCGTAGCGCAGACGTTCCTCGATAACCTGCTTGCCTTGGCCTTCGAAGTGCATGGATTGGATGACCTCGGAGTGCAGGAAGAGGTTGTGGGGCATAACGACCGCGCCTAGGACACTTACGATAATCGCGGCCGAGCCGGTGGGCATACTGGGTGTGATCCAGCTTGCGGCGGCCATCGGCCAGTCGACCTTGACTAGCGTGAGCTCGGCCAAAAACGAGAGTCCTACCACGCCTACGAAGGCGATGATCCATCGCTCGGCACGCTTGTAGGAGTTCGTCATGAGCATCGCCATCGATACTGTCGCCACGATGACGCAGCCCGCGCGCACGGGCAGCCCAAAGAGCATTTGAAGGGCAATCGCGCCACCCAGGACTTCGGCCATGGCGGTGGCGATGGTCGCGAGATAGGCGCTGGCGAGTACTGCGCGTCCCACGATGCGGGGGAGGTAGCGTGTCGTGGCCTCGGCAAGACAGGTGCCCGTGGCGATGCCCAAGTGCGCCGCGTTGTGCTGCAGCACGATGAGCATGATCGTGGACAGCGTGACGATCCACAGCAGCGCGTAGCCAAACTGCGAGCCGGCGGCCATGTTGGAGGCCCAGTTGCCCGGATCGATAAAGCCGACGGTCACGAGCAGCCCGGGGCCGATATGCCGCGCAATGTCTAGGCCTCCGTGACCGCCGGTGCGTCGGGAGCCAAAATGTTGTTTGAGATGGTTGAGCATGGTGCGCTCCTGTGTGCCGTTTGTTTGACGCCGCAAAGGATACCCGTTTTAGGCTCAAAAGTTAACTATGACTAACAAAATAGTTGTATTTGAATGGGGTGGGGAAAGGGGGTTGCCGAAATGTCTTGATCTGTAACAACTGGGGATGGAAATTGGGTCTAGGTGTTACAGATCAAGACAGGAAGAAATGGTCCTATGGAAAATCTCGATCTGTAACAGCTGACCGCCAAAACTGACCCTTCGTGTTACAGATTGAGACATTCGGAACCGTCTCTCGAAAACATCTTGATCTGTAACAGTTAGTCGTCGAAATTGGGTCTTACTGTTACAGATTGAGATGTTTGAAGCGGTGAGCTTACAGGCCGAACTTGGGGCCTATGTTGTCGCCCTTGAGGTCGGCGGTGTCCACTCGTAGGGCGTGCGTTACGCGATTGTTTCGAAACGGGTGGGAAACACAACGGGCCGGCGGTGCTCCTAGTATGCCTATTCAACTGACTGTCTAATATCTAGGGGAGGATCGCGATGCAGGCAGATTCCGCTCAGCAGCAGGGCCTTTATCGCCCCGAATTCGACCACGATGCATGCGGCATCGGCGCGCTTGCCGATATCAACGGCGAGCGCCATCACCAGATCCTGGACGACGCACTGTCCATTCTGGTCAACTTGGAGCACCGCGGCGGCACGGGACTCGAGAAGAACACCGGCGACGGCGCCGGCATCCTGTTCCAGGTTCCGCATCACTTTTTCCGTAAAGAGGCTCAAAAGTGTGGCCAGATTCTGCCGGCAGAGGGCGACTATGGCGTGGCCATGCTGTTCTTCCCGCAGGACGAGAAGGGCGTAGAGGATGCCCGCCGCGTGTTTGAGGAGGGCTGCGCCGAGGCCGGCGTGCCGCTGCTCTTTTGGCGCGAGGTGCCGGTTGACCCGCACGACCTGGGCGAGACGGCCCGCGCCTGTATGCCCACTATCCTGCAGGCCTTCCTGGGCCGTCCGGACGACACGCCCGCCGGCGATGCCTTCGAGCGCCGCCTGTACGTGTGCCGCCGCACCATCGAGAAGAAGGCCGACGCTGAGTTTGCCCTGCGCGACAAAATCTTCTATGTATGCTCCATGAGCTCGCGCACCATCGTGTACAAGGGCATGCTGGTCGCCACGCAGATGCGCCGCTTCTTCATCGATCTCAACGACGCCGCCGTCAAGACGGCCGTGGCGCTCGTCCACTCGCGCTACTCCACCAACACCACGCCCAGCTGGGAACGCGCGCACCCCAACCGCTTTATCATCCACAACGGCGAGATCAACACCCTCAAGGGCAACGTCAACTGGATCCGCGCCCGCGAGCCCAACCTGTACAGCCCCGTGCTGCAGCATGATCTTGAGCGCGTGATGCCCATCATCAACCGCGAGGGCTCCGACTCCGCGATTCTGGACAATGTGCTTGAGTTCCTGGTCATGAACGGTCGCCCGCTCACGCGTGCCGCGTCCATGTTGCTGCCCGAGCCGTGGGACCACAACGACAGCCTGAGTGAGGAGCGCCGCGCCTACGACGCTTACCAGTCCATGCTCATGGAGCCGTGGGACGGTCCTGCCGCTATCGCCTTTACCGACGGCCGTACCCTGGGTGCCGCCCTCGACCGTAACGGCCTGCGCCCGGCTCGCTACTACGTGACGCGCGACGGCCGCTTTATGTTGGCGAGTGAGGTGGGCACCATCGAGGTGAGCCCCGAGAACATCCTGACGAGCGGCTGTCTGGGGCCGGGCCAGATGCTCGAGGTCGACTTTGCCCGCGGCCGCGTGATCTACAACGACGAGCTGCGCGCTCGTTACGCCAAGGAAAAGCCCTATCGCGACTGGATCGCCGAGGAGACGCTGACCGTCGACGCGCTCGACAAGCCCGTCGCGCCCACGCCCGCCGAGGATACCGAGGTGCCCGCCGCCGTGCGCATGGCCAAGCTCGGGTATCACTGGGATGATGTTGACGAAGTCGTGCGTCCCATGGCCCAGCAGGGCAAGGCGCCGCTCGCCTCGATGGGTATCGATGCGCCGCTGGCCTGCCTGTCCAAGAAGACGCGCTCGTTCTTTGACTACTTCTATCAGCTGTTCGCCCAGGTCACGAACCCGCCCATCGACGCCCTTCGCGAGCATATGGTCACCTCGACCACGCTCTACCTGGGCAACCACGGCAACCTGCTCGAGGACTCTCGTACGGCCTGCCAGCTGGTTCGCCTGGAGCGCCCACTGCTGAGCGAGGAGGAGTTCGACCGCATTTGCGCCATCGACCGCGTGGGCTTTAAGACCCGCCGTTTCCGTGCCGTCTACCGCCGCGATGCCGGCGAGGGCGCGCTGCAGGCTGCGCTCAAGCAGCTTGCAGAGGACGTTGAGGCTGCGGTTCGCGATGGCGTGAACATCGTGGTGCTGAGCGACCGTGCCGCTGCGGGCGAGGTGCCCGTGCCGTCGCTGCTCGCCGTGGGCTGCGTGCACAACCACCTGATCCGTGCCGGCGTGCGTACCTTTGCCGACATCGTGGTGGAGTGTGGAGACGCCGTGTCCCCGCACGACTTTGCGGCGCTGGTGGGCTACTCCGCGAGCGGCATCTATCCGTACAACGCGCATGCGTGCATTCGCGACTTGGCGGCGCACGGCGATCTGGACGTGACAGCCGAGCAGGGCATCGCCAACTACAACAAGGCTGCGACCGCCGGCATCGTCTCCATCATGTCCAAGATGGGCATCTCCACGGTGCAGAGCTACCACTCCGCGCAGATCTTCGAGGCCGTGGGCTTTACGCCGGAGTTTGTCAACGCGTACTTCGCCGGCACGGTGAGCCGTGTGGGCGGTATGGGTGTCGAGGACGTCGAGCGCGAGCAGAATGAGCGCTACGACGCCGCGCTCGCTATCCTTAAGAGCCCGGCTCCCGATCAGCTGCCCACGTTGGGTCTGACCAAGTGGCGCCCGCTCGGCGGCGAGGATCACCTCATCGATCCGCAGACTGTCTACTTGCTGCGGACCGCCTGCCGTGAGGACAGCTACGACACCTTTAAGGAGTACAGCGCCCGCCTGCACCGCACCGGCCGTGCCGTGCGCCTGCGCGACCTGCTGGACTTTGATGCCGGCGGCCGCACCCCGGTGGCACTCGACGAGGTCGAGCCCGCGCTCAACATCGTTCGCCGCTTTAACACCGGCGCCATGTCGTACGGTTCCATCAGCAAGGAAGCACACGAGTGCATGGCCATCGCCATGAACCGCCTGCACGGCCGTTCCAACTCGGGCGAGGGCGGCGAGGATCCGCGCCGTGAGACCCCGCTGGCTAACGGTGACTCCAAGAATTCCGCCATCAAGCAGGTGGCAAGCGCGCGCTTTGGCGTGACGAGCCGCTACCTGTGCAGCGCCTTTGAGATTCAGATCAAGATGGCCCAGGGCGCCAAGCCCGGCGAGGGCGGCCACCTGCCCGGCAAGAAGGTCTACCCCTGGATCGCCGAGGTCCGTCAGTCCACGCCCGGCATCGGCCTGATCTCGCCTCCGCCGCACCACGACATCTACTCCATCGAGGACCTGGCGGAGCTTATCTTCGATCTTAAGAACGCCAACCCCGGCGCACGCGTGTCGGTCAAGCTGGTCAGCGAGGCCGGCGTCGGCACCATCGCCACCGGTGTGGCCAAGGGTGCCGCCGACAAGATCTTGATCAGCGGCCACAACGGCGGCTCCGGTGCTGCGGCGCGCGATTCGATCTGGCACGCCGGTCTGCCGCTGGAGCTTGGCCTTGCCGAGGCCCAGCAGACGCTGCTGCAAAACGGCCTGCGCTCACGCGTGGTGCTCGAAGCCGACGGCAAGCTCATGGACGGCACCGATGTCGCCGTCGCCTGCCTGCTGGGTGCCGAGGAGTTTGGCTTTGCGACCATGCCGCTCATCTCCATGGGCTGCCTTATGCAGCGCGACTGCCAGCAGGATACCTGCCCGGCCGGCATCGCCACGCAAAACTGTCGCCTGCGTCGCGGCTTCCGCGGCAAGCCCGAGCACGTCGAGCACTTTATGCTCTTTGTTGCCGAGCAGCTGCGCGAGGTCATGGCGAGCCTGGGCTTCCGCACCGTCGACGAGATGGTCGGCCATCCCGAGTGCTTGCGCCAGATTGAGGTCCCGGGCAACCGCAAGGCCAACCTGCTCGATCTGTCGCCCGTGCTGGCGAGCGCGACCTGCGAGTTCGGTGCCCACATCCCGGGTGCCGACGGTCGTCACTTCCTGCCGCAGATGGCTGCGGACAGCGAGCTCGAAAAGACGCTCGACTCCACGTTGTTTGTGCCCTATACGGCCGATGCCCGTGCGCACCTGCGTCCGATTCGCTTCCGCGCCGATATCGCCAACGTCAACCGCTGCGTGGGCACCATCTTGGGCAACGCGGTGACCAAGGCGCATCCCGAGGGCCTGCCCGCCGGCTCCATCACCATCGATTGCGATGGTTCGGCCGGTCAGAGCTTTGGCGCCTTCCTGCCGCGCGGCATTACGCTCAACGTGTGCGGCGACGCCAACGACTACTTTGGCAAGGGCCTTTCGGGCGGCGAGGTGTCGGTGCGCCCCAACCCGCATGCGACCTACAAGTTCGACGAGAACATCATCGTGGGCAACGTTGCGTTCTTTGGCGCTACGAGTGGCCGCGGCTTCATTAACGGCCTGGCCGGCCAGCGCTTTGGCGTACGCAACTCCGGTGCCACGGTGGTGGTCGAGGGCTGCGGCAACCATGGCTGCGAGTACATGACGGGAGGTCTGGCGCTCATCCTGGGCGAGGTCGGGCAGAACTTCGCCGCCGGCATGACGGGCGGCGTGGCTTACGTCTTTGACCAGTACGGCACGCTCGATGCCCGTGTGAACCACGAGAGCGTTGAGCTTAAAGCCCCGACGGCCGGTGAGCTGGCGCAGATTCGTGCGCTCGTCCAGGAGCACGTGGACGCGACGCAGAGCCCGCGCGGCATTAAGTTGCTCTACAGCTTTGAGACGATGAGCAAGCACTTTGTGAAGGTCATTCCGACCGAGTACGAGCGCGTGCTGGCGATTGTCGCCGCCGCCGAGGCCGTCGGCAAGACGCATGAGCAGGCCGAGGAGCTGGCGTTTGACATTGTGACCGGTCGCGCCGACGCCGCCGATGTCGCTCGCTTTGATGTGGCGGGTGGTGTCGCTGGCGCTGTGCCCGCCGCCGCCAGCTCTGTTGCTTCGACCAAGAAGGAGGCGTAAGTGCCATGGGTAAGCCCGGTGCTTTTCTTGATATCGATCGCGTGACCCACGAGCTGCGCCCCGTGGAGGAGCGCAGCCGCGATTTCGATCCGCTGTACGTGGAGCTCGACGACGATGCGCGCCGTGCCCAGGCGAGCCGCTGCATGATGTGCGGTGTGGCGTTTTGTCAGATGGGCGCGAGCTTTGGCAAGGCACGTCCGAGCGGCTGTCCGCTGCACAACCTGATTCCCGAGTGGAACGAGCTGGTGTACCGCGGCCGTTGGGACGAGGCTGCCGAGCGCCTGTCACTCACCTCGCCCATGCCCGAGTTCACGAGTCGCGTGTGCCCGGCGCTGTGCGAGGCCGCATGCAACCTGGGCCTGTCTCTTATACACATCTGACGCTG
>CABSNL010000059.1 GCA_902479095.1 uncultured Collinsella sp. | reverse complement strand
CATTACCTGGGAAGTTCAGGCCGATGCCGATGAGGAGCTGAGCGGTCTTTCTTTGACGTTTGTCGACGGCACGACGTTTGGTACCGATGACACGCGATTGACGATGCTCTCGGGCGAGCACCTCATGGATCGTACGCCCATGAAGCCCACGTGCAAGGCTGACGGCCAGACGCTCAAGATTGATTTTGGCGAGACGGCGCCTGCCGGCGGCTTTTTCCGTGTCGAGGTTTATGGTGTGACGTTTCCCGTCGAGGGCGGCGATGAGGTCTTTAGCGGCACCTATACGCTCGCTGACGGGTCGACCAAGAAGATCTCCAAGATTCCGTCGGTGGAGATCAAGGGCGTGACGGCCTTCGATAACTTCTTGGCCGATCTTAAGGAACAGCCGTGGGTCGAGGCTTGGAACTCCAATATGTTCCTGCGCCTGTTCTTGAACCCGGTCATTTTGGTCCAAAGCCTGCCGATCGTCTTTAAGGGCTTCCTTATGTCGCTCTCGATCGTGCTTGTGGCGTTTCCGCTGGCCATTCCCTTCGGTTTCGCCCTATCGCTCATGCGCATTTCCAAGTCGCGCATCCTTCGTTGCCTTGCCGGCATCTATGTGAATATCATCCGTGGTACGCCGGCGTTCCTGCAGATCTATATCGCGTTCTTCGGTCTGCCGTTGGCCGGCGTCAAGGTTGATGACTACGTGCTCGGCGTCATCGTCATGGCCATGAACTCGTCTGCGTACCTGTGCGAGATCTTCCGTGCCGGTATTCAATCGATTCCCAAGGGTCAAAACGAGGCCGCGCGCTCGCTGGGCATGAATGCCTTCCAGACGCTGCTCTACGTTATGATTCCGCAGACGTTCCGCAATGTCCTGCCTACGCTGACCAGCGAGTTTATCCTGCTTTACAAGGATACGTCGCTGCTTGCCGCTGTGGGCGTGGTCGAGATCGTCATGAACGCCCGCACCATCGTGGCCACGACGGGCTCCATTACGCCGTATGTGGTTGCCGCCCTGTTCTATCTGGTCATTACCCTGCCGCTTGCGCGCTTGGTGAGCGGTCTTGAGGCGAGGCTGCTGGGTACGGCCGAAACCAAAAAGAAGCGTCCCACCAAGAGCGCCGGACAGGTTGTCGCGACGCCCGCCGACCATATCGCTGGTCTGTAAGGAGGTTCTATTATGAGCGAAACCAATAACTCGAACGAGGTCGTCGTCAGCATCAAGAATCTCCAGAAGGCCTTTGGCGATAACGTGGTCCTGCGCGACATCGATCTGGATGTGCACAAGGGTGAGGTCGTCGTGGTCCTGGGCCCCTCGGGCTCGGGCAAGTCGACGATGCTTCGCTGCATTAACCGTCTTGAGGAGCCCACGAGTGGTTCGATTGTCGTCGAGGGCGTGGATGTGTGCGCCAAGGGCGTCGACCTCAATAAGGTGCGTACGCACTTGGGCATGGTGTTTCAGCAGTTCAATCTGTTCCCGCATCTGTCGGTCAAAAAGAACGTCATGCTTGCGCAGCAAAAGGTGCTCAAACGCAGCAAGGAAGAGGCCGAGAAGATTGCCATCGAAGAGCTGACCAAAGTCGGCCTGGCCGAGCGCATCGATTTTATGCCGAGTCAGCTTTCGGGCGGTCAACAGCAGCGCGTGGCCATCGCCCGCGCTCTGTCGATGAATCCGCACGTGATGCTCTTTGACGAGGCCACCTCGGCGCTCGACCCTGAGCTCGTGCGCGACGTCCTGGGCGTTATGCGCGATCTTGCACGTGACGGTATGACCATGATCGTGGTGACGCATGAGATGGGCTTTGCCCGCGACGTCGCCGACCGCGTCGTCTTTATGGACGGCGGCGTTATCGTGGAGGATGGCACGCCGAGCGAGGTCTTCGATCACCCCAAGAGCGAGCGTACCAAGGCGTTTTTGGGCAACATCTCGTAGATGATCAGCAGCGTCTCGGAATGAGAGTTTGCTTGAGCGGGCGGGGTCGTGGCAATGATGCTGCGGCCCCGTTTTGCATTTCGTATAAAGGTCTCGTCGTTGCCCCGACGGACTTTCAACCACATTTTCGGTGAATTATGTGTGCGTGATATCGGCGGACGCTCGTTGCCTGGTCTTCCATACAATTACATGCTGTTTGAAAAGAAGCCGGACCATGGGTGCGCTTGGCGCATAAAAGGGAACTGGGTGGGAATCCCAGGCAAGGCGGTTACTGTGTGCGGGGCTGTCCCGCGAGTCAGATTACTTGCCTATGGTCTTCTCGTGTCGAGGGTCTTTTGGGAGCCGCTGGATTCCGGTGAGCAGAAGATGACATCATATTTGCTCCATGCATCCCGTATGCGATGTTGGGGCATTGCCGCATGCTGTCAGGTGCGGGCGTTTCGCTGTGTCCCGTTTCCCTTTACATGGTCGGCCTCGATTCTTATTGGGGTAGTGATCTTCCAGACCAAGGGGGAAAGGATGCTCAACAACATCCGAACAGGTACGAGGAAATTCCTCGTCGTGCTCATGGCGTTTATCTTTGCCAGTTCGAGCACGGGAATGACCGCGTTTGCCGAGGAGGTGAGCGCGGGCGTAGCCGCGGCGGCCGATCAGGTCACCGCGGCGGGCGATGCTGGGCAGGGCAGGCCTGATGAAGATGAGCCTTCTGCCGACGCTGAAACCGGCATGGCAGATGGCGGCAGCACACAGGAGCAGGAAAGCTCCGATGTTGCCGTGCGGTCTATTGCGTCCGAGGAGACGGTACCGGCTGCACAGGTCGAAGCAGCAGGTTCTTTCGCCAAGGTAGTGCACTCGGGCGAGACGGTGGTCGTCAACGATGCAGCCGATATGCCTGAGACCATTGAGGCGGGTGCGACCGTCAAGCTTGGCGCGAATATTTCGATGGGCACTGACCAGCAGATCGAGACCGTTGATGGCACCCTGGATGGCCAGGGCCATACGGTCACCATTAACGGCAAGGCCGTTGCGAACAATGTGACCGGCTCGATTCAGAACCTGGGCGTGACAGGCTCGGTCTCGAGCACCGACAATGTGGGCTCCATTGCCATGGAACTTTCTGGCACCATCCAGATGTGCTGGTCCACGGCGAGTGTGAACCTTAGCGGCTGGATGGGCTGTGCCGGTGGCCTGGTCGGCGGTATGACGTCCGGAAAGATCGTCAATTCCTATTTTGCCGGCTCGGGCGTTGAGATGAACGGTGGCCTGGTCGGTGAGGCTCAGGCCGGATCGCTGTTGAACTGCCTATATACCGTAGGTTTTTCGCCTGCCGAGATGAACTATGGCGGCTTTAACAAGGGAAACGCGGCTAAAGCCGCCGACCTCTCTTCTGCTGAATCACTCGCCGTGCTCAATACTGATGCGCCGTCGACTGGCTTTTCCTGGGTGTCCAACGGTGGCCTGCCCTTGCTTGTGAGCGGCTCTGCCCCCGTCGTTGTCAATAAGGACGCGCTCGTCGCGGCTATCGCGGCCGCCGAGGCGCTCAATGAGTCAGACTACACAACGGATTCCTGGTCCGCCTTTGCCGCTGCTCTTGCTGCCGCCAAAATCGTCAACGATAGCGACGATGCATCTCAGTCCGATGTAAATGCGGCGGTCAAGACGCTCGATGACGCCTCGGATGCGCTTGAGAAAAAGAAGCCGACGGTTCCCGTCGCCCAGCCGGAGAGCGTCAAGCACATCTCGTCGCAGGATGACTTCATGTATATGAACGTCAAGGATGCGAGCAACTACTATGTGCTCGATAGCGACATTGTGATTGATGACGAATGGTTCTTCGGACCCACAGGCGAGTTCAATTGCACGTTTGACGGGCAGGGCCACACTATTACCTTCGACAACGGGGGAGGTGTTAAGTCTCTGTTTGCGAGCGTTGGCTCCACCGGCGTCATCCAGAATGTCTCTTTTGCCGGTGAGCTCAAACAGGCCGTGGACGGCAAGTCGTTTGGTCCGCTTGGCAATCAGGTAAAGGGCTCTGTCATTAATTGCTCCACGTCCGTTACGGGTAAGGGCGTTGCTGGCTTTGGCCGTACGCTCAAGGGCGGCGTGATCTCCAATTGCATGTCCACCGCCGCTTCGACCGGCGGCGTGCTCTTTGCGAGCTACGACTCCGGACAGCTCATCAATACGTACTGGCAGGAGGGCCTTACCAACAAGGTCGTCTTTCCCGCGGACGCGCTCGTTAACTCCTATGCCGTCGATACCGATGACATGAAGACGGCGACCTTTGTCGAAAATCTCAACGTCAATCGTGGTAAAAACGGTAGCGTGTGGGGCATGGGGTCTGATGGCCTTCCGCACTTCGGTGAGAATCTAGACTACGAGTCTTCCGAGAGCCCTGCTGCAAGCAATAAGTACGGGGTGAAGTTCACGTCTGCCCGTACCGGCAAGACCGTAACTGCTGCCGATGGTGTGCTCTGCCCGTCTCCCGACGACGTTGTGGTGGGCGAGAACGGTGCCGCTTGCGTTTCGGGCACGCTTGAGCTCGATGGCCTGCCCAAGGATGCCAAGGTGACCTGGGGTACCCCAGATGCCAACAGTGGTGATATCGCGGTTAACGAGGAAACGGGCCTGCTGCACGTGTATAACGACGCCGTAGGTACGGTAACCGCCACGCTCCACAAGGACGACGGCACTACCGAGAACGTCGCGACCGTTGTGGTCAAGGCGGTGTCCAAACCGATCGATGATTTTCAGATTTGGTATAACGGCGCAAACGTGACGGGCGGCACTATTGCGGTTGCGGGTTCCGAGGTCAAGAATCTTGAAGTCCGTGTTCATTACACCGATGCCGCCGAGGGTGAGTACACTCCTGTTTCCTATGCGCGTTTTCGCTTTGTCGGCACGCCTGCGAACGTACTTCACTCCAATCCTGGATCCGCCTGCTTTTATTTTAAGAAGTCGGGCGAGGCCACGATTCGGGTATCTTCACGCGCAAATCTCGATATCGCCTCCAAGAGCGTGACGGTCACATCGAGCTATGTGCCGGCGACGAGCGTCTCGCTTGGCTATAACGAGGACGGCGAGACTGTCTATCTGCACGGTCGCAATCCGCTTGCCAAAGGCGCCTTCCTGACCGATAAGGCTGCGCCGGTTGTGGGACCCGAAAACGCGAGTGATCGCGCGTGCTACACGGTCACCTCGAGTGATGCTGCGGTTGCCGAGTACACTACGAGTGGCGAGATTGGCTTTACGCCGTATAAGGCCGGTAAGACGACGTTTGAGGCGACGGTCGAAAACCAGGACGGCAGCGTCATCTCCTCGGGTAAGCGAGAGGTTACCTACGCTTACCGGAACCCACTGAAATCGGTGACAATCACAAATGTCCCCGCGTCCGTTAAGGCCGGTAAGACCGTCGAACTCAACCTGGGTTATACGGGCGAGAACGATGCTGAGGGCTGGAGTGTTTCCGAGCCCGGTATGAAATGGAGTGTGACGACCGAGGAAGGTCGGGATGCCTCGGATGCCGTGAGTATCGACCGACGCGCTCTTGGTGATTGGAAGCACGTTGACGGTGCTCCTGACGACGGCTTGTTTGTGGCGAGCGGCGCCTATGTCCTGACGGCGAACAAGGCCGGTACCTATACGGTGACCGGTACGCCGATCGATCAGACTGCCGGTGCCCAGGCCATCTCCTTTGAGATTACGGTTGACGGAATCGTTGCCTCGCCGGATAACGAGGCAAAGGCCGACGAGGGTGCCCTTTCCGCTGCCAGGTACTTTGACGTCAACCGTACGATCGATGCGTACACCTATGGTCAAGAATGGGAGATCTACGCCTTCGCAACGTCGGGGCGCAAGATTGACGACGCACTTATCGCGAATTACAAGAAGTCCCTTACCGTTCATAAGGCCGAGTGGTCGGGCAGCACCGCCAAGGTGACTGATTGCGAGCGAGTTGCGCTTGCGCTAACCGCGCTTGGCGAGGATATCACCTCTTTCGATGGCGTGAATCTCATTGCTGACATTTGCTCTCACGAAGATCTTGTGGCTTCGGCGAACAACGTGGTCTATGCGCTGATTGCCCTTGACGAGGCGGGTATTTCGAATGAGATGTTGCGTGCGTCCGGCTCTTCTTGGACGCGTGCTCAGCTTGTTTGCGCGCTGCTTTCGTTCCAGAATCCCGACGGCGGTTTCACCATCGATGCGGGCGGTGCGAGCAACGTCGATATGACCGCTATGGCACTTCAGGCGCTTGCACCCTATGTCGATGATGACGCGTGCGCCGTCGCCCTGGCCTCGAATGGCCAACCTTCTGTTGCATCTGCTGTCGACAATGCGCTCGGCTTCCTTAGGGGCCAGATGAACGGCCTTTGCGATTTTGGGTCCGTCGAGTCTAATGCCCAGGTGCTGCTCGCCCTTGTGGCTCTTGGCAAGGATCCCGTAAATACCAAGAACGGTTTTGCAACGGGTGCGAATAGCCTGATTGCTGCAATCTGCGCCTACGAGGTTGCCGACGGCAAGGGCTACGCCCATACCATGGGATCCGACGGTAAGCCCGGCAATGCCAACGCGCTTGCGACTGTACAGGCCTTACGAGCCCTTTCGACCTATAAGTCCGCAGGGTCCGGTGTGAGCTGGTCCAAGATCGGTGGCGTAAAAGCCGGTGTCGTCGAACCGGGCGGCTCGAAAAAACCCGTGACGCCCGAGGTACCCGTTCCTACGGTCCCGGCGAAGAGTCCGACGCCCGCGGTCATGCCGACCGGTTCGCAGAGGGGCGATGGCTCCGGCGATAAGCAGGGCGGTTCTGGAACGCAGGAAGTTGTTGCTTCGCAGGATGGCTCGAAGTCGGAGATGCCGCAGCATGTGGATGCCAACAAGGCC
The DNA here is from genome assembly GCA_902479095.1 of uncultured Collinsella sp. Classification (GTDB taxonomy): domain Bacteria; phylum Actinomycetota; class Coriobacteriia; order Coriobacteriales; family Coriobacteriaceae; genus Collinsella. The sequence continues at coordinate 6,247 of CABSNL010000059.1, read as the reverse complement.
GAGTCCGATAAGAAGTCCGGCTCCGACGAGTCTTCCGGTTCGAAAGCGACGTCCGCTGCTGCCGCATCACGCAAGGGTACTTTGGATGGGCGAGGCGACGTTAATCCGGTCGCTGTTACCGGTGTTGCTATCGGTATCGTGTGCCTTGCGGCTATTGGTGCGTGGTTTGTGCGCTCCCGTAAGAACGCATAGCGACTCGATGCCTGTAACGTCCATCGTTTGATACGCGGGTGAGTTGTGCCGTTCGTGTCGTGGCTTTATAGATGAACGGGCTCCGGGTTAAGACGACCCGGAGTCCGTTTGCGTTGCATCTGTCGTGTCAATGGGTGGTTTATGCCAGCTCCGCCCCCAGGGCCTTGCAGACCGCCTCGCCCTCATCGTCGGGGGCGTCGTAACAGATGACGGAGTCGACGACGTTGACGCCTGCCTCGTCGGCGTCCGCCTTCCAGTTGTCCATCCACTCGCCCTCGGCCCACGAGTAGGAGCCAAAGAGGACGACCTTCTTATCGCCGAGGGTTTCCTTGACCTCGTCCCACATCGGCTGGAACTCATCGTACTCGAGCTCCTCGGAACCCATGGCGGGGCAGCCGAAGGCAATGGCGTCATAGCCGGCGGCCTTGTCGGCGGAGAAGTCGGCGCAGGAGATGACCTCTGCCTCGGCGCCGGCTGACGCCACACCCTCGGCAACGAGGTTTGCCATGGCTTCGGTGTTGCCTGTGCCGCTCCAATAGACGACTGCGATCTTGCTCATATGTTTTCCTTTCGGTTGTGCGGCGTGCGGCCGCGTTTTGTATGCTCTATCGGGTTGCCTGAGCAAGTTTTGCCAGGCTGTGGCCCTGCTGATAGACATGGGTGAAGTATTGGGTGCAGGCACGGTAAGCATCAAACGTCGCAAGCGCCTGCTCGACATTTGCGTAGACCTTCCAGGCGCCAAAGACCTTATAGTTTTCGCCGTGCTGGACGATAAACTGATGGACATCTTCGTAGGGATAGCCCAAAAAATAGCCAATTTCGTGGGGGAACTCGCACGTGCACCCCGTATCGCAGTGCCTATTTCGCGCGAGTGCGCAGACACTGCCGTCATAGGCGCTTTCTGCGGCATTGCTGCTTGCCAGCGTGATGCGCGCGGCGAGATGCACCAGGGATGCGGGCAGGTTGTGGACATCGTATCCTTCGGCGACAAGAGCCGTCGCGGCACGGGGGTCGGAGAGATATCGCATGAGGTCCGCAGGTCGGTACACATAGATGAGCGCTCCGCAGGGGCGCCAGACCAAAACGCTCATATGGATCCCGAGCGGCTGGAGCTCGCGGTTGCATTTGGCTATGACGGCGAGCAGGCGAGAGCGTCGCTCTTCGATTTGAGCGATGTCGAGTTTTCCGTTTTGGTTGGCGTAAACGCCGGGATAGGTAAAGAGCGATGCCGGCTTGATGCCCGCGAGCGTGGGAGAGCAGTTGCGCACGATCGCTGCCTGAAACGTTGGAATGTCTATGGTTCGGGTCACGGCGCTCCTTACGGATCTAAACTGTTAGCCTAGGAAAACTTATACACGAAAGTAAGCCATGGTCAACAAAAAAGTTTGAATAGGGAAACTAATTGACCGAACCGACATGATTTTGGGTTAAGATGGGGACACCCCATGAGGGTATCTAGATAGGGCTACTTGAAAGGGGAACGCATGAGCGACTTGCTCAACCCTGCGAATCTCATCGTGCTGGCCGTCATTGCCGTCGGCATGTTTTTTGGACTGCGTCGCATTGCCGCTTCGACACACGGGAAGAGTTGTTGCAGCGATGGTACGAGCGGCAAGAAAACCAAAAAGGTTGTTGTGGTGGATACCGATGCATCGCACTATCCCTATAGCGATGAGCTGCTCATCGGCGGCATGAGCTGTGACGGCTGCGCTCAGAACGTGGCCAATGCACTGAATGCGCTGGATGGCGTGTGGGCAACGGTGACGTATGCGGATCACACGGCACGTGTGCGCTCTAAACAGCCGGTTGATCGTGGTGTCCTCGAGACGGCCGTGAAAGACGCGGGCTACTACGTCATGACGCTGTAAGCGCCGCCCTGGATGCGCTTCCTTGGCTAGGCTCGTCCGCGCAGTTCGATGTCTTGGATGTCGTCGAAGTCGATGGCGATGTCTTTGAGCTTGAGGAGCTTGAAGGCGGGGAGCGCCTCGTCGAGGATGCCGGTGCGGCTGCGATAGCCGTATGTATCGTAATAGGTGACACGAACCAAGTCGCCACGTTTGAGACCCTCGAGCTTTTTAGAAAGCACGAGGGCTTTTTCTTCCGTGAGCTCATGTTTTGGCTCGACGGTGATTTCCTGCTTGCGCACGAGTTCGTAGTATCCCGTGAGGGCGGCAAAGGGCATAAACTGTGCGGCGCGGTTGGCGCGCACGGCACCGTTGGCTGTGAGGTTGGGGTCGGCGGCGCGGCGTCTGCCCTCGGGGTCCGCCAGGCGCTCGAAGGCGGTCGGCGGGCGCACGGGCTGTTGTTTGGGTTTAGGCACGGTGTCCTCCAACTTGGTCGTTGCGTTCGCGCGCGGTGGCGCCGGCGGTAAAGCTTAATCCCTTGACGAGTGCGTTCTTGCCGTATTTGCCTTTCACGGCCAGGACGGCGCGCGCCAGGTCGCGCTCGCGCTCATCGGCCTCGATATCGCTAAACAGATCGATAGTGGCAAATTCCTCGGGCACAAGATTGCCAAAGCCCAGGTTGATGCGCTTGACCGGTCGTTTAGGGTCGACGGTTTGCGCCCAGAGATCATCGAAATAGCCCATGATCTTCTTAAACGAATTGGTGCGCTCGGGTAGCTTTCGCGAGGCGTTGGAGTGCGCAAAGAGTGCGGCATAGCCACCGCGCGGTTTGCCGCCATGCTCTCCCACAAAGATGCCATCGATTGCCTGCGCTTCGCGCACCAGGCGACGCCTTTCGTCATCGCGCTGGACGGGCTTGGGAGCACGGGGCGCGAGCCCGGGGCCGGCGGTTGCGGTGGGTTCGATGCTCGACGTGCTCGAGCGCAGGTGCCCGCATCCGTCCACATATTGCGCTGTGCCGCTGGCGTCGAGGCGGCGTATGTCGGCACGCTCGCTCGCATAACCCACAAAGAGCGAGATGCTGTCGCAGACCACGTGCTTATCGACTAAGTCCAACACGGCGTTGTCGACCATCTCGCGTAAGACGGTGTAGGCTTGCTCGTAGGCATAGCCCTTCGAGAGCACCTGTCCTGTGGTGGTTGAGGTTGCCTGCGGGCGATAGGCTTGGATATCGGCGATGGTCGTTGGCTCGCGCCCGAAGGCGTGGTCGATGAGATATTCGGCGTTGACGCCGAGCTCGTCGTAAAGCAGGTTTTCGTCGAGTGCCGCGACGCCCATCAGATCGTAGACGCCGTATTTCTCGAGACGGGCCGCCACGCCGGGGCCGATGCCCCAGATGTCGGTGATGGGGCGATGGGGCCAGATCTCCTTGCGAAAGGTCTCGTCGTCGAGTTTGCCGATGCGACTGGGTACGTGCTTGGCGGTGACGTCGAGCGCCACCTTGGCCTGGAATAGGTTGGGGCCGATGCCGACCGTCGCCGTGATGCCGGTGCGCGCCAAGACCTCGTCGCGCAGCGTGCAGGCGAGCCCTTCCGCATCTGTGTGATAGAGGTCCAGATAGGGCGTCACGTCGATAAAGCACTCATCGATGGAGTAGACGTGCACGTCCTGGGGGCTGACGTATTCCAGATAGATGCCGTAGATTTGCGCCGACACCTCCATGTAATGCTGCATGCGCGGTACGGCCTTGATGTAGTCGATGCCGTCAGGAATCTCGAACAGACGGCAGCGGTTGTGTATCCCGAGGTCCTTCATGGCCTGTGTGATGGCGAGGCAGATGGTCGTGCGCCCGCGCGATTCGTCGGCAACGACCAGACACGTAGTGAGTGGGTCGAGCCCACGATCGACGCACTCGACGCTGGCATAAAACGTCTTGAGGTCGATGCAGATATAGGTGTGACGCTCGTGCCCCACGCGTCCTCCCATCAAACACATGTTCTTATCGAATATCTGTTCGATAATACCCGCTCGTCCGGACATCGTCAAAACCTGTCAAAAAGGGACTGGTTTGTTTTGGTAGGTACGGTCGTGCGGCTGCATCGGGTTTTAACGCAGCTCTAAAGAGTGCGAAACAGCTCGGAAAACCTCGCTTCGTAGCATGGACCTAACGATTGATACCGCCTATACGCACGGAAGGTTGTGGAAAAGATGGTCAATTATGGGTTTGGTATGCCGACACGCTTGGTTGCGGATGGGGATGTGGCTCGCTGGTGCGGGCGATTGGTTGCCCACTATGGCGGCACTAAGGCACTGGTCGTGCTGGGAGGCGACAAGCACACGCGTGATGAGCTTGTCTCGGCGGCACTCGGCTCGCTTGATCGAGCTCTGCTCGAGCGCGTGCTTTTCCGCTGCGGATCGGTTGAGGGCGACGGGGGAGACGAGCTGATCGACGAAGCCGTGGCCCTGGCGACCGACGAAGGCGTGGACTTTGTCCTGGCGATCGGCGATGTCGATACTGCCGGCTTTGCGCGCGAACTCGCGCGTCGCATGGCAGTGCTCGATGTCGGCGAAGACGGTTTTGTCCCCTATGGATGCATTGTCTCGGAGGGCAAGGTACCTGCTGTCGTGGGAGCCGGCGAGGTGCCCGTTTTTGCCATCATTGCGCCCGAATTGCTGGAGGGTATCGGGTCTCCTCTGCGCGAGCTGCTCGGTAGCGTCTGCGCCGCGGCCTAATATCTGCCACAAAGGGATGGGTTATTTTTGATAGGTAAAGCGTTTGACCTGCCAAAATAAACCTGTCCCTTTTTGGTCGGCTGCCGTTTGGAGGCCGATTGGCAACGCTCGCTGATTATAGTCTTGACCTGCGCTAGAATAGTGGCATCTGAATGTCCGGGCGCATGGAGGCGTGCGCCCGTATGCTGAGGAGGACTCTATGGCAACTGTTGCCGCACCTATCGATGCTACGTCGACTGCCGCTTGGAAGGCACTCGAGGCCCATCAGGAGAAGCTCGAGGCCGAGGGTATCGACCTCAAGGCCTGGTTCGCCGCCGATGCCGAGCGCGTGAACAAGCTGAGCTTTGACGCCGGTGACCTGCACTTCGATCTGTCGAAGAACCTGGTGACCGATGAGACCGTCAAGCTGCTGTGCGATCTTGCCCGCGAGGTGAAGCTCGAGGAGCGCCGCGACGCCATGTTCTCCGGCGAGCACATCAACACCACCGAGGACCGCGCTGTCCTGCACACCGCGCTGCGCCGCCCGGCAAGCGAGAAGGGCCAGCTCATCGTCGACGGCCAGGACGTCGTCGCCGACGTGCACGAGGTCCTGGACCGCATGTATGCCTTCGCCGAGCGCGTGCGCTCCGGTGAGTGGAAGGGTGTTACCGGCAAAAAGATCGAGCACCTGGTGTCCATCGGCATCGGTGGCTCCGATCTGGGCCCGGTCATGGCCTACGAGGCCCTGCGTCCCTATGCCGACGCCGGTATCGACTGCCGCTACATCTCCAACATCGACCCCAACGACCAGGCCGAGAAGCTCAAGGGCCTGGATCCCGAGACTACGCTCGTGATTATCGTCTCCAAGACCTTCACCACGCTCGAGACCCTCACCAACGCCCGCGAGGTCAAGACCTGGATGCTCGAGCAGCTCAAGGCTCAGGGCGCTATTGACGGCTCTGAGGAGCAGAACGCCGAGGCCGTGGCAAAGCACTTCGTCGCCGTTTCCACCGCACTCGAGAAGGTCGAGGCCTTCGGTATCGACCCCGCCAACGCCTTCGGTTTCTGGAACTGGGTTGGCGGCCGCTATTCCGTTGACTCCGCCGTGGGCCTGTCGCTGATCGTCGTGCTCGGCCCCGAGCGCTTCCAGCAGTTCCTCGAAGGCTTCCACGCCATCGACGAGTACTTCTGCAACACCCCGCTCGAGAACAACGCCGTCGCGTTGATGGGCCTGCTCAATGTCTGGTACGTCAACTTCTTCGGTTCCAAGAGCCACGCCGTGCTTCCGTACTGCCAGTATCTGCACCGCTTCCCGGCCTACCTGCAGCAGCTCACCATGGAGTCCAACGGCAAGCACGTCCGCTGGGACGGCAGCGCTGTGACCTCCGATACCGGTGAGATCTTCTGGGGCGAGCCCGGCACCAACGGCCAGCATGCCTTCTATCAGCTGCTGCTGTCTCTTATACACATCTGACGCTGCCGACGAAGCTAGAAGTGTA
>CABSNL010000058.1 GCA_902479095.1 uncultured Collinsella sp. | reverse complement strand
TTTCAATTTCTTCCTTTATCAGACTTCCTACACTTGAAAAGTGCGAACATAAAAACAGTTTCATCAGTATTCTCCTTTATATATAAATTCTTATTTGTTGAACTAAGCCGTGTTTACCATACGCTCCGATGAAAGAACGCCCCGATATAGTGAAATATTGCCGTTTTCCTGCGTACGTGCGTACACACTCCACAAGAATTCTAAGGGGCCTGCCCCCTTAGCACACGGACTTTGGAACAAAGTCTAGTGTGTTACGCCTTGCCAGAGGTGTACAGGCTCCCGGTACGCACGTACGTAGCAATTGCCATCAATGCGCCATATAGGTGGCGATCGAGTTCGCACAAAGCGACCTTGATCCCGTAAAACAAAAGGCAGGGTATCATCACCATGGTGATACCCTGCCTTTTGTTCGTTCCTGTTTACCGTTCCGAGTAGTCCTTCTGAAGAATTTCCGATAAAAAACGTACCTGAACCCTTTCTCGTAAAGAACCGGGTTCGAGTACGAACTGAATGGTGGAGCAATAAAAACCACCACAAAGGTGCCTGTCCCCTTTGTGGTGGTTTTGGGTTAGAGCTAGAGCGCGTGTCCGTAGGCGTTGGCGGCCTTGATGGCGGCGGCGAATTTTTCGTCCGTGAAGGGCTCGGGGTTTCCCTGCTTCCACTCGTTGGTGGCGTGCGCGTACTCGCACAGGGCCGGGATGTCGGCCTCGGTAAGGCCGACCTGCTCAAGCGTCACGGGCAGCCCCATCTGCTTGTTAAAGGCAGCGTAGTGCTTAAGGTTCTCGGTGTCGCCCGTGTAGGCGAACAACACGAGCACGCCCAGGCTCACGACCTCGCCGTGCAGGTAGGTGCCCTCACGCGGTATGCTGCAGGTGGCGTTGTAGAACGCGTGCGCCACGCTCGAGTTGTAGTAGTAATCGTTCTGGTTGGTCAGGTTCGAGACATAGCCCGTATTGACCACGATATCGAGTGCGATTTGCTTGACGGCCTCGCTCGACAGGTCCTGGCGCACGTCCTCAAGACCCTGGACGCCATAGGTAAACAGCGGCTCGGAGCAGGTGTGGGCAAGCGCCAGGCCAAGACCGGCGGTGTGCTCCAAATTACCGGCGCTCGTGGCGTACTCGACCTCGGGCTGCTTGGACAGGGCATCGCCTACGCCGGCCCAGAAGTACTCTGCCGGTGCCTCGGCGATGATCTTGGGGTTGATGAAGATGTGCGCGGGGCGGTTGGGGTACGAATAGCCTTCGAGCGAGCCATCGTCGTTGTAGACAACGGCAATGGCTGTCGCGGCCGAGCAGTTGGAGCAGATCGTCGGCACGGTAAAGACGATCTTCTTGAGCTCGATAGCTGCGGTCTTCACGGTGTCGAGTGCCTTGCCGCCGCCGCATGCGATAAGCACGTCAGCTTCCTGGCAGGCAGGGGAATTCACGACCTTGGCGATATTGGCACGCGTACTGTTGGTGCCGTAGACGCGCGTCTCGAGAATTTCGACGTCGGTACCCGCCAGCGCAGCTTCGATACCGGGAAGTGCTGCGGCCAGTGCCCGCTTGCCACCGATGATCGCGACCTTCTTCGCGCCGTACTCGGCCAGCGCGCCGGGCAGCTCGTCAAAGCAATCCTCGCCGACGGTATAGTCGCTCATTCCGATCGTGCGCATAGCAACCTTCTTTCGCTCGATAAAGTGCTTACAGGTATTTTGCTCCTAGAGAAGGTCCACGGCCACAATAAATTTCGAACGTATAAAACCAGTGTTGAGGGTTTTTCGCCGGCGCGGAACGTGCTAGCATACTCCGCATAAGCGTTGATGGGGACGAGTAGTCGGCCATCCGCATGCCACAGAGAGCGGGGAGCGCTGAGAACCCGTGCATGCGACCGATGAAAATCACCCCGGAGCTGCGGTCCCAACGGACGTGCCGCGCAGGCACGTCTTAGTAGACATCGCCGAGATGGCCGTCGATACAGGCCAGCCGAGTAACGGATGCGAGCGCGCGAATACGCGGGCGAGGGCATCTAAGCTGGGTGGTTAAGCGAAGAGCTTTTACGGGCAGTCTGCCCGTTTTGTGGCGCTTCGTCCCAGCTTGTAGGGACGGGCGCTTTTTTGGTGCCCAGAGGGCGTGCGCGCCCACGATATGAAAGGGGTACCGTGGCAAACGAGTACAAGCAGACGATGAATCTGCCCAAAACCGGATTTCCCATGCGTGCCGGTCTTTCCAAGTCCGAGCCCAAGCGACTCAAGGACTGGCAGGACAACAAGGTCTACGAGCAAGTTCTAAAGAAGAACGAGGGTCACAAGAAGTTCGTGCTGCACGACGGCCCTCCGTACGCCAACGGCCCGATTCACATCGGCCACGCCATGAACAAGATTTCCAAGGACATGATCAACCGTTACTGGATGATGCAGGGCTGCGAAGTTCCCTATGTCCCCGGTTGGGACTGCCACGGTCAGCCGATTGAGCACAAGGTCGAGGAGAAGCTCGGCACCGAGAAGTTCAACCAGACCTCCACTGCTAAGATTCGCGAGCTGTGCAACAAGTTCGCCGTCGAGAACATCGAGCTGCAGAAGGCCGGCTTCCGTCGCCTAGGCGTGCTCGGCGACTGGGACAACCCGTATCTGACGCTCTATCACCAGCATGACGCCGCCGATATCGAGGTTTTCAAGGCCATGTTCGACAAGGGCATGATCTATCGCGGCCATAAGCCGGTTCATTGGTGCAAGCACTGCCACACCGCACTCGCCGAGGCTGAGATTGAGTACTCCGACGAGACGAGTCCGTCCATCTTCGTGCGCTTCGAGATGACCTCCAAGCCCGCCGGCCTCGAGAACTTCGATGGCCCGGTCGACTTCATCATCTGGACGACCACGCCGTGGACCATCCCTTCCGACCAGGCAGTTTCCCTCAAGCCCGGCGCCGCCTATGTCGCCGTTGAGCATGACGGCCGTGCCGAGGTCATGCTCGAGGACCTGGCTCCCAAGTGCTGCGAGGAGTTTGGCTGGGAGTACACCCCGGTCATGGTCGACGGCAAGCCCTACGTGGTACCCGCCGAGACCTTCCATCATATCCACTACAAGCAGCCGATTTTTGACGGTGTCGAGGGCGTGGCGCTGCTGGCCGATTACGTCGGTGTCGACGACGGTACCGGTATCGTCCACAACTCGCCCGGCCATGGCGTCGACGACTACTTTGCCTGCCTCAAGGAGGGCATCACCGACATTTGCATGCCGGTCGATGACGACGGTAAGTTCTACACCGGCGAGGAATTTGGTACCGGTGGCCCCTTCAGCGGTATGGACACCGATGAGGCCAACCCGCACATCATCGAGTTCCTGCGCGAGCGCGGCACCCTGGTCCTCGAGAAGAAGATCACGCACAGCTATCCGCACTGCTGGCGTTGCAAGCACCCGGTGCTCTTCCGTGCTACCGACCAGTGGTTTGTCTCGATGGACAAGACCGGTTTGCGCGAGCAGGCTGGCAAGGAGGTTCGCGAGAACGTCAAGTGGTATCCGGCTCACGCCGCCAACCGCATCGGCGCCATGGTCGAGCAGCGTCCCGACTGGTGCATCAGCCGTCAGCGCAACTGGGGCGTGCCTATCCCCAGCTACACCTGCGCCGACTGCGGCGAGAAGGTCATGAACGACGCCACGCTCGACGCCGTCATCAAGCTCTTCCACGAGAAGGGCTCCGACGCCTGGTTCACCAACGCTCCCGAGAGCTACCTGGGCGAGGCCTGCGTCTGCCCCAAGTGCGGCGGTCATCACCTCAAGGCCGATAAGGACATCCTCGACGTGTGGTGGGATTCCGGCGTCTCCTGGAAGGCCGTCTGCGAGTACCGTCCCGAGCTGGAGTATCCGGCGGATGTGTACCTCGAGGGCTCCGACCAGCACCGCGGTTGGTTCCAGAGCTCGTTGCTCACCTCGGTGGGTGCCAACGGCCACGCTCCCTACAAGGCGGTCGTCTCGCAGGGCTTCACGCTCGACGGCCAGGGCCGCAAGATGTCCAAGTCGCTCGGTAATGTCATCGACCCCAATAAGGTCTGTGACGAGATGGGCGCCGACATCATCCGCCTGTGGGTTGCCTCCGTCGACACCAGCTCCGATGTTTCCATCGACCACGAGATCCTTGCTCGTACGTCCGATGCCTACCGTCGTTTCCGCAACACGCTGCGCTTCCTGCTCTCCGAGCTCGAGGGTCAGTTTGAGCCCGAGACCGACGGCGTCGCCTTCGCTGACCTGCTGCCGCTCGACAAGCTCATGGTTGCCCGCCTGACCCAGGTCCAGGCCGAGGTCGACGACGCCTACGCCAGCTATGAGTTCCCGCGCGCCTACCGTGCGCTCTACGACTTTGTGGTTACCGAGCTTTCCAACGTGTATCTCGACGCTCTGAAGGACCGTCTGTACTGCGACAAGCCCGGCTCGCTCGAGCGTCGCAGCGCCCAGACCGTGCTGGCCGAGCTCTTCTCGATGCTCATGCGCGACCTGCAGCCGATCCTGTCCTATACGGTCGACGAGGCCATGGCATATGCGCCCGCCGGCTGCGTCGATCACCAGAAGTACGCCGCGCTGCTCGATTGGTACAAGTCGCCCATCACGGTCGACGAGGCCAATGAGTTTGAGGGCGTGCTCGAGGCTTCGCTCGAGCTCCGTAGCGCCGTGACCAAGGCCCTTGAGGATGCCCGTTCTGCCGGTACCTTCACCAAGAGCCAGCAGGTCCGCGTCAAGGCGGTCGTTCCCGCCGAGATGTACGCGCTGCTGACCGGTGATAAGGCCGTCGACCTGGCCGAGTTCTACATCGTCTCCGATGTTGAGCTGACCCAGGGCGAGGAGCTTTCTGTTGCCATCGAGGCCGCCGAGGGCGAGTGCTGCGACCGTTGCTGGAACTACCGCACCACCGTCGGCGAGTACAACGGCCACGCACATATCTGTAAGCGCTGCGCGGAGGCGCTGAACTAGTCGTTGGGGACGTTCTTAAATGACTAGTCAAACAAGAACGTCCCCATTGACTACCTGTGTCACATTCAAGCGGCATTCTGTTTTCCGGAATGCCGCTTTTCTTTTTCGCTGGTTATTTCGCTTGCGTTGGTGGATATGTCGTGCGTTCTGCGTATGGCAATATAAGATAGTTCTTTGCATTAAACGTAATTCGATGATCTTGAGGGTAGGGGATTGATTTGGGTCGTGCTGGGGATATGACGCCGCCTTTGCGTTGGCGGTTGGGTGTTGCTGGTGGAGTGGCGCTGGTTGTGCTGCTTGTTGACCAGCTGACCAAGCTTGCGGTTCGTGCCGTGGGCGACGCTTTGCATGTGACTGTTATCCCCGGTGTCATCGACTTTATGTTTGTCCGCAATATCGGTGCTGCCTTTAGTATGGGCGAGGGGCATGGCATCGCGTTTGCCGTGCTGGCGTTGGCGGTCATTATCGCTATTGCCGTGTACCTCGTTCGTGCACCCCAGCTCGCCCATCTTGAGGTTGTGGGCATGGCGATGGTTGCGGGCGGTGCTATCGGCAACGCTATCGATCGTTTGGCCTTTGGCTTCGTGACCGATTTTATTGCCACCACCTTCGTCGACTTCCCCGTCTTTAATGTGGCCGATATCGGCATTACCGCGGGCGTCGTTCTCGCCCTCTTCGGTTACATGTTCTTGAGCCCCGCTGCCCGTGAGGTCGATGCGACCGCCGAGCTTAACGCCCGTGACGAGGCCCGCGCTAAGCGCAAGGCCCAGCAGCGTGGGGAGCGTGCCCGCAAGATTCGCGAAAGGAATGAGCGCTAATGGCCGACCTCCATATCCTTGTTGCCGACGATGCCGCTGGTCAGCGTCTTGACGCCTATCTGGGCTCCAATGACGGCTGCCCTACGCGCTCTGCCTGCGCGCATCTGATTGAGGGCGGTGCCGTATGTGTCAATGGCGAGACCTGTCTGTCTAAAAAGTACGCCGTGCGAGCCGGCGACCGTATTTCGGTCGATTTGCCCGAGCCGCACGATCCCACCGATGTGATTCCCGAGGCCATCCCGCTCGACATTCGCTATGAGGACGACTATCTCATTGTGCTCTCCAAGCAGCGTGGCCTGGTGTGCCATCCTGCGCATGGCCACGAGAGCGGCACCCTTGCGAACGCTCTGGTCTATCACTGCGGTATCGACCATCTGGGCACCGTGCAGGGCGAGGATCGCCCCGGTATCGTGCATCGTTTGGATCGCGATACCTCGGGTCTCATGCTTGCGGCAAAGGACGACGACACCCAGCGCGCGCTCCAAAATCTTATCCGTACGCGCACACTCGACCGCCGCTACATTACGCTCGTTCACGGTCATATCGCTATGGATGAGGGCACCATTAACACTGGCATTGCCCGTTCTACGCGTGACCGTGTCAAGATGGCGGTTTCTGACGATCCTTTCGCGCGCCAGGCCATTACGACCTTTAAGGTCCTCGAGCGCTTCGATTCCATGCGTTTTGACGACGGCTATACGCTCGTCGAGTGCCACCTGTTTACGGGCCGCACGCATCAGATTCGCGTGCATATGCGCCACATCAACCACGCCTGCGTGGGCGATCCGCTCTACGGTAAGTGCGATGCGCGCGCCGATCAGGGCCTGACCAGGCAGTTTCTGCATTCCTGGCGCGTGGCGTTCGAACATCCCGTGACGGGGGAGCGCATTGAGTGCCGCGACGAGTTGCCGTGGGATCTCGCTGCGGTCCTCGACGACCTGGCTCCGCGCTCACTCGGTCGTACTGCCGCTGGCGATGAAATCGTTCCGCAGCTCGGTCTTCTCGAAGCCTAGCCAGTATTAGGTGGTTTCTTGAACTCGGTAAGCCTGCGGTAAGATATACGGTTGTTTACGTAACGCGTTGCTGGGAGCCTGCATGCTCGCCTTTTTACAAACCAACACACCCATCGTGATCTTCAACCAGATTGTCGTCACGCTGCTCACGGTCTGCTTTCTGTACCAGGTGGTCTTCTTTGTCATTGGCGCTCTTCGTGGCGAGGTCGCGCCTCCCAAGGCCAAAAAACTCCATCGCTATGCTTTCTTTATCGCGGCGCATAATGAGGAGGCCGTGATTGCCAACCTCGTTCGCTCCATCAAGGACCAGGATTATCCGTCCGAGCTCATCGAGGTCTTTGTCGTTGCCGACGCCTGCACCGACAACACCGCGCAGCTCGCGCGCGAGGCGGGTGCCATCGTTTATGAGCGCAACGACCTGGCCCGCAAGGGTAAGAGCTGGGTCATGGACTTTGGTTTTGACCGCATCCTTAACGAGTATCCCGACACGTTTGAGGGCTACTTTATCTTCGATGCCGATAACGTTATCTCCCGCGATTACGTGTCCAAGATGAACGATGCCTTTGACCAGGGCTTCCATGTGGTCACGAGCTATCGCAACTCCAAGAACTTTGGCAGCTCGTGGATCTCGGCAGCTAATGCCACTTGGTACCTGCGTGAGGCGCGCTTTCTCAACAACGCGCGCAATATCTGCAAGACTTCTTGCGCTGTCTCGGGTTCGGGCTACCTCATCTCCGCCAGCGTTATCGAGGGCATGCACGGTTGGCAGTTCCACACGCTGACCGAGGACATTCAGTTCACCACGTTCTGCGCCATTCACGGTATCCGCATTGGCTATGCACCGGCGGAGTTCTTTGACGAACAACCCGTGACGTTTAAGGCGTCCTGGAAACAGCGCATGCGTTGGACCAAGGGCTTCTACCAGGTGTTCTTTACTTACGGTAAGCACCTGGTCAAGTCGACCTTCCGCTATCATCGCTTTGCCGCATATGACATGTTTATGACCATCGCTCCGGGCATGCTGCTGTCCCTGATCTCCATGCTCGCCAACGCGACCTTCCTCATCGTGGGCGGGCTCTCGCACGGCTTCTTGGCTACCGAGGTTGAGATGCAGGCGTGCGCCGCTTCGCTCATTATGACCTTCGCCATGATGTATCAGACTTTCTTTATCCTGGCGCTGCTTACGACCATCTTTGAGTACAAGCATATTCACTGCGCGCAAAAGTGGCGTCTGGTGACCAACCTGTTTACCTTCCCGATCTTTATGTTCAGCTATATCCCCATCACGGTGGCAGCGCTGTTCCTGAAGGTCGACTGGGTCCCGACGCAGCACGCCGTCAACGTTACCCTTGACGAGGTCATGCAAGGCGCCAAATAACCACCACCAAAACCACCGCAAAGGGGACAGGCACCTTTGTGGTGGTTTTTGCTTTTGCGATGCAGCTCGAGGAGGCGTCCGATGGTCTATATCCCGTTTTGGATTTGCATCTTTGCCGGCGTGGCAATTGATGCCCGAGAGCGACGGTTTCCCAATGGGCTTGCCGGCGCGTGTGCCGTGGCGGCGTTGGCGGGTGTTTGGCTCGACCTCGGTTTGAACACAGCGCTTGACCACGCGGGTCTTGCCGTCATTGTGTATCTTGCTCTCGTTCTGACTGAGTCCCTCTGGCGTCGTCTTCGCCAAATCCCGGGCATCGGCATGGGGGATGCCAAGGCGCTCTTCGCGCTTTGCACGCTCGACCCTATGGGTGGCATCGTGGCATTTGCCGCCGCGCTCCTGGTCCTTGCCCTCTCCTGCCTCTTCACAAAATCGCGCTCCCTGCCATTGCTCCCGTTTTTAGTGCCGATTTTTGCCATAATCGAGGTCGTGGGCTGCACTTTGTAATCAATTGCGCATCCTTCTTAAGGAGCATGCCATGGCAACTAATCAAGAAACGGCCGTCATTAAGGCGCGCATGGACCGTATTCCCTCGGCGTTGTCGCCCGAACTTGTCGAGCGTATTGCCGCCGATCGTGCTTCGGGCTATGTCAACCCGTATCGTTGCAACGACGACCAGGTCATTCGTCGTATTGATCGCACTACCGACAAAGGCACGCTTATGCGTCCGGCGTTTATGCGCGATACCGAAAAGATACTTCATCTTCCGGCTTACACCCGGTATGCGGGCAAAACGCAGGTCTTTAGCTTTCGTAGCAATGACGATCTGTCACGCCGGGGTTTGCACGTGCAGCTTGTCTCCCGCATTGCGCGCGATATCGGTCGCGCCCTGGGGCTCAATTGCGATCTGATCGAGGCGATTGGCCTGGGTCACGACTTGGGACACACGCCTTTCGGCCATGCCGGCGAGCGCTTCCTCAACGATATCTATCATGAGCGCACGGGGCGTTATTTTTTCCATAACGTGCAGTCGGTCCGTGTGCTCGACGCTTTGTATGGCCGCAACGTGTCGCTCCAGACGCTCGATGGCGTGCTGTGCCACAACGGCGAGTACGAACAGCGTGTTTTTGAGCTTTCGGACATGGGCTCTTTTGAACAGTTTGATCAGACGGTTGAGGATTGCATTGCCGCGGGTTACGGCGCAATTGAGCACCTGCGTCCCATGACGCTCGAAGGCTGCGTGGTCCGCATCTCGGATATCCTTGCCTACGTGGGGCGCGATCGCCAAGACGCCATTGCGGCGGGCCTGCTGTCACCCGACGCCTTTGACGATGACCTTGGCGGTGCCTACAACAGTTGGATCCTCACGCATGCCTCCATCGATATCGTTGAGCACAGCTATGGTAAGCCGCGCATCGAGATGAGCGAGGACCTGTTTGAGGAAATTCGCCGAGCCAAGCGCGAGAACTACGAGAAGATCTATAGCAAGGGCGGTATCGAAGGCGATTCCGAGGCGGAGCTGCGCGAGGCGTTCGTAAAGCTCTACGACCGTTGTCTGCGGGATCTAAATGAAGGCGACGAGTCTTCGTACATCTTTAAGCACCATATTTCGCGCATTGAGCAGCAGCTTTCCTACTACGATCGCACCTATGCCTGGCAGGACGACAAGGATCAAGCTGTGGTGGATTATATCGCGAGCATGACGGACGGTTATTTCTGCGAACTGACGAGCAAGCTGTTCCCTGGTCTGGAGTTTCCGCACCGTACCTATATTAACGAACGGTAGTTCGTATATATTCGGTATACTGGTTAGTTGAAAACGTTTTTGATTGATGCACGGGATGGCTATGGACGACCTTTTTTCTGCCTCGACGCGCGAGCGTTCCTTTAAAAATGCGCCGCTCGCGGTGCGCATGCGACCCAATTCGCTCGACGAGTACGTGGGCCAGCAAAAGGCCGTTGGTAAGGGTTCATGGCTGCGTGCCGCGATTGAGCACGACGTGCTTTCGAGCGTGATTCTGTACGGGCCTGCCGGTACGGGTAAGACGACGCTGGCCCATATTATCGCCAACCATACCAAGAGCGAGTTTGTCGAGGTCAGCGCCGTGACGGGTACCGTGAAGGACTTGCGCCGCGTGATTGATGAGGCCAAGACGCGCCTGAATACGTACGACCGCCGCACCATTCTATTCATCGATGAGATTCACCGCTTCTCTAAGTCGCAACAGGATGCCCTGCTGCATGCAGTTGAGAACCGTACCGTCATTATGATTGGCGCTACGACGGAGAACCCGTACTTCGAGGTCAACTCGGCACTGTTGTCGCGTGGGCGCGTGGTGGAACTTGAGCATCTGAAGGATGAGGATATCGCCACGCTTATTGAACGTGCGCTTGAGGCACCGCAGGGCTTGAATGGAAAGTTCTCGGCCGATGCTGATACGGTCAAGACCATTTGTACGCTGGCCGCGGGTGATGCACGCTCGGCCCTGACGACACTTGAGCTGGCGAGCGAGATTGCCGTTACGCGTCCCGATACCGAGGGAACGCCAGCGCCGGCGGCGGGGGAGCGCTATCCCATCACCGTGGATGACGTGAAGATCGCCAACCCGCGTCGCGGCTTTACATATGACAAAAACGGCGACATGCACTACGACATCATCAGTGCGTTTATTAAGTCTATGCGCGGTAGCGACCCCGATGCCACGGTCTACTGGCTTGCGCGCATGATCGATGCAGGGGAGGATCCTAAGTTTATTGCACGCCGTATTATGATTCATGCTTCTGAGGACGTTGGGAACGCCGACCCGCAGGCGCTTTTGGTGGCACATGCCGCGTTTAAGTCTGCCGAGGTCATTGGCTATCCCGAGTGCCGCATTAACCTGGCTCAGGCTGCACTCTATGTGTGCTTGGCGCCAAAATCCAACGCGTGTGAGGCTTCGATCGATGCGGCGCTGGCCGATATCCATTCTAGTGGGCTTCGCGAGGTGCCGAGTTATCTGCGCGATCGCCATCGCCCGGGCAGCGATGAATACGGTGTGTATAAGTATCCACATGATTATCCCGAAGGCTGGGTCGATCAGCGCTATTTGCCCGAGGGACTGGAGCGCGGCGCGTTCTGGCAACCTGCCGGCCGCGGTTGGGAAGAATGGCGCGTAGAGCAAAGTGAACGCGACCGCAGCGGGAATGCACCGAAGTAGCTGCTGATAATTTTGTCCCACGTTGCTGCTCATGGCATGTTCGGTCCCCTTTGGGGTACCATGGAAACCGTCTGTATATCGATTCCTTTGGGAGGCTTGTATGAGTCCCATTCAAATCGCCCTGCTGCTGCTCGCTGTTGCCGGCGTGTGGGCCATCGTTGAGCTCGCGCTTACCCTGCGCAAGACCCGCACCGTTGTCGACTCGCTCGATAAGACCGTGAACGACCTCAACAACACCATCGCCGAGGCTCAGCCTGTGGTGGCAAAGCTCGATGGCGCTGTCGATGAGCTTACGCCGGCGCTTGCCCAGATGGAGCCGCTGCTTAAGTCGAGCAAGACGGCAGTTGATGCCCTTACCTCCAATCTCGTAGAGGTCGAAGCCGTGGTTCGCGACATTTCCGAGGTTACGGGCAGCATGGCCGAGGCCAGCAATGCTGTGTCGAGCGTGACTGACTCTGCCGCTGGTGCTGTGCAGAAGCTCTTCAATAAGGTGAAGGCTCCTGCAGCCGATGCCGATCGCAAGCTCGCCGCTGCCGCTGCGGAGGCCGAGCAGCCTACCGAGCGCGTCCTAATTGGCGAGGACGAGGCCGCCGCGGGCGACGATGATGGTCAGAAGTCTGTAGCCAAGCCGGCTCAGTATTACACGTATACACCCGCCGAGACCTCTGAGGAGTCCTGCGATGAGTAGCGAAGCAACCTGCCCCATCACGCTGACCGTTGCCGGTGACCCGCGTCTCGCTCGCCTTGTGCGCATGACGGCAGCCAACGTTGGTGCCCTGTGCTCTATGTCTGTCGATCGCATCGAGGACATCCGCATGGCTGCCGAGGAGGCTTTCATCTTTGGTTGCACCGCGGTCGACTGCGACGACATCACCATCAAATTCGATGTCGATGAGACCCACGTTGGCATGACTGTTACCTTTGGTGACCAGGCTACGGTCGATGAAGACGACCAGGCTGCGGTGTATGCCGAGCTCATCCTCGCGAGCGTGTGCGATTCCTACGAAAAGACTGCGGCGCCCCTGACGCTTTCCCTCGACCTCAAGGCGGATATCTAATATGACCGAACGTTCCCGGAGCGGTAAGACCGCTTGGGACAAGGAGAAAACCCGCGAGCTGTTTCGTCGCTATAAAGAGACCGCTGACCCGGACGCACGCGAGCAGCTCGTCATGTCCCACATGAACCTGGTAAGGTTTCTTGCCAACAAATTTAAGAACCGCGGCGAGCCGCTCGATGATCTGATGCAGGTTGGCTATCTGGGCCTGCTCAAGGCGATTGATCGTTTTGACCCCGAGCGCGGCCTCGAGTTCACCACATTTGCCACGCCCACCATTCTGGGCGAGATTAAGCGCCACTTTCGCGACAAGGGCTGGAGCGTGCGCGTGCCGCGTCGTCTGCAGGAGCTCTCTGGCAAGGTCAACCAGGCTACCGACAAGCTCACCAACGGGCTTCAGCGTTCGCCCAAGGTTGAGGAAATCGCCGATTACTTGGGCGTGACCGTCGACGAGGTGCTCGAAGCCATGGAATCGTCCTCGGCCTATACCTCGGTGCCCATCGAGGCCCCCGGTGCATCCGACTCCGACGATGCGCCTTCGATTCTCGACCGCTATGCCGACGACGACAACGAGCTCGACTTTACCGATGACCGCCTGGTGATTGAGGAGGCCATTCGCGATTTCTCGCCGCGCGAGCGCGAGGTGATCGAGCTGCGCTTTGTGAAGGGCATGACCCAGATCGAGATCGCCAAGAAGCTGGGCATCTCGCAGGTACAGGTCTCGCGCCTGCTGCGCCGTACCCTTAAGAAGATTCAAGACAAGATTGACCCCGACGGAGTGATGGTTCGTTCATGAGTGAGCACCCCCAACAAACCGACCGCACGCTTCGCGATACCCGTATTCTGACGCTGCGCATTTGGGGCGTCGTCGGCTGCATTGTCATCACTGCCGTCATCTTTAAC
>CABSNL010000057.1 GCA_902479095.1 uncultured Collinsella sp. | reverse complement strand
CGTCGGCAGCGTCAGATGTGTATAAGAGACAGCCTCCGCCGCCCGAGAAGCCGCCGCCACCGCCGCCGCTCGAGCTATCGGAACTCGAAACCAGCTCACGGATGCTCTCGTGATACACGTCATCAAACGAATCGAGCGGCGACTCGGTACCGTAATGATGGTAGTACCACCAGTAACAGGGGTAATTGTCGTAGAAACCGTCGGCTTCGCGCACCTCGGGAGGAACAGCCTCGGCAAGCTGACGCAGAACTTCCTTCGAAACGCCCAGCGCCGCACCCATCACCAGAAGTTTATTCCACAGGACCAGATCGCCGGGGACGGCTTCCTTTAGACGCGTGAAGTCCTCAAGCCAATGCTTAAGCGCCTTGCAGCGAGCCGCCACCTCGGCACCCTCCGGCGTAAAGCGGCGGAACGTAAGGCCCACGCCAATACCCACCAGCACAATCGGCACCGAGATAACCGCGGCGACAATGTTCGCCTGCGCGCCGTCGGTAAAGAAGATGGATCCCGCGGGAACACAGGCGATCAGAATACCAAGAACCAGGCAAAACACCATTGCGACAATGCCGTCCGAGGCAACGTACTCGCTATCGGCCAGCTTGCCCTTAACGGTGTTCTGATAGTCCTCGAGCTTGTCGCCCACGGGCGTAGCGTGCTGCTTGACGTAGTGCTGCAGCTCGTCGAACGTGCGCGAGCGATCGCCGTTTTCGTCGGGCTTAGCACCGGCAAAGAAGACCTTGAGCACCATGTGGTCAATGCCCTTGGCCGACTTCCAGCCCGCATCACTCACCGTCACGCGATACGTCTGCTCTTCTTTTTCACGCCCCAACAGACCTTTCTTGGCCTTGGTCACGGTCGCCTGCTCCAGCTTGATCACACGGTCGTCAGTGAGCTTCATGAGCGTGGCGATATATGCCTGATCGGGCACCTCGTTCCAGCTCATGAGGGCCGAAAGCACGGCGGGATGGTCGGCCGAGGGCACATCGCGGAAATACTCGTCCTGGAAAAGCGGTTTGGGCTTGCGGCGGCGCAACTTGAGCACAACGATTGTGCCGGTAAAGGCCACCGCCGCGACAACACTTAGCACGGCAAGTACATTGGCAATCATGCGAGCGTGAGCGCGGCGGGCGTTAGCTTCGTCGGCCCATTCCTTCTCTTCGCTCAGGATCGTTGACATGCGCTCTTCGCCCGAGGCGGCAAGCTGCGGCACCCAGTCGCTGGGGAAGGCGATGCGCGCCTCGGCAAATTCGCCCTGATGCACGCAGGGAATGGTATAGGTGACCATGGGTTCGTCCACATCGAGCGACACGTCGCCCGTCAGCGGGCCGTGGCCCCATGCGCGGAAGTTATCGCCCTTGACGGCCGCCGTCCCGGCAGCGGCATTTGCGAAGCGCACTTCCATCTCGACGTCATCGGAGTCCGCGGACCAGCCGTCGCCCACGAATTTCCAATAGAGCTCGGCGGTATCGGCCCAGTTCATGACCGCACCGGTCATGGTGTAGCTCACGTAATAGATTGCGCTGTCGCCGCTCTCGTGGGGGCTGAACACCTTGATCTTTACGCCGTCACCAGTCTGCTCGACCGTGTAGACGCCAGAGTCACCCTTGTTCGCGCTATCGACTTTGTTGAACGCGGTATCCTCTTCCTCGACACTCAGCACATCGACACCCGCCGTGCCGCCCTGCTGGTTGGAGCCCGTATTGATCTCCCAAAACACGCCGTTGATGTCGTCATCGAAATCAAACTGGCGTCCCTCGACAACGGCCAGCGAGCCGTCGGCCTCGACCGTGGCGCCGATATAGGTTTGGGTCATGGAGTAGCCGTCGGCGTGCGCGGCGACAGGCAGCAGCAACAACGCGAGCGCGACGAGCACGCAGACGGAAGCGAATCGCGCAAACAGGCAGCGCTGCCGGCTGACTTTGGCGGCGAGGGTGTTCATAGGCACATCCTTTGTCTGTAAAACCAACAGCGCCATTGTCCCACGTTTGCGGGTACGCATGACGAACATCTAGGCGACCGGAGCGCCAAACGGGATGAAAGTCACACCCGCACCCCGGCAGCTAGTCATTGGGGACGTTCTTAAATAACCAGTCATTAGGGACACCCTTGGCATGGCCTGCGCCAGCAATAGATACCACTTCACAGCTCCGTCACAGGTGTAGCGGCTTTGTGTGGGCGCGGCATGCGCTGATTGAGCCGCCAGTCGAGGGGCATAAAGCAGTTGAGCGAAAACGGTTTGCCCCTTTGCCGTTCGCTCGAGGATCATGTCCCCCTTTTCCGCGGAAACCCCGGCAGTTGCGAAGAGCTGCCGGGGTTTCTGTTGTCTAAGGTGCCGAGTTGACGGACAGGAATCAAAGCACCGAGTCTGCGGCCCGTCATACGCAATGCGGGTCCTCGACAACTTGCGGACCACAGTGATGCCTCCCCATCGTGCCCCGCGCTATACTCGTCCGCATGGATATCAAAGCACGCAACATAGCAACGCCCGCCGCGGACGCGCCAACGACGACTCCCTCTCCCGCACCTGTCGTGGGTCGCTTTGCCCCGTCGCCCTCGGGCCGCATGCACCTGGGCAACGTGTTCAGCTGCCTGTGCTCGTGGCTTTCGGCCCGCAGCCAGGGCGGCAACATCGCGCTGCGCATCGAGGACCTGGACGATCGCTGCAAGCGCCCGGAACTTGCCGCTCAACTGATTGACGATCTGACCTGGCTGGGGCTCGAGTGGGACGAAGGCCCCTACTACCAGCACGATCGCCTCGACCTGTACGAGAGCGCCTTGCATCAGCTGCAAGACGCCGGCCTCACCTACCCCTGCTTTTGCACGCGCGCCGAGCTCCACGCCGCGAGCGCGCCGCATGCCAGCGACGGCACGCCCATCTACCGCGGCGCCTGCCGAGGCCTTTCGGCCGAAGAGGTCGCCCGCCGCAGCGCCCTGCGTGCTCCGGCCACGCGCCTGCGCGTGCCCACCGTCGACGACCTCGCGGGCGACGTAATCGAATTCGTGGACCGCACGTACGGAGCCCAATGCGAGGCACTCGCCACCGAGTGCGGTGACTTTTTGGTGCGCCGCAGCGACGGCGTGTTTGCCTACCAGCTGGCCGTGGTGGTCGACGACGCCGCCATGGGCGTCACCGAGGTCGTACGCGGATGCGACCTGCTGGGCTCCACGCCGCGTCAAATCTATCTGCAGCATCTGCTGGGCCTTCCCACACCGCACTATGCGCACATTCCGCTGCTCATGTCACCGGACGGCCGCCGCCTTTCCAAGCGCGACCGCGATCTGGACCTAGGCGAACTACGCGCCCGCTTTGGCACACCCGAGGCACTGCTGGGCTGGCTCGCCGGTCAAACGGGCATCGCGCCGGACACCACGCCGCGTTCTGCCGAGCAGCTGGTCGAGCACTTTAGCTGGAATGTCATCCGCGCGCACCGCGAGAACATCGTTATGGATGAAAGGACAGGCATGCAACAGACGACAGCCCACCCTGACGAGCACCTCGATAGCGACATTGCCAAAGTATCAACAACCCATCTTTCGCCAGAGGGGTTCGATGCGTTCTGCGAAATACTTGACTCTCCCACGCCTAAAGCTGCGAAAACGTTGCTCGAGCGCAAGCCAGCTTGGGAGTAAATCCCTTAACAAATCGGTTTTGGTTCGTCACGAAGCTCATGCCTCCGCGCCCCTACGCAACATCCCAGGGTTGGAGTTCGTCGCCCAGGCGGACGATGCAGTCGTAGAGCACGGTATGGCGCTCGGCTGGGTTGGCATCACGATGAAAATGCCCGTAGTACCAGCGCTTGTAGTCCAAGCGATCTTCCAGCTCACCGAAAAATGCCGTGAGCCGATCGACGGCGGGGCAATTCCAGCCGGGTGCCGGATAGAGCGTGGGCGAGAGCATGCGCGTAGCGCAGGTGTGGGTAATCACGTAGTCGACCTTCCAGCCCACGCTGTCGAGCTTTGTCCGTGCCTCCTCAAAGTTGCGCTCGTCCGGCAATTCCTGCGGCCACCAGCTGGAATACGGAATGCGGTATTCCTTGTCCACGCTCGTGGCGCCGCCCATGGTAAAGATCGTTGAGCCGTCGAACTCAAAAACCTCGCCGCGCGTCAGGCGCCGTATGGGGGAGGTATCCGACAGGCGCTGCGTCAGCCCACCGTGCCACAACTCCATGGGACGCTCCGCCCAGTGATCGAAACGCTCGTGATTGCCGTCGACGAACAGCACGGTATAGGAACGCGATTCCAGCCAAGCGATATCGGCACATTCCTCGGCAGAGAAATCCCACGGAAAGCCAAAGTCGCCCGCGACAATCAGATAGTCGTCGCTCGTCAAACTATCCCCAAGATCCCAGTCGCGCAGCTTTTGCATGTCGAGGCCGCCGTGAATATCGCCCGTCACATAGACCGTCATCGGATTACCACTTCCCTGTAAGTCGCTAGCCCGCATTCTGCACGATCACTAGGCCAACCGTTCCAGCCCTTCCATCTCTTAGGGCTTACCCCTCGTTCTTCCATCCAAACGGGTCGAGCACCCAAAAAATCAGATCGAACACGCCGACGGTCGCCATGGCGCCAGCGAGGGCAATGCAAACATGCAGAGAGCTTGCGCTGCGAAGCACGTCGAATGGCCCCAGAACGGCCAGCAGCGCGACCGCTGCGCCGGCAAAACACAGTGCGAGGCACGGTCCCGCGTCCTTGACGCACTTCTTTGCGAGATGCTTGGTGTTATCACTCATCAATATCGAACTCCTTAGAGGATTGTTGTTCAGACTCTTGCCGCCGCGACAGGGTGAGCGGCAGGTTAAGTGTCACATGTCGTGCGGACACGTGCGGACACCGCCGAGTTACCCTACATTTTTAAGATTTTGATATGTTGTTGGGTAACTACTCAGAAGGGAGACATCGTGTCCGTCTTAGAAGATGTCCTGGAAGAGGAATACGCACGTTCGAGGCGCCTCCTCAACCTCATGGAGCAGGAGATTTGCCTCCTTCCAAAGGGCAGCATCCGCATGCGAAACATAAAGGGCCACGAATACTGTTATCTCAACTATCGAGTTGGCGACAAGGTCAAAAGTGACTATGTCCCTGCTAAAGAGGTTGATGTGCTGCGAGCCAAAATCGAACGACGAAGGGCTCTTGCGGCCGCCATCAGAGAACAGAAGCAATCTCAAAAGCAAATCATACGTGCGTTGGGGAGGGTGCCGAATGTTGACTGAGCAGCAACGAGCCTTCTTAAAAGTACTCGACCTAGTCGAGGAAGCAGGGTGCATCGATCACGTTATCCTCATCGGGTCCTGGGCGGAATTTGCCTACAGGCAGGCAATCTCGCTGCCAAAGTGTCCATAAACCCACAGAACACCCTAAGCTCAAAGCCTACCCATCAAGAAGTCGACTGCAGAGACGATTTTGATGCCGTCGATGTCGGTCGGATGGCTCCCCCGGCGAACGATAATGATCTTCTCATAACCACCGGTGATCTTCTCGAGCGACCTGAGCTCAAATGGACGCAGCTCGCGCTTGCGCGTCGCCTCCTCGTCAGTCGACTCTGTAACTTGGATGTCACGAAAGGCAATCAGCTTCTCGAGATATCTCGATTTTCAAGAACCGTACAGCCGTTCATCACTCGCCCCAATTTGCAAGTTTTTCTCATGGGATGATAAGAACTTGCGATTCTTGCAAGTTTTTCTCACGTTATGGCACGATCTTGCATGCTCACCGCGGTCCATTTGCAGCCGGATTCTAATGAGGCAGCAGCCAGCAGCAGGCAACGTAATTGACGGCACAGACCGGCTCTTCGTAGTCACCCCTCCAGAGGCGCTAGACGAACTGTCGTGAAGCATCTCGTTTACAAAAGGAGAGTCGGAGAGTTCAAGAACGCAAGGCTAGTCTCTTTGGTAAAGATGGGGATGTTGGTAAGCGGGCGAATAAGAGACTGCTTAAGCATCGGAAAATGTAGGGTGAGTTATTTCATAAAACATGGCAGCCGTATGGCGAAGTGGGAATCCTAAAGGGAGGCGCGACAAGGCACGACTCAAATGTCGCAACTGCGAATGCGGGCGCACTAACACGCTCGCGGCGGAATAGATATCGACGATGAAGGCCAACGCCGGCGCGCACTCCAGCACCTCGCCAACATAGAACAAAACCAAGTTCGAGCTCACTCACTTCAGCAGAGCGACGGCAAGGTGACCTATTTTATTAATGCAACTCGATCAAATAATCAATGCCCAAAAGAAGTAGAACCTCAGTATAGAATTGCCTACCGACGTTCTTTCTCGACCAACAGTTGACAAAACTCGCCGACATCCATCAGCCAGCTTTGCTGTTCAGTGGTATATGAGCCAAATACAGGACGAGGCACAACCAGTTGAAGATTATGCTCACGCATCGAGTCTGTATATTCGGTGCTCACCGCCACATCGAGCGTGATTAAATGCTTATTCTCAATTCTATTCGCCTCTTCCAATACTTGACGCCAGCGTTCTTTTACAGTCGTCTTTGCACCAAGCATAGTCAGTTTTTCGACAGGATATAGCGGATTTTTATAGGCATCAATCGACGGCATAATGAAATCCGGCCTTGATTTGCCCTCAGTATACGGCTGAGCAGAATAGCTTATGCCCCATCCCTTAAACAAGTACTCAAGCTGATGCTCGAACGCAGTCCCCGCACGCGATTTCCTTCGCTGGAAAGCCGACATCGTAGTCCGCAACACGCCATCAACATCTAGGTCGTTCCCTAAATAGGGAGCCAAATCACGCTCAAGGAGATGCCTCTCGAAGACCTTAAAAAGAACTTCTTCTCGCTCATAACAATCAAGAAGGCACTTATCGGGTTCGTTTATCCAATCAAGCTCACCCAAAGTCGAAATTGAATACCTCGTAAATTCAATCCCTTTGGGGAAAGAGTCTCCGAACTTATCGACCATTTCGTCCAAATACGCAACAGCCGATGTGGGAAGCGAAACCTCGATGCCGATCGCTTCAAGAATAGACGCGGCGATTGCATCTATGCGCCTATCATCCGCAGTTGATCGCGAAAAGCCGCTATCTTCAACATCGTTCAAGCCGAAAAGCCATCTTAATTGGCACTCGGCATTTGATCCTTGTCTAGCAAATACAATCAGAAGACCATGCTCGTCTGAAGGTGCAATGACCATCAGGTCACCGATTCTCGAGGCTCGTATCGCTTCGCTATCGTTGTAATAAAGCCTGTATTCTGTCCTAGTCGGATGCTTCCTGCGCGCGTCGTACCAAGTCGTAAACCCGTGATCAAACAAAGGGTCTGCATCGTCGCAAAGAAATACGAAGGTCGTCGGTATATTTCTTATATCATCGTCGCCAAACAGGGAACGGAGCTCCGCAGTTCCGTTGAATTCATGCTGGTTGCTGCGTTTTCTATCAATATCAACAGCAACGAGTTTCTTCGCAACCGCGCCGTCAAAATAGCTACTCAGAACTCCGTAGTCCATCGAAATACGCTCCCATCATCAGCTTGGCCACTGCTCGCACAGCCGGTACGGTGACAGAATTACCAAATTGATGATATGCCTGCGTATCCGAAACCGGAATAATGAATTGATCGGGGAACCCTTGAAGTCGGGCACATTCACGCGGAGTCAGCTTGCGAGGGTTCTTCCCCTCGCCGCGTGAAACAAGAATCTCACTTCCGTCCTTGTGATAGCGTGCTGAAAGCGTCCTTGTCGTGTCATTGGGGCCAACCGTGCTATAGCCAAAGCCATTGCCTGCCGCCTGATGCTTTTCCTTATATGCACGCAAATAAGCCCACAGTTTGTCGGAAAGAACGTATCGATCATCAGGAGCATCTTCAAGAATCTCCCCGACGGTGTGTCCACCGCCCCCAAGCTCTAGTTGGTCCCAATCAAAATTAGTTTTTTTCTTAAAGCCAACAATGTAAATGCGCTCACGATGCTGGCAAGTCCAATTCTTGCTATCAAGAACCTTGTAGTGCACATCGTAACCAAGCTCGTCCTTAAGGGTCTGCATAATAATCCTGAAGGTCTTGCCGCGATCGTGACTCGTTAGGTTTTTAACGTTTTCCAGCAGGAAAGCATCAGGTTTTTTGTCGCGAATAATACGAGCTACTTCGAAAAATAATGTCCCCTGCGTCTTGTCTTCAAAGCCAGTAGCACGTCCCATCGATTTTTTCTTTGAAACGCCCGCGAGCGAGAATGGCTGGCACGGAAATCCCGCCAATAAAACGTTAAATTTTGGAATGTCGTCCGAACGAACGTCATGAATGTCCCCAGCTGGCTGATCACCGTAATTCATGCGGTACGTCTTCTGTGCATATTTATCCCACTCACAAGAAAAAACGCACTTGCCACCAAGTTCTTGGAACGGCAAGCGAATACCACCGATACCAGCAAATAGGTCAATGTAAGTGAAAGGAGCGTCCTCCCGATCACCCTGCGCAAAGGGCGCCTGATAACCTAGGGAGCGTATAAACGTGAGCTCCGTAGCAGATGGACTGGTCTCGCCAGTCTCCCAACGCCGGACGGTTCTATCACCATTAGGTCCCATGCCAAGAGCGGCGGCGAACTCCTTCTGAGTCAGCGCGAGCTCCTTGCGTTTGGCAGTTATCTCTTCCCTAGCGTCTTTCATGCTATCCAATCGGAACAAACTACGGACGAACTGTCCGCTAATTGACACAGCGTTATCAAGATTAAACGCGATTCATGGCAGTTGCAACACTTTGTTGCAACGCCTTTCAACGGCAACTTAGATTAACGTGTCGCACGGACAAACAATTGCCCCAACTTGCAACTAGCCAACATCAGGCCTGCGTATTCAGTCACAACCTAGAGCTATCAGCAAAGGCGCCATTAACTCGCGTCGTTTGGCGGTTTTAGAGTTCTCTTCTACAAGATCCTTCAGCCGCTGTGTATCGAGCCCACGCCCAAGCGCGTCGTGATAGGCATCGATGATTAATGAAGGATCCTCGCAATCGAGACAAAGATCGACAAGCGTGCGCTCGGGTTTGGTTACCGGCAGGCCGTCGAGCCAAACGATATCCTGCTCAGCAATCTCGCGCTTTGCAAAAGAAAGGGATTCGTTTCTTGTATTGATGCGCATGGATGCGGTCATTCTGTAGGGGGACAGATAGAAATCGCCCATTTGCTGTAGGTTCGCCGCAGTCGTACCGCTCACGGCAATGCCATCCCACTGGCGCTTTCTCTCCCACGCGCAAAGGGAAGGATTGGTGAGCTTCCAAAAAGCGTTGAGCTCGTCGGTGTCTCGGCGCTGTGTTCCAGCCATCCGGTAGGCGCCGTGGCATATCCGCTCAAGACGACCCGCACGGCATGAGTGTGCCAGCGCATCTCGAGAGATGTCCATGCGAGCCGCCTGAGCTGTGGTGAACACGCCCTCGCTCTCGGAAAGCTCGCTTATCGCCGCTATGTTGCTAAAGTACTTCATGTTGCAATTGTAGGATGTTTTCATACTTTTGCAACGTAATTTTGATCCGTGCGATCCATACACCTTGCTTATCTCATTTCTGACGCCAGCTTGATACCGGCCCACCATCTCCCGCCATCGAGGTCTAATACTTTTTCCCACCGCCACCCAAAAACTCATCCAACATTAATCTTGGCTCAAGAATCGCTTAATCTATATCCTGCACTATAGAGTTCGACCAAGGGCGGGGCGGCGCCGCGCAACGCAGACCGCCGAACGCAACGCTCGCGCCCGGGCAGATCGCCTGGCGTCGCGCCCATCGAACGAAAGGACAGGTCATGGACGACCTCGAAAAAGTTGAAACCATCCGCACCAAGTGCAACGTGAGCTACACCGACGCCAAAGCCGCACTCGACGCCGCCGACGGCAACGTTCTGGACGCCATCATTTGGCTCGAGTCGCAGGACAAGACCCAGACCACGTCGGCGCACGCCGCCACCGAGTCTGAGCCGGTCGATGAGCCCTCGGCCGAGATGGTCGCCGCGCAGGTCGCCTACGAAAAGTCGAGTGAAAAGACCGACTTCTCCAAGAAGATGGACAGCGTGTGGGAGTACCTCAAAAAGCTCTTCCGCCTGAGTTTGGACACCAAGTTTATCGCCACGCGCCGCGATGCGATCATCCTCAACATTCCCATCCTGATCCCCATCGTCGCGCTGTTTGCCTGGGGCGCCACGATATGGCTGATGCTGATTGGCCTGTTCTTTGGCATGCGTTACCGCATCGATAGCGACGGCGACGTGCCCGGCAGCATCAACAACCTTATGAATCACGCTGCCGATGCCGCGGACGACATCAAGCAAAATCTCAACGACGACAAGTAAACGCAGACGGGGGCACGTATGGCACGAATCCTGATCGTAGAGGACGAGGAGAAAATCGCCCGCTTTGTGACGCTCGAGCTGGAGCACGAGGGCTACCAGGTGGAGCACGCCGCCGACGGCCGCACCGCCGTGGACCTGGCGCTGGAGCGCGACTACGATCTGATTCTGCTCGATGTGCTGTTGCCGCAGCTCAACGGCATGGAGGTCCTGCGACGTGTCCGCAAGCACAAGGATGTGCCGGTGATCATGGTCACCGCGCGCGATGCCGTGATGGACAAGGTGGCCGGGCTCGATGCCGGCGCCGACGATTACCTGACCAAGCCGTTTGCGATTGAGGAGCTGTTCGCACGGATCCGCGTAGCGCTGAAGCGCTCGGAGGCCGTGCGGGCGGCTTCGGGCGTTGGCGACGCCGGCGCCAGGGCTGGCGTAGCGAGCGGCACGGCCGCCGGTATCGCCACAATGTCCCCGGCAACCGACACGGCCCAGACCGCTGCCACACCCTCCCCCGCCACGCTCACTGTGGGCTCAGTCGTGCTCGATCCCGACCGCCGCGAAGTCACGGTCGCCGGCTCGCCCATCGCGCTCACGGCCCGCGAGTTCGATGTCCTCGCCCTGCTTATGGCACATGCCGGCACCGTGCTCACGCGCGAACGCATCGCGCACGAAGCGCTGGGCTACGAATACATGGGCGACACCAACAACGTCGACGTGCACATCGCGCATCTACGCGCCAAGATCGAGGACGCCGGCGGCGCCCGCATCATCCAAACCGTGCGCGGGGTGGGCTATGTCTGCCGCGCGTAACGCCGAGGCCAAGCGCGTCACCTCCATCGCCCGCGCCATCAACTGGAGCTATATGTGGCGCCGCCTGATGAGCTACGTTTGGCTCGACCTGCTGCTAGTAGTGATTGTGGCGGCGATCCTTGTCTATGGATACAACCAGACGCTGCCCAACGGCGCGTTTACCGCAGGATGGATCCCCAGCGCCACCGTTCGCGGCATGACGCTGACGCCCGCGCGCGGCTGGGACCTGACAACGCTCACCTATACCGTCGAGCTCGCGCGTACCACCAAGACTTTCCCCCTCGCGCAGGACCTCGTCACGCTATGGCCTCTCTACCTTGTCGTTGTGGGTTGGCAGGTCATCAGCGTGCTCAACATGCTCGGCGGCGCCCGCCGCGTGCGCCGCACCATGGCGCCGCTCAACGATCTGGCCCTGCGCGTGGACGAACTCGGCCGTATGCAACTCGCCGGCGGCAAAATGGAAACACTGGAGCAGGCCATCGAGCGCGCAAGCGTCGACTCGCCGAGCGTCACCACCGGCGACGCCGACCTGGCAAGCATCGAGGTCGCACTCAACCGCCTGCTGCGCCAGATGCAAGAGGCCAAGCTGCAGCAGATGCGTTTTGTCAACGACGCGAGCCACGAGCTGCGCACGCCCATCGCGGTGATTCAGGGCTACGTGAACATGCTCGACCGCTGGGGTAAGGACGACCCGGACGTGCTGGCGGAATCCATCGCGTCCCTTAAAGCCGAAAGCGAGCACATGCAAGAGCTTGTGGAGCAGCTGCTGTTTTTGGCGCGCGGCGATGCCGGGCGCACGGTCCTGCGGCGCGCGCATACCAACTTGGCTGCACTGGTCAGCGAGGTATGCGAAGAATCGCAGATGATCGATACCGAGCACACGTATCGGCTGGCTTCTGACGCTGCGCTTGCCAGCGACCCGCGCTGCGACGCGCCCGTCGACGTGGCGCTCGTGAAGCAGGCTCTGCGCGTGATCGTGCAAAACGCCGCCAAGTACTCGGATGCGGGAACGACCGTCACATTTGGCATAACGCCGGATGCGGGCGCGGGCACGATCGACATAAGTGTTGAGGACGAGGGCATCGGCATGAACCAGGAATCCGCAGCTCACGCGTTCGAGCGGTTCTACCGTGCCGACAACGCGCGCGATGCCGGCGCACAGGGTTCGGGTCTGGGGCTTGCGATCGCCAAGTGGATCGTCGACAGCCACGGCGGCGTCATCGGTGTGACCTCGGTCGAAGGGGTCGGCAGCCGCTTTACGATTCGCCTGCCACGATAGGAAGCCCCTCGGCATAAATAAAGGGATAGGGCCACGCGGCCCTATCCCTTTTTGCCAGCTATGGCAGCTTGTGCGCTACTCGCGGCACAGGTGCACGGCGAAACCGGCGAACTCGCGCTTAAAGTACACGAGTTTGGTGCCACCGTCGGGTAGAAGCGCGCGCGACTCCTCGTTGACCTCGAGCCCACGCTCGGCAAACCACTTCTCAGCTGCATCGATGTCGTTGACGGCAAAGCCGATGTGACCTTTGGTGCCACGACCGTTCTGCTTCATGATCTCGACCAGCGAATCGTTGAAGTACGAAACCGGGGTCTCGATGACGGGCAGGCCCATCATCGTCGAGAACAGCTCCGCGATCTCCAGGGCGTCTGCCGGGTCGGTGGCGTTAATGCCCACATGGGCAACGCGCATACCAAAGAGCTCTACCGGGTTGGCGTTCTGCTCACTCATGCAGTCAGCGCCTACTGAGCCATGACGTCGAGAACGGCCTTCTCGGCGGCAACGCGGTTCATGCCGGTCATGAAGGGCACGCCACTCACGTACGGGCAGGTGAGGCCCTCGGGGGCAACGGTGGTGGCGATCAGCAGGTCAGCGCCCTCGTCGCAGTAATCCTTGGCCTCGGAGATGGCGCACTGCACGATCTCGTACTTGTCGGCATAACCGTTGGCGTCGAGCAGGGTAGCGACCTTCTGGGCAACGAGCGTGGAAGTAGCAGCGCCAGCACCGCAAGCCAAAACGATCTTCTTCATAGGTAATGTCTCCCTTCATGGTTTACTTTAGGTAAGTGTACCGCAGCGAGCGATGGCACTCGGCCTCGATGAGCTTTTATGCCAGTTTGCTTGCGCGCTGCGTATAATACATCTAGTACGTGTTGTCATACCGCTCGCTTTATGAGCGACTAAGGACCCTAATATGCCCGATTCCCGCACCCTCTGGACCGCCGTCGTTATCATCTGCATCGCCGTGTCGGTGTTCTTTAGCGTCAAAAAACGCACCACGTTTAAACGCCTGCAGCAATTGATGGCCGCCAAGCAGTGGGATGAGTTCGATCGTTTGCTCGACGGCAAACTCACCAGCATGCTGTACCCGCGCTACAACCGCGACTACCTGCGCCTGAACTCCTATCTGCTGCG
>CABSNL010000056.1 GCA_902479095.1 uncultured Collinsella sp. | reverse complement strand
CTACACTTCTAGCTTCGTCGGCAGCGTCAGATGTGTATAAGAGACAGGTTAATCACCACGATGGCAACGACGACGAGCACGGCCAAGACGGCCAGAACGCCGCCCACGA
The DNA here is from genome assembly GCA_902479095.1 of uncultured Collinsella sp. Taxonomy (GTDB): domain Bacteria; phylum Actinomycetota; class Coriobacteriia; order Coriobacteriales; family Coriobacteriaceae; genus Collinsella. Next base: position 13,473 of record CABSNL010000056.1, on the reverse strand, counting down.
TTTTGCCTTTGCCTGTAACGAGAGAAGCGGCGTCTGACGTTTTATTTGCCATCGCCCCAAGTGAAGACAACGGGTTGACGCCTTTTTTACCCGAAGGCTTCTTGGCGGTAGCCGGCACCGATGTCAGCGAGCGCGGTTTCGATGCGCCCAGCGTGCGACCCGGACGCGCCGCCTTAGTTCCCGTCGAGGGCTTAGGAGTTGCCATGGGACGGGCAGGTTTGGCGCCCATAACAGGCTTTGACGTCACCGAGGGACGCGAGGACTTTTTTGCGGCCGGACGATTACCGAGCTGCGAGCCGACAACCGGACGACTGGTCTGTCGAGCATGCCCGACAGACTTAGAGTGCGCGACGGTATTGCGTTGAGGTTTGGCAGGCGCGCCGGAACGCCCTCCGGCGCGGCGGAAGGTGGGTTTCGATGCTCTAGAAGCCGAGGAATTTAACTTCCGGTCTGAGCTCGATGCCATACGCCTCCCTCACCTTTCCGTGCACATGTCTGATAACCGCGGCAACGTCATCGGCCGAGGCAGTTCCGTTATTAACGATAAAATTAGCGTGAACGGGCGAAACTTCCGCGCCGCCAATCGAAAAACCCTTTAATCCACAATCCTCGATAAGCTTGCCCACGCTCGCATCGGGCGGATTGCGAAAGACCGACCCGCAGGATGCGCGACCCATGGGCTGTGTACGCCTGCGCCTCGTAAGGTACCGCTCCATGCGCTCGCGAATGTCGGCCTTGGGCGCCGGTTTAAGCTTGAGCACGCACTCGAGGATGATCTCATTGCGGGGAAGGCTACATTCGCGGTAGCCCCAAGTGATCTCGGACCCCGCATAATGCTTGATACCGGATGCCGGGTCAAACGTTACGACATCCTCAACCAGCGAGCCAATCCACTCGGTCCGTGTGCCGGCATTCATAGATATCGCACCGCCGACCGAACCAGGGATGCCAACGGCAAACTCAAGGCCCGAGAGGCTACGCGACAGGGCATCGTTGACCAGGCGCGCAAACATCACGCCCGCACCGACCGTCAGCGTACAACCGTCATCGGCAACAACCGTGCGCTGAAACTCACGTCCGAGCGAAATGACGGCACCGCGATAACCGCCATCGGCAACCAGCAGATTGGAGCCCTTGCCGATGATGACCCACGGCACCTGCTCGCGATCGAGCACCGCCACGGCACGGCGGAGGGCATGATAGCTATGGCACGTCACAAAGAGGTCGGCCTTGCCGCCGATACGATAGCTCGTATGACGCGCAAGGCGCTCGTCCTCGATCACATCCGTGTCGATCATGCCCGAGAGCGCCATGACGGCGTTAAACAGACCCATTAGACTTAAGCGTCTTTCTTGGCAGTCAGATACTCAATGAACTCGGGACCGACGGTCGTAACGTCACCAGCACCCATAGTGAGCAGCAGGTCGCCCTCGCCCACCATCTGCTCGAGCTCCTGATTAAGCTCAAGACGGCTGGAGCAGTACACGACCTCCTTGCCAGGATGCTTGGCGCGCACGGTATCGGCGAGCATCTTAGAGGTGACACCCGGAATGGGCATCTCGCCAGCCGAGAACACATCAATCAACAGCAGTTTATCGGCATTGGCAAATGCATCGGCAAAGTCGTCGCACAGGGCCTGCAGGCGCGAATAGCGGTGCGGCTGGAACACGACGTCGACATGCTTGTAGCCCAGCGACGAAGCGGCAGCAAGCGTCGCCTTGATCTCGGTGGGGTGATGGCCGTAATCATCGACCACGGTGATGCCATCGATATCGCCCACGTGGGTAAAGCGACGGCGGACGCCCTCAAAGCTCGAGAGCGCCTTGGCGGCGGAGTCGATGTCAAGGCCCAGGACATGGGCGACGGTGAGCACCGCCGTGGCGTTGAGCATGTTGTGGCGACCGGGATTGCTCTTGATCTCCACAGCATGCTCAGTGCCGTCCTCAAAGCGAACGATAAAGTCACTCTGGATGCCCTTGACATCCGGGTGCATGCAGACGATGTCGTTGCTCTCGGCAAAGCCGTAGGAAAGCACGTGACGGCCCGCCGACTTGGCGAGCTCGACCAGATGCGGGTCCTCACCGCAGACGATGACGGTGCCGTCCTCGCCCACCAGGCTCATGAATTTGGCGAAAGTTGCCTCGATCTCCTCGATACCCGAGTAGTGATCGAGGTGGTCGGCCTCGACGTTGGTCACAATGACCACGTTGGGGTTCAGGAACAGGAAGGAGCTGTCGGACTCGTCGGCCTCGGCGACAAAGTAGTCGCCCGAGCCGTTCTTGCCGTTCGTGTCATAGCCCTCGACAATGCCGCCGATCAAGAAGCTCGGATCCAGGCCCATGCGGTCGAGCATGGTGGCGCACATCGAAGACGTGGTGGTCTTGCCATGCGTGCCGGCAACAGCGACGGTGGTGTAGCCGTGGCCCAAAGCAGAGAGCATCTTGGCACGGGGCCACACGGGAATACCAAGCTCGCGAGCGCGCACGAGTTCAGGGTTGGACTCCGGAATAGCGGTAGAGACAACAACCACGTCGGGCTTGACCTCGTCGATCGTGGCGGCCTCATGGCCCACATGCACCTTCACACCAGCGCGGGTAAGCTGGCGGATATAACGTGACGTCTTAAGGTCGGAGCCGGTAACGGCATAACCGCGCTCGTGCAGAACGAGGGCGATGCCGCTCATGCCGGCGCCGCCGATACCGATAAAGTGGGCGCTCTTAAACTCGGGCGCGGAGGTTGCAGTCTGGGAATCAGCCATGTGCTCGTGTACTCCTTGCGTAAACACTGCCTGTAACCCGTTAACTGTACCGCACCAACCGCATCAGCGCGAGGGCGACCGACGATATCCCGTCTAACTAACGCAAACCCTCTACCGCATCCGCCAGAAGAGCGGCGGCCCTATCCTGAGCCAGACCACGCGCCGCCTGACGCATGGCGTCGCGCGCCGCCGCGTCATCGACCAGGTGCAGCAGCTCATCGGCAAAGGCAGAACCGTCGATATCGGCATCGGCGCAGAGCACGCCGGCCCCGGCGTCGACCAGATAACGGGCATTGGTGGTTTGATGGTCGGCCGTCGCATGCGGGTACGGCACGAGCACCGAGGGCACGGCGAGCGCAGCGATCTCGGCCACGCTCGATGCGCCCGAACGCGAGAGCACCAAATCGGCAGCAGCCAGCATATCGCCCATGTTGTCGATGTAAGGCTGGACGCGGTAACGCTTCGCCTCCTCGGGCGTCAGCGCCAAAGCGCGCTCGGTCTCCTCAAATCCGTCGGCACCCGTCGAATGCAACACATAGAGGTTCTTGCGCGAAAGCAGCTCGTTTTTGAGCGAAGCCACGCGCTCGTTGAGGTGCTGGGCGCCAAGTGAACCGCCAAAGACGAGCAGCAGCGTAGCGTCCTCGGGAACGCCAAGTGCCTTGCGGCCGCGAGCGCGATCGCCCTCGATCACCGAGCGACGTACGGGGTTGCCGGTCATGAGCACGTGGTCAGGGTCACCTTCGCGCTCAAAGACCGAACGCGCTGCCGGCACCGAGATGCACACGCGGGCGGCGTGGGAGTTCATCATCTTGTTTGCCAGGCCCGGAACAGAGTTCTGCTCATGCAGCAGATACGGAACGCCCGCGCCCTTGCACCACCCCAGCAGCGGAACCTCGACATAGGCACCAAAACCAATGGCGGCATCGGGCTTGCCGACCTTTGAGAAATGACTGGCGAGCGCACGCTTGGCCTTGTTGACACGCCACAGCGAGGTGAGCGCCGTCCAAGGACGGGAGCGGTCGAAGCCCGTGACCGTAATGGGCACAAAATCAAACCCAGCCTCGGGAACCAGACGACCCTCGAGCTTGCGCGACTGGCCCACGAACACAACGTGGTGGCCACGGTCACGCAGCTCCTCGGCCAAGGCGAGCGCGGGGTTGATGTGTCCTGCCGTGCCGCCGGCTGCAATAGCAACGGTCATTTTATCGGTCATGGTAGTCCCTTCGTACACGCGGTCCCTGGTCGTCGGTACGCAGACGCGCCGACGGGTCCGAGTTCAAATCGATTCGATTATATCCGCCGCCCGCATTGCGAGGAGTGGGGCGCTGAGGACGACCTTGCGGAGCCGTTCGCTGACGCGGGCGGGCTGCCGGCTCGGTCGCAGAGCCATCCAGAACGGTAAAGCCGCTACGCGAAGGTCGTTCACCGCGCACATGGGCCACGCCGGCGGTGCTCTCATCCATAACGGCAAAGCTCTCACGGCGGCGATCATACTCATCGCGGCGGGCGCTCTCGTACGAAACGCGCAGGATCAACCCGGCAAGCATAAGCGACACGATAATCGACGAACCGCCGTAGCTAATAAACGGCAACGGTTTGCCCGTCATGGGAAACACGTTGAGGATGCCCAGCGCGTTAATCAGAAATTGCACCGCGAGAATGACCGCGGAGCCAGACGCCATGAGCGCGCCCCGACGATCGGTCGCCTGCTCGGCAATGCGAAACGCCGAGTAGATCAGCATCGCAAACACCAAGAAGAACAGCACGGTTCCGACAAAACCGACTTCCTCGCCAATGATGGCCAAGATGTAGTCATTGTGCGCCTCGGGCAGATACGAGTACTTCATGGTTGAGTTGCCGATGCCACGGCCGAACAGACCGCCCGAAGCAAAGGCCATGATGGCAAGCGTGGCCTGATAGCCATCACCATACTCGTCGGCCCAAGGGTTCAAGGCAACCTGAATACGCACCATACGGTACGGCTCTGCGACAAGCGCAATCACGATCACGAGAATACCGAAGATTATCACGCCGATGATAAATCTGGGGTCGAGACCCGCAAACAACGCCATGCACATGAGGGTCAACAGGATGATCAGGACAGTACCGAAATCGGGCTGGATAAAGATCAGAAGGAGCGAAATGCCCAGGTAGATGCCCATCTTGCGAAGGAATTCGTTGATGTTGCCACCGGGCGAAAAGAAGCGGTCAAGCATGATGGCCGAATACGCAATGGCAAATGGCTTTAAAAACTCGGAAGGCTGGAACTGAATGCCGGCGATGTTGAGCCAGCGCGTGGCGCCACGGCTGCCGCTGCCCACCAAGAACACCAAAAACAGTAGCCCTATCATACCTATGAGGAAGATCCTGAGCACATCCTCCCCAAACCAGCTGTCCGGCAAAACGCGCACGATGGCAATCAGCGCCAGAACACCGACCACGGCAAACGCGGCCTGTCGACCCAGAAAAAACGTCGCCGAGCCATTCTCGTGCAGCGCCTCGACCGAAGACGCCGAGTACACCATCAGCAGGCCAAAGCATACCAAGGTAAACAAGCAGGCCATGAATATCAAACGGGGGCGCATGATACGGGCGGGAACGCCGGCAATATAGCGTTCGCTAAACGACTGCCCGCCGCGGCTGGAACGCGGTGTGGTGCGACGTGAGGAAGCACGGTCCGAGTCGGGCCTCCTCATACCTTGTCGGGGGCTCTCCTCTCTCACCGCAACCCCTATTCCATTTGTGATTTCGCTGTAGCGGCAAGCTGAGCCACGTAGTCCTTAAACACGCGGCCGCGCTCCTCATAGCCCGAGAACTCATCGAACGAAGAGCAGGCAGGAGAAAGTAAGATCACGTCACCACGGCTCGAAAGCGAACGGGCAACGTCCACGGCATCGCGCAGGTCATCCGCCTGGGCGATATCCACATCGCCATCGACATCGGCCTCGTCCATAGCGGCGGTGAAGCGCTCGCGCGCATCGCCAAAGCAGACGACCGAGCGCACGTTGTCCATAACGACGCGCGCGAAGTCCGTGAGCGGCGTGCCCTTATCGTGGCCGCCGAGCAGCAAGATCACGTCGTCATCGGGAAATGCCGTCAGTGCCTTCTCGACCGCATCGGTGTTGGTCGCCTTGGAATCGTTGACGTAACGCACGCCGTCAATCTCGCCACACGGCTCCACGCGGTGCTCGAGCGGCTGGAACGAGGCAAGACCGCGGCAGACACTATCGACATCGGCACCGACCGCCAAGGCAGCCGTGGCAGCGCACAGGGCATTGATAACATTGTGATGGCCCGAGATCTTGAGCTCGGATGTAGCGATGAGCGGGGTCTCGACACCCTTCAGACGCACGATCATCTTGCCATCGCGCACAAAGGCGGCATCCTCGCCCTCAGGCTCGTCAAAGGCAACCTTGCAGATGCGACGACTCGGCGTGTAGATGTACTCATCGAACTCGTGAATGCCGGCGTCTTCGACGTCGACAACCGCCAGATCGTCATCGACCATATTGTCAAACAGTTTGATCTTGGCAAGTGCATAGTTCTTATGGCTCTTATGCCAGCCCAAGTGGTCGGGAGTGATGTTGAGCAGCACCGCCACGCGGGGGTGGAGCTCGGTTGTCGTAGCAATCTGATAGCTCGAGAGCTCAGCCACAAACCACTCGTTGTGGGCTCGGCCGTCAATCTCGTTGACCGGCGGCTCGCCGATGTTGCCGACAGCAACGCTGGCCTCGCCGGCAGCCTTAAGCAGATAATCAGTCAGCGACGTGGTGGTCGTCTTGCCGTTGGTGCCCGTGATGGCAATCCAGTTATCGGGCGACAGGCGATAGGCAAACTCGGGCTCACCCATAATCTGGGCGGCATGCTCGCGCCCGGCCTTAAAGAAGCCCGAGAACTCCGAGATGCCCGGGCACGTCACGCATACGTCATAGGCGCCCTCGACCTGTTCGGTCCCATAGACAAACGACGCACCAGCAGCCTCGAGCGCACGCGTGGCGTCATTGGGCTCAGAGGTGCCGCCGCCATACACGGTAACGGCGCTTACGCGCTCGGGATGTGCCAGCGCCCAGCGGGCGACATCGAGACCGGATTTGCCCTGACCCAAAACGAGCAGGCTAAAGACATCAGCAAGAGGCATGAAAGACCACTATCCCAACTGGAAGAACAGGGCAAGGCCAACGGCACCAAAGGCCGCAGCGATAATCCAAAAACGGATGACGACCTTGGTCTCGGCCCAGCCCTTCTTTTCGAAATGATGATGGATGGGCGCCATAAGGAAGACGCGCTTGTGCGTAAAGTGGAAGTAGACAACCTGAATCATGACCGACAGGGTCTCAACGATAAACAGGCCGCCGATGATGAGGGAGACGACCTCGGTGTTGGTCATGATGGACGTGCAGGCAAACGCGGCGCCCAGGGCAAGCGAGCCGGTATCGCCCATAAAGATGCTCGCCGGATAGCAGTTGAACCACAGAAAGCCCAAGCAGGCACCGGCACACGCGGTGCAGAAGATGGACAGGTTCACGTCTCCGTGCAAAAACGCCATGGCAGCCATGGCGAGCATGGCAATCATGGAGGTGCCGCCGGCAAGACCGTCAAGGCCATCGGTCAGGTTCACGGCATTAGAAAGACCGGCGATCATCAGCCAGCAAAAGACAATGTAGAGCCACGGGAACGAAAGGCCGCAGATGGTGGTCGAAAGCACGCCAAGGTCAATCGTCAGGCCGCCGGGAAAACGAATCTCGGGGGCGACGCCGCACCAGTTGACGGCAAGTACCGTAAAGGTGACACAGATAATGGTTAGGCCGATCATCTTGGCATGAGGCGTCAGACCGAGCGAGCGCCCATGCGTAACGGAGGTCAGGTCGTCGATCAGGCCCAGCACGCCGGTCGCCAGCGTGGCGAGCAGCACGAGCACGAGCTCGGTGGTGAGCTTGCCCATCAGCAGGCAGGTCAGCGAAATCGCGACGAGAATGACAACGCCACCCATGGTGGGCGTTCCCTGCTTAACCAAATGACGCTTGGGGCCGTCGGCACGAACCTGCTGGCCGATACCCTCGACCTTGAGCAGCTTGATCCACCACGGCATGAGCAGCAGCGCAATGGCAGCGGCGATGCCAAGCCCCAAAAAAGCCTGATACGTTGGATACGAGGGATTGCCGAACATGGGCTAGCACACACCTTCCACAAAGCGGTCGAGCTCAACAAAGCGGGAACCCTTGACCAGTACAACATCATGTTTTTCAAGCGCGCCGCCCATGCGGTCGAGCACCTGCTGATAATCGGAGAACACCTGGATGCGGTCCTCGTCCATGCCCATCATGCGCGCGGCATCGGCCATAAGCTGGGCCAGCTCACCACCCACGCACGCCAGCATGTCGAGCTTCTTGGCGGCGGCATAGGCGCCCACGAGCTCATGCATGCGAGGAGCCTCATCGCCCATCTCGCCCATCTCGCCCAGGATCGCCATGCGAGACCCCGTGCACGAAAGCGAGCACAGTAGATCGAGGCCAGCAGCCATGGATTCGGCACTGGCGTTATAGGAATCGTCGATGACGCGGGCACCGCTCTTGGCGCGCTTGATCTCCTGGCGGTGACCGGTGATCGTGAGGCCCCTAAAAGCAGCATCGATCTGCTCGGGCGTCACGCCCAGGCGATAGGAAACCGCGGCGGCCTTAACGGCATTAGGAACGGACTGCACGCCGGGGATGGCAAGCATGGTATCGATCGTCTCACCCTGGCCAAAATCGAGCGTAAAGACCGGACGGCCTTCGTCATCAACACGAATATCGCGGGCGCGGACCTCATCATCGTCCGAGACACCGGCCAGCATAACGTCGATACCAGCAGGCTGGGCGAACGTATCGCGAATGAACGGCGTAAAGTCGTCCTCGCCACCCAAGACCAGCAGCGGCAAGAAGTCGCCGGCGGCGCACATACCCTGGACAATCTCGGCCTTAGCGCGGGCGATGTTCTCGCGGCTGCCCAAAATGCCGATGTGAGAGGTGCCGATCTTGCTCACGATGGCAAAGTTGGGATTGGCGGATTGGGAAAGGCGCTCGATCTCATGGAAATGGTTCATGCCCATCTCGAGCACCAGGACCTCGGTATCGGCCGGGGCGGAAAGCACCGTGAGCGGCATGCCGATCAGGTTATTAAAATTGCCCTTGGTGGCCCAGACACGATAGCGCTTGGCGAGAACAGCGGCGAGCACGTCCTTGGTCGTCGTCTTGCCGATGGAACCGGTAATGCCAACGACCAGGCAGCCAAGCTCCAGGCGATACGCGTGCGCCAAACGCAGCAGAAACTCCTCGGGATCATCGGTCAGCAAGATGGCACAGCCCTTGTCCTGCGCCAGCGAGACCAGCTCGGCCTCGGGCTCACGCGTCATCACGACGGCGCCGGCACCCGACTGGACGGCACGGGAAGCAAAATCATTGCCATCGACGTTTTCACCGGGAAAGGCGACGAAAATCGTCCCTTCCTCGACCTGGCGCGAGTCGATAACGCACCCGCGGCATACCCGATCGGCTTCTCCCGTCACGGTTCGGGCCCCTGTTGCGGCCGCAAGGTTGTTGACGGCGATCTCTATCATTGCAGCTCCCCTGTAAACCTAATAATGCTATCGGCGTATTGTATCCCAGCGCCGCACATGCGTGGTGCAGGGCATGTGAACACCCTCATATGGGACAACAAACCACGCCCCAAAGATTGTAACCCCCTACTTCGTGTGCGGGATACCCAGCACGTCGAGCGCGTTGGCCATAATGGACTGGAACGGCACCGCAGCGGCATCTGAGCCGCTCGGCGTTCCGTCGAGCGTGATATAGCACAGCACCTTGGGCGATTGTGCCGGTGCAAAGCCCATAAAGGACGACATGTAGTTCTCCTTGAGGTAGCCGCCGTTCTCGTCGGCACGTTCGGCCGTACCGGTCTTACCCGCCACGTCATAGCCGTCAACCGCGCCGCCAACGCCCGTTCCCTCGGACACGACCGTCTGCATGCACGATGTCACCTGGGATGCAGCATCCTCAGAAATCGCGCGCTCGCCTTCGCCCCAGTCCTTCTCGTCGCCCTTGCTGGACTTATAGAAGTGCGGGGTCATCATCACGCCGCCGTTGGCGATACCGCCCACGGCACGTGCGACCTCAATCGGCGAGACGGACAGTGCCTGTCCAAAGCTCATCGAGCCCAGCGTGGCGCCGTCATACTGGTCACGCTCCTTGACGATACCCAGGCTCTCGCCCGGAAAATCGACACCCGAGCTGTGACCGATGCCCCACTTGTCCACATAGGCGGCAAAGTCGTCGGCACCGATCTTGCGCCCCACTAGGACAAAGCCCACGTTGGACGAACGGCGCATCATCTCGCGCACATCCATGGTCATGGCATAGTCGCGCTTGTCGGCATCGGTGACGGTATCGTCGCCCACCTTAATGCTCGCCGGCACCTCAAACGACGTACTCGATCGCACGACGCCCAAGTCGAAGCCGGCGCCCGCCACGAGCGTCTTAAAGACCGAGCCGGGCTCGTAGGCGTCGGTGACCAGGCGCAGATTCATATCCTCGGTCTTGGCATTCTCCAGATCGGTCTGGTCGTAGGTCGGGTACGAGCAGGCTGCCAAAATCTCGCCTGTCGTAGGATCGGTGACCAGCGCCGAGCCGTTCTTGGCCTTAGTCTTCTCAACTGCCTCTGCCAGGGCATCCTCGGCCGCACGCTGGATATTGACGTCGAGCGTCGTCACGATATCAACGCCGTCGACCGCAGCCACCTTTTTATAGGCACCGCCCGCGATATAGCTGCCGTCCCTCGCGCGCTCGCGTACGAGGGAACCGTTCGTGCCGGTCAGAAGCTTGTTGTATTGCTTTTCGAGACCCGTCAAGCCGTCGTTGTCTACATTCACTACACCCAGCACCTGCGATGCCAGATTGCCGTATGGATATACGCGCTTCATGGCCTGCTCAAAAAGCACGCCGGGCAGGTTCTTCTTCTCCAGCGCCGCAACATCGTCTTCGTCCACCTGGCGCTTGATATACACCCAGGTTCCATCGGACTCAACGAGCTTGCGGCAGGTCTTTTTATCGATTCCAGTTGCCTTGACCAGCGCCGACACCGTCTTGTCGACATCCTCGACAAGCTGCGGGTTCACGGCGATGTTGCGACATTCGACCGACGACGCCAACACGTTGCCGTTGCGGTCGTAGATGGTGCCGCGTTTGGCATAGAGGGTCTGCGCAAGCAGGCGGCGCGCATCGGCACGCTCGCGCAGTTTATCGGCTTCGACAATTTGATAGTCGGCAAGGCGAAAGACGCCCAAGCCCAAGCCAAGCCCGATGAAGCCCATGACGGCTTTGCGGCGAGGCAGAGGTGCGCCTGTGAGCCATTCGGTCGACGGACTCTTGCGCGACCTGGTGTTATGCACTTGAGGGCCGCCCGAGCCGCGAAGTCGCGACGCCGGGTCGTTGCCACGGGACTGCCCGGCGTTGTAAGATTGCCGACCCGTTCCTTGATAACCAGAACGTCCCCGCGACGAGGGACGTCCAGAACCGCGGCCCCCATCGGAACCGCGGCGATAGTCATTTGTCATACTCAGCTACCGTCTTGCTACTGAGCGGTCGCGGTCGCGTTGGCGCCCGCGGCTGCATCCTGCGAAAAGTCAAGTGTAACGCTCTCGCTGGGCTCCACCATGCCATAAGCGCCCGCAAGGTCGCGAATGCGCGTGTCGGCGCCATAGACCGAATGCATGACCTCCAGGTCGGAGCTCTCATCGGTCGCCTTTTCGAGCGTGCTGGTAAGCTCGGCGTTGCTGTTGAGCACCTGGGCCGTAACGCCGGCGAGCGCCACGCGGGCGACGCCGATCGTCATGAAGATAGCCGTAATGATGCAAAACGTTTTAAGAACGCTCATGAAAACCGGGCTTACCGCCTGGTTTGCCTGACGGCCCGCGCCCGTGTAGACATCAAAGCGCGGCGCGCGCTGCTCACGGGGAGCAACGAGGGCCTGCGGCGTCTCACGATAGGCGGGCATGGCGTTCATATCATAGGCGAGTGCTGCGCTTGAAGTGTTGTAGCCCATGATATGCCGCCTCCCATCCCGAGTACGTTGGTAGTGTGTTTAAGCTTCGTTTATGGTGCGAGTGGGAGGTCCAATATCGCGCGGTCGCGCCTACAGACGCTGCGCCACGCGGATCTTGGCTGATCTCGCCCGAGGGTTGCGCTCAACCTCATCAGGCTGGGCAACCAAGGGTTTGCGGGTGATGACCTTGAGTATCGGCACGTTGCCGCACACGCACACCGGAATCTCCGGCGGACACGTGCACCCCTGGCTCATCTCCTTAAAGTGGTTCTTTACGATACGGTCCTCGAGCGAGTGATACGAGATGACGCAGATACGTCCGCCCGGGTTGAGCCACCTGGTGGCGGCATCAAGCCCTCGTTCGAGCACATCGAGCTCGTGATTGACCTCGATGCGAATGGCCTGGAAACTTTTCTTGGCCGGGTGTCCACCATGCCGACGAGCGGCAGCCGGGATACCCGCCTTGATGATCTCGACAAATTGGCCGGTGGTTTCGATCGGTTCTTGCTCGCGGCGGCGCACGATCTCGCGCGCGATCTGCGAGGCGAACTTCTCTTCGCCGTAGACGCGTAGAATCCGGGCGAGGTCGTGTTCGTTATAGGTGTTGATGACCTCAGCTGCGTTTAAGGTGTTATTACCCGGATCCATCCGCATGTCCAATGGGGCGTCCTCGTTATACGAAAAGCCCCTGCCAGGGATATCGAGTTGCGGTGACGAAACGCCCAAATCGAACAGGAAGCCATCGACCCCGGGCACCTCGGCCGAGCAAAGCAGCTCGTCCAAGTCGCCGAAGTTGCCCTTCAGCAGCTGGTGCGGAACGCCGGGAACCTCGCGGTCCAGACGGGCGCCAGCGGCCTCGAGGGCCATGTCGTCCTGATCGACGCCGAGCAAAAGGCCCGTCTCCCCCACCTGCGCGGCCATCTTTACCGAATGGCCGGCACCGCCAAGGGTGCAATCGCAGACAACGGAGCCGCTCTTTAGCCGCAGCGACTCAAGCACTTCGCCGAGCATGACAGGTTCATGCCGATATTCTTGTGTCAAGATCCCACGCTCCATCCGTTACCCGTGCCTTGCCCTTACGAGAAGAAGAGGTCCAGCAGGGCCTCATCGTCATCGTCCTCATCGGCCGCGGCGCGATCCCAAACCTCAAGGTGGTCGTAGTTGCCCACAACCGTGACCTCGCGGTCGAGGTTCGCCTGCTTGCGGAGAGACTCGGAAAGACCGATACGACCGGCGCTGTCCACGTCCATCGACGTGGTGCGCTTGTTGATCGCCCTCATGAGCTTCTGGTCATTAATGTCACGCGGGTTAAAACCCTCGTGGCCCTCACGACCAGCGAAGAGTCCTTCGACCCACTTATCGAAGGCCTCGGCAGAGAACACGTACAGAGCATCGACATCCAGGGCTTTGAACACGCGAACGTGCTCTCCAAGCTCCTCGCGAAGGGGTGCAGGCAGGGACAGACGACCTTTTGCATCGAGATTGCGCTCGTATGCACCAGTCATTCCCATGTGCGCCCTCCCCTCGGTTACTCAGATGGCACGTACGCGGGGAACCACCCCGCCTGTCGACGTCATCAATAATATGGGGAACCGCCCCATTTTTCAACACCTTTCCCCACTGTCTCTTATACACATCTC
>CABSNL010000055.1 GCA_902479095.1 uncultured Collinsella sp. | reverse complement strand
GACAGCTCTCAGCTTGCTCTCAACTGGGACGGCGGCGACGTGAAGGAGATTACGGCCGGCGTGCGCCCCGAGCAGATTCTGCTTGCCGACAAGGGCGAGGAGGGTGCGCTCCAGGGTACCGTCGAGGTGACCGAGCTCATGGGTTCGACCGAGCATGTCCACGTGACCGCTCCCGATGGCCAGTTCGTCCTGATCATTCCCGTTGTCGACCTTGAGGCCAAGGGTGCGCTCAAGGCGGGCGACTCCATCTGGTTCAAGTTCGAGAAGAACGCGACCCATCTCTTCGATAAGGTGTCTGGCAAGAACCTTATCTAGGCCCGGTGCATCCAGGCCCTCCCTTTGGGCGACTGCGGTATTGCCATCCTTTTGCCGCGGTCACATATAAGACTCCCCTCCCGTCCACTGGGCGAGAGGGGAGCCTTTCTTTGTGTTGGGGCTGTCTGACCGGTCGTTTGTCTCGATCTGTAACGGGTGAGGCTGATTTCGGACGTTAGATGTTACAGATCGAGACGGTTCCGCTGAGCTAACCATTTCATCTAAATCTGTAACACCAAAGGTGAATTTCAGCTGCTAGATGTTACAGATCGAGATAAACCCAAGGGGAGGGGCCGGTATGTCTCAATCTGTAACAGCTGGGACCGTTTTTACCGAGTAGTTGTTACAGATCGAGATTGTTTGGCCGAGTTGGGTCGCAGGGTAACGTGCGGGCACAAAAAACGGAGCCGTGTTGCCACGACTCCGTTTCTCAAGAGGATGGGTAAGGGAAGCGAAATTAGCTCAGGTGCCAAATCTCGTCGTTGTACTGGGAGATCGTGCGGTCAGACGAGAAGGTGCCGGCGTTGGCGATATTGATGAGCGCCTTGCGCATCCAGGCGTCCTGGTCCTCATAGTCGGCCAGCACGCGCTCCTTGGTCTGGATATACTCCTCAATGTCGAGCAGGGCCATAAACCAGTCCTTGCCCTTAATGTCGTCGTGCAGGCGCTGCAGGCGCTCGGCGTTGCCGGTCGCCATAAAGGCGGGGTTGGTGATAAAGTCCACCAGCAGCTTGATACCGGGCTTGCGGTAGAGCACACCGGCGTCATAGGTGCCGTCGGCGTAGAGCTGCTCGACCTGTTTGGACGAGGCACCAAAGGTATAGATGTTCTCGTCGCCCACGAGCTCGGCAATCTCCACGTTGGCGCCGTCGAGCGTGCACAGGGTTAGGGCGCCGTTGAGCATGAACTTCATGTTGGATGTGCCGCTCGCCTCCTTGGAGGCCAGGCTAATCTGCTCGGAGATGTCAGCGGCGGGGATCACGCGCTCGGCGGCGGTGACGTTGTAGTTCTCGATCATGACAACCTGCAGGTAGGGAGCCACGTCGGGGTCGTTTGCAATCCACTGCGACAGCGTCAAGATCAGATGGATGATGTCCTGCGCGATAGTGTAGGCAGGCGCCGCCTTGCCGCCAAAGATGATGGTGACGGGGTGCTTGGGTCTGTTGCCGTTCTTGATATCGAGGTACTTCCAGATGATGTAGAGCGCGAGCATCTGCTGGCGCTTGTACTCGTGGATGCGCTTGACCTGAACATCGATGATGGCGTTGGAGGGAATGGTCACACCCTGCTCGAGCGCCATGAACTGGCGCATGATGGCCTTGGCCTCGACCTTGGTGGCGGCCAGGCGCTCAAGAACATCCTTGTCGTTAGCGAATTCGGCGAGCTTGCTCAGGTCGCCGGTGCTGCGCCAATTGGTGCCGATCACATCGTCTAGTAGGCTGGCGAGCGCGGGGTTAGCGCCATGGATCCAGCGGCGGAAGGTGATGCCGTTCGTCTTGTTGGAGAACTTCTCGGGATAAATCTCGTAGAACGGATGAAGCTCGGTGTCCTCCAGGATCTTGGTGTGGAGTGCGGCGACGCCATTGATGGAGAAGCCAAAGTGAATGTCCATGTGGGCCATGTGGACGGTGTCGTGCTCGTCGATGATGGCGACGCGCGGGTCGTCGTGCTCGGCCTTGGCAACCTCGTCGAGCTTGACGATAATGTCGGCGATGGCAGGGGAGACCTTCTGCAGGCTGGTGATCGGCCACTTCTCGAGCGCCTCGGCAAGGATCGTGTGGTTGGTGTAGGCGACCATGGAGCGCACGATGGTAACGGCCTCGTCAAACTCGATGTCGTGCTCGGTGGTGAGCAAGCGGATGAGCTCGGGAATGACCATGGTGGGGTGCGTGTCGTTGATCTGGACAACGGCGTAGTCGGCCAGATCGTGCAGGTTGCTGCCGCGCTCGACGGCCTCGTCGATCAGGAGCTGGGCGGCGTTGCTCACCATGAAGTACTCCTGATAGATGCGAAGTAGGCGGCCCTGCTCGTCGGAATCGTCGGGGTAGAGGAACAAGGTGAGGTTCTTGGCGATCTCGGTCTTGTCGAAGTCGATGGAGCTGCCGGGGACCAGGCCGTCGTCGACGCTCGCCAGGTCGAACAGGCGCAGGCGGTTCTTGGTGGGCTGGCCGTAACCGGGCACATCGATGTTGACGAGCTTGGAAGTAACGGCAAAATCGCCGAACTCGACGGTGTAGGAGCGGTCATCGTCGACTAGGATGTCCTGCTCACCGAGCCACTCGTCGGGGACGGCCTTCTGCTGGTTGTCGACAAAGCGCTGACGGAACAGACCGTAGTGATAGTTGAGGCCCACGCCATCGCCGGTCAAGCCCAGCGTGGCGATGGAATCCAGGAAGCACGCGGCCAGGCGGCCCAGGCCGCCGTTGCCGAGCGACGGCTCGACCTCGAACTCCTCGATCTTGCTGAGGTCGTGGCCTGCGGCGGTGAGCTGGTCCTTAACCTCGTCGTAGATGCCAAGGTCGATCATGTTGTTGATGAGCAGCTTGCCGATCAAAAATTCGGCGGAAATGTAATAGAGCTTTTTCTTGCCGTTGTTGAGCGGGCAGGCGGTGGAGCGCTCCTGCACGAGTTTGACCAGCAGCTTGTAAATGCGACGGTCGTCGAGCTGCTCGAGCGAGGTGCCAAAAGACTGCTCGGCGAGTTCCATGAGGTTAATTTGGGGCATGTTTTCTCCTGTGATGGGTTGTTTCATGTCTGCAATTCATAAGAAGCCCGCGCGAGGGGATTGGGGTGGCCTCGCGCGGGAAAAGCAAGCGCGTCCGCACGGTGGGGAGGGGCTGGGCGCGGTAGCTCCTATTGAGGAAGCTCGATTTCGGCTTCCGACGGGATGCGGAAGTAGGTCTCGGTCCAGTCGGTGAGTTTGTGCTCGAGCTCGCGGGTGATGGCGCCGTCGAGCATGCGCCAGGTCCAGTTGCCGCCCAGCGTGGCAGGGGTGTTGATGCGCGCCTCGTTGCCCAAGTTGAGCAGGTCCTGCATGGTGTAGATGCACGTGTCACTCACGCTGGCGGCGATGGTGCGATTGAGTGCATCTGCCATGGGTTCGCCGGCCTGCTGATGGGTGTACAGGGCTGCCTGCTCGCGCTGACGCGGGGTGGCCGTTCCCTCAAACCAACCGCGCGCCGTCTCGTTGTCGTGGGTGCCCACATAGGCGACGGTGTTGGCGATGTAGTTATGCGGCAGGTAGTACGAGTTGGCACCCTCAAAGGCAAACTGCAGGATCTTCATGCCGGGGAAGCCCGAGTTGTCGCGCATGTCGATGACGCCGGGGGTGAGGAAGCCCAGGTCCTCGGCGATGATGGGCAGCGTGCCGAGCTTTTCCTCGAGCGTCTTGAAGAACTTGAGGCCGGGACCCTGCGTCCACGAACCGTAGGACGAATCGGGCGAGGAGAACGGCACCTCCCAATAGGCCTCGAAGCCGCGGAAGTGATCCAGGCGGATGACGTCGTACATGTCGAGGGCGGCGCGAATGCGGCCCTCCCACCAGGAGAAGCCGTCGGACTCCATAGCGTCCCAGTCGTAGATGGGGTTGCCCCAGTACTGGCCGGTGGCCGAGAACTGGTCGGGCGGCGTGCCGGCGACGCTCACGGGATTGCCGGCGGCGTCGATCTTAAAGAGCTCAGGCGTCGCCCACATCTCGACGGAGTCACGCGAGACATAGATGGGCAGGTCGCCGATGATGAGAATGTCGCGCTCGTTGGCATAGGCCTTGAGGCGGCTCCACTGGCGATTGAAGAAGTACTGCGTCATCTGGTGGTAGAGCATACGCGCCGGATGGTCGGCGCAGACCTTGGCGGAAGCCTCGCCGCGGGTACGGAGCTCCGCGGGCCACTCCCAAAACGCCTTGAGACCGCACTCCTCTTTGACGGTCATGAACTCACAGTAGGGGATGAGCCAGTCCTCGTTGGCCTGGATAAAGTCATCGAAATCGGCTGGCTTGTCGGCAGCAAAGCGCTCAGCGGCGCGGTCGAGAATCTGACGGCGGCCGCCAAAGATAGCGCCGTAGTCGACATTGCTGGGGTCGGATCCCAGATACACGCCATCGATATCGCGCTGCTCAAGATACCCTGCCTCGATAAGCTCGGCAAAGTCGATAAAGTTGGGGTTGCCTGCGCGGGCCGAGAACGACTGATAGGGCGAATCGCCATAGCTGGTCGTCGTAAGGGGCAGAATCTGCCAGTAATGTTGTTTGCACGAGGCGAGAAAATCGACGAAGTCGTAGGCATTCCAGCCAAAGCCGCCGATTCCGTATGGTCCGGGCAGAGATGAGACGGGCATGAGGACGCCGCTTGCACGCTCCATGAATGCGCTCACCAACCTTCTTGTTGTGGGGTCGGCCTGCCGATGGGTGTGCAGTCCGACCCCGGTGTTTTGATTCGATACGCCTATTGTAAAACATGTTGTTTAAACATGTACAGGCAAGATAAAAAAGTTGGTCGATTTTCGGCGAATGGTTACATGCCATGAAAAAGCCCCGACCTCACAACGTGAGATCGGGGCAAGAGCGGTATGTAGGTTTTTGCTACTCGGCGTCGGCGAAGCCATTGGGGTTGTGGCTCTGCCAGTTCCAGCTATCGCGGCACATGTCCGCGATGTCGTACTGGGCCTTCCAGCCCATCATACGCTCGGCCTTGGAGGCATCGCACCAGTTGGCAGCGATGTCGCCGGCGCGGCGCTCGCGGATCACGTAGGGCAGCTCCTTGCCACAAGCCTTGGAGAAGGCGGCGACGACCTCGAGTACCGAGGTGCCGGTGCCGGTGCCCAGGTTAAAGATCTCGACGCCGGTCTTGCCGTTCATCCAGTTAAGGGCGGCAACGTGACCAGAGGCCAGATCGCACACGTGGATGTAGTCGCGCACGCCGGTGCCGTCGGGGGTGGGGTAGTCGTTGCCAAAGACCTGAACGGCCTCGAGCTTGCCAACGGCAACCTGGGCGACATAGGGCACCAGGTTGTTGGGGATGCCCTTGGGGTCCTCGCCGATCAGGCCTGACGGATGAGCGCCGATGGGGTTGAAGTAACGGAGCAGCACGACGTCCCACTCGGGGTCGGCGGTGTGGACGTCCATAAGGATCTGCTCGATCATCCACTTGGTCCAACCGTAGGGGTTGGTCGCGGGCTTCTTAGGATCCTCCTCGGTGACGGGCGGGTTGTCCGGGTCGCCGTAGACGGTCGAGGAGCTCGAGAAGATGATGGACTTGCAGCCATGGTTGCGCATGACGTCGATGAGCACCAGGGTGTTCTCGATGTTGTTGTGGTAGTACTCGACGGGCTTGCTCACCGACTCGCCGACGGCCTTAAAGCCGGCAAAGTGGATGACGCGGTCGATCTGATGGGTATCGAAGATCTTGTTCATCGCATTGCGGTCGAGTACGTTGGCCTCGTAGAAGGTGAGGTTCTTGGCGGCCTCGTCGCCCACGATGGTCTTGACGCGGTCGACGGCGACGGCGCTGGAGTTGGAGAGATCATCGACGATGACGACCTGGTAGCCACCCTCGAGCAGCTGAACGACGGTGTGCGAGCCGATAAAGCCGGCGCCACCGGTAACGAGGACGCAGGTGTCTTTGGGGTCGAGTGCTTTGGACATGTAGTCTCCTATCGAATCAGGAACACTTCTTCAGGGGAGTATAGCGCAGGCAGGGACGCCCAAATCGTGCGCTGTAGGAAAAGCGGAGGATTGTGCCAACGTACTCATAGAAGAGCTTGCGTACGCATAACCTGATCTTTGGCATTTGCTTACGAGCCGCTGACCTTGCAGTTTCCTGCCGTTCGTGGAAATCGTTGGGACGCGCCATATGTACGCTAATATGTATGAGTTGAGCGACATATAAATAAGCATGTAACGGAGTACATATGTCACCAAACAGCGATTCCATCCTTTCCCAGGAGCTCTCGCGCCGCACTGCCCTCAAGGCCCTGTTCGGCGCCGCTTCTGCGGCAGTTCTTTTTGGCCTGCCCGCTCGCGCCCATGCGGCGGAGGCTTCCAAAGAAACCACCGATAAACTGAATGCCGCCCAGGCCCAGCTCGACGAGGTTCAGGCCCAGCTCAACAGCATCGCAAATGAGTATGCGGCGCTGGCCAACAAGAATGCCCAGACCCTCAACGACATCGAGAATGTCCAGGGCAAGATTGACGACACGCAGGCCCAGATCGATGAAAAGAAGGCCGAGCTCAAGAAGAAGCGCAACGACCTTTCCGATCGCGTGGCCGCCAGCTACAAGTCCGGCGGCACGAACATCCTGTCGCTGCTGCTGGCCTCTGGCTCGTTTGAGGAACTCGTCGCCAACGCGCATTACGTTGAGAAGATCAACAAGAGCGACCGCGACGCCATCGAGGACATTCAGACCATCCAGGAAGAGCTCGATGCGCAAAAGACCGAGCTCGAGTCGCAGAAGGCCGACTTAGAGAAGCTCAAGGACCAGCAGACTGCCCAGATGCAGGACATGCAGGCCAAGCAGCAAGAAGTCCAGACCGTGCTGAACGGTCTTTCCGACGACGTCAAGGAGCTCATGGCTCAGCGCGATTCCGAGATCCTCGCTGCTGCCCAGGCTGAGGAGGCCGCTAGGAAGGCTGCCGCTGCCGCGGCTGCCGCGAACAAGAACAATTCCTACTCGGGTGGTTCGAGCTCGGGTGGTGGATCGTACGCGCCCGGAACTCCGCAGCAGAATGCCGGCTCGGGCAAGCAGCAGGCTGTCGTCAACGCGTGCTACTCCACGCCTTCGCCGGGTCAGAACTGGTGCGCGGCGTGGGTCACCAATGTCTTCCGTAACGCCGGCGTTGGCTACTTTGGAGGCAATGCGTGCGACATGTTTAACGCCTGGTGCTATAGCTCCGACCGCTCGGCGCTGCAGGTGGGCATGATCGTGGCCGATTCCTCGCACAGCGGCACGGGTGCTCCGGGCCTTATCTACGGTCATGTGGGTATCTACGTTGGCGGCGGCATCGTTATGAGCAACGAGGGTGCCATTACGTCTAAGTCGCTTGACTCGTTTATTAGCTTCTATGGCACTGGCTCTGGCGTGCGTTGGGGCTGGCTCGGCGGTATTGCGCTGTCGTAACGGTGGTTTGAAGTAAGTTGGTCCGTGGCTGCCCGAAAGGCATTAGGTTGCCTGCTCGGACAGTCCTGCTCGCACGGAGAGCACATTAAGTGCTCTCCGGCTCGTGCGGAACTCGCGATCAACCTAATGCCTTTCGGGCAGCCACGGACCTCTCGGGTCCAATACGTCACACGCCGGACTGGGTTATCTGAATAAATATGGCGAAGGCCCCTTCCGGGGCCTTCTTTTTTATAAAAATTCGCCGACTCGGTGGACTTCGGGTTCTAGGTCTACGTTGAATTGGTCTTTGACGGTTGCCTGGATGTGGCGGATGAGTTCGTCGACATCGGCGGCGGTGGCATGGTCGGCGTTGACGATAAAGCCGCAGTGCTTCTCACTCACCTGCGCGCCGCCGACAGCATGGCCGCGCAGGCCGGCGTCCATGATGAGCTTGCCGGCAAAGTAGCCCTCGGGGCGCTTGAAGGTGGAGCCGGCGCTCGGCATGTCGAGCGGCTGCTTGTCCTCGCGGCGCTGGCGGTAGTCGTCCATGTCGGTCTTGATCATCGCGGCGTTGCCCGGGGCGAGATTGAAAGTGGCCGAAAGCACGATAAAGCCGTCGTCGGCGATGCGGCTCTTGCGATAACCCAGGTTAAGCTCGTCAACATCGAACTCGATGATGCTGCCGCTGCCGCGGGTGCCGTCGTCGAGCATGCGGGCGGGCTTGTAGACGCGCACAGACCCCAGCACATCGGCCATGCAGGAACCGTAGGCGCCGGCGTTCATGTAGCAGGCGCCGCCGACCGATCCGGGGATGCCCGAGATGGGCTCCATGCCGGTGAGACCGGCCTCGGCCGCTGCCGCGGCGACATCGGAAAGCAGGGCACCGGCTGCCGCCGTGACGTGCGTACCGTCGACCGTAATGTCGGAGAGTCCCTCGCCCAGCGCCACGACGACGCCGCGGATGCCCTTGTCGCCGACGAGTAGGTCGGAGCCGTTGCCCACGATGGTGAGGGGCAGATCGCAGCGATAACAGGTATCGAGCGTGGCGACGAGGCCCTGCTCGGTATCGGGCGTGACGAAGACGTCGGCCGGGCCGCCGATCTTAAACGTGGTGTGCTCGCGCATGGGTTCGCTCATCAACACGTTGTCCTCGCCGGCAACACCGGCGAGCGCGCAGAGCAGGTCCTCGTTAAAAAAGTCATTCTCGTGCATACGAATATCCGCCTTATGGTGGTCGTTTTCATCGATCGAATGCAATATACCCCACCCGGATGGATTTGGTGCAAAGTAACCTGACTCCAATGCATCACATGGTGCAAAGGGGCCAGGTTACTTTGCACCAATCGCGGCGATAAAACAGCCGTCTACCGGATTGGTAAAGTGTTTATCACCGAGGTAGAGGGGCAGTCGCTATACTTTCAAGAGATTGCGCGTAAACCCGGAAGGAGCGAGATGGCCAACAAAGTCACCCTCAAGCAGATCGCCCAGGAGGTGGGGCTTTCCCCCTCGTCGGTCTCGCTTGTTCTCAATAATCGGCCCTGTCGCATCTCGGAAGAAAACCGCAAGCTCATCAAGGAGGTCGCGGCGCGCAACCACTATGTTCCTAACCAGATTGCTCGTAGCCTGGTCATGCGCGAGTCGCGTACGCTGGGCCTTATCGTTCCCAATATCGAGAGTCGCTTTTTTGCCTCGCTCGCCGGCAGCTTGGAAAAGCGCTGCCGCGAGGACGGCTACGCGCTCTTTATTACCAGCTCGGGCGGAAGCGCCGATGACGATCTTGAGCTGCTGCGCCAGCTGGTGACGCGCGGCGTCGATGGCGTCTTTCTGGTGGTGGGTGACGAGTTCTCCGACGACCGCGCCCTGCGCGAAGAAGTCAGCCATCTGCCCATCCCGGCGGTAATGGTTGACCGTGCCATTGAGGGGCTCGAGTGCGACAAGGTGATGTTCGACCACGAGATGGGTGGCTACATGGCTACCCGCTATCTGATCGAGCAGGGTCACCGTCGCATTGCCTGCTTGGTTAACGCGCGTCGTTCCAACACGGGTCGCAAGCGACTTGCCGGCTATGAGCGCGCATTGCGCGAGGTTGGCCTGCCTATCGACGCGCGTTTGGAGTTTGAGAGCGAATACTACATTCCGAGTGCATACGAGGCTTCGGAGACGGTGCTCGCAACCGACGCCACCGCCGTGTTCGCAAGCTCGGACAACATTGCCCTCGGTTTGCTCAAGCGCTTGCACGAGATGGGGAAGAGCATTCCGGGCGATATTTCGGTGGTGAGCTATGACAACTCGGCGGCTGACGTTCTCTTTGAGCCGGCGCTGACCGCGATCGAACAGGATCCGGGTGTCCTCGCGGAGCATGCTTTTGGCTGCATGTCCAAGCGCCTTGCCGGTAGGGGCGGTAGGCGTGCCGAAGAGGTCGTTCTGGAGCCGGCGCTTATCGTTAAGGACAGCGTTCTCGAGCTTACCGAATGTAGCTAAGCGTACCTGTTTGTTTGCATAGATTGCATGCGGAGTGTCCGCTATTTGCCGGCGGGGCCGGGGTGCCTGCCTTGTTTTGAGAAGTTCGCTGAGCCCGCTTCTCAAAACAAGGCAGGCACCCCGGCCCTCGTCCGTGAACTCTTCCGCTGGGCGAGCCATAGACGCCGCGCACCGATAGGGTAAGGCGGCGGCTTGAAATTGGTGCTATATTCAGCTTGAATTGTTTAATACTAGTACGGGAGGCTGATATGGGGCTGTTCAAGAAGAAAAACCCGCAGGATGCCTTTGATCCCGATGTGTTTACCATCACGGATACGATTTTGGACCCGCCGCGGTTTACGTTTTTGCCGGCTATCTATCAGGATGCCACGCATCGCAAGTGGGCCGTACATCAGCGCGGCGGCGAGCCGAAGATTTTTGACTATGCGGACGTGTTGCAGTGCGAAGTGGCCGAGGCGGGCGATCCGGAGGCCGAAGAAGCGGTCTCTAAACAGGAATTTGCCCAGCGTATCCTGGCAAATCCTGCCAAGGCGGCGAAAATAAACGCTGCCAAGCGTAATATGTGTCTTGGTATGGGCGTTGTTGTGGCGGTTCAGACGGGAAAAGACGAGGTTTCCAAATTAGAGATTCCCGTTATGACCGACGAAGTCAAACGCGATTCAAGTCTATATAAGTCGTATCGGAATGTCGCCGAGAAGATCAAGGCCGAATTTGATGCCATGGGAGGGCTGGCCTAATTTTGGCGGCATACGTTTCTGAATGAGGAGTCTGTGCAATGGCAGGCGAATCTTATGCAATTCCCCCCAAAGAGCGTGCTGTTGAGGGAATTCTTTGGTATATCCAGCACCATCAGCTTGCCGGCGGCGATCGCCTGCCGGCCGAGCGCGTGCTGTGCGAAGAGATTGGCGTTTCGCGTACGGCGTTGCGTGCCGGTATCACGCGGCTCATCTCGTGTGGAACGCTTGAGAGCCGTCGCAGATCGGGCACGTATGTGTGTCCTCCCAAGCCGCTGAACATCTTTCAGGAAACATATAACTTCTCCGATGCTGTGCGGACTGCCGGCCTGCACCCCTCTTCTCGTCTGGTTTCCACCGGGACCATCGAGGCGGATAAGACGCTTGCCGACAAGCTTGGGGTGGCTGTAGGCGCCCCTTTGCTCCGCATGCAGCGCGTTCGACTTATTGAGGGCGAGCCGGCGTCAATCGAGACGGCTCACGTTAACCTGTCCCTGTGCCCATCGCTTCCCGAGCACGATTTTGAGTGCGAGAGCCTTTACGATGTCTTGCTCAAAGAAGGTGGCGTGCGTGTTGAGCATGGACGTGAGCATATCTCCATCTCGCGTTTGAACGTCGAAGAGGCCGAGCTGCTCCAGCAAGAAGAGGGAGCGCCGGTGTTCTATGAGAGCTCGATCGAATTTGATAAGGACATGCGTTTTGTGGAGCATTGCAAATCGGTGATTTTGCCCACAAAGTTCCGCTTTGCCGATAACGGCGAAGAGAACGGCATGAGGAGCGTGGCAGGTGAACAATGGCTGAAACAGTAGATGCCACCCCGGTTTATATGCGCATTCGACGCCGCATCGAGGAACGTATCGAGCGCGGTATATATCCCACGGGTTCCATGATTCCGTCCGAAAAAGACCTTGCCGAGGAATTTGGTACGACACGCTTGACCATCCGAAGCGCTGTCGATGAGCTGGTTCGGCGCGGGCAGATTCGCCGTGTTCGGGGAAAAGGTGCCTTTGTGGCGCAGAAAGTACCTGCTTTTTTTGAACGCACGGTCGGTTTCCGTGAATCGGTCCGTGCTTCGGGCGGCGAGCCGTCCGTCCGTATTCTCGCGCGTTCCAAGCGTTATGCGGGGCCATATTACGCCGACCTGTTTGGCATCGCCGAGGACGACCTGCTCTATTCCGTTCGACGCCTGAACTGCATAAACGGTAGCCCCGTATCGATTGAGACGGCGCTGATTCCCTGCCTGCTGTTCCCAACCATCGAAGATATTGACGTGTCGGTCTTCAGTTTGTACGAGACCTATGAGATGCTGGGCCGAAAGCCAGTCATGGCACAGGAAAAGCTCGATATCGAAGCGCTGGGCGCACGAGATGCCGGCCTCCTTGGACTGGAACAGGGCGATCTTGTTTTGCTTTTGGAATGCGTGAGCTATGACGCGAGCGGTCAGGCTATCGAGTATGTAAAGTCCTTCAATCGTGGCGATACGGGCGGCTACACCTATACGTACTAGCTGGTATTCTGTGAATAACGGCTGGGAAACTAACCAGTTTTGATCGTTGGGTCAGCTGTATATACAACCTTACAGGGCTCAAAATCGACCGTTCGCCGATGGGGATAAATTAATCGACAAAGAGGTATCAAAAAGCCGTAACCTGTAACTGTGATTGGTATCAAATACTAATGATTTGTTACGAGGTGAGACGATGAAGATGCTCGATTACGTTCAGCTTGCCCATGTGCGTATGGGGGAGAACCTCGAGCGTTCGTCTGAGCTGGTAGCGCAGCTCGTTGATATTTTCCAGTCCGGTTCTTTTGACGCGCTGCGCATCGTTGCTTCGGGTTCGTCGCGCCATGCCGCCGATTGCGCCCGCGATTACCTGCAAGATGCCCTGCAAATGCAGGTGTCCGTTGTGACGCCCGAGGCCTTCGTCGATTTTGAACACACCTATCCGCAGCATGTGCTCAACATTGCCGTTTCGCAGAGTGGCTATTCGACCAATACGATTGCGGCGCTCGATTACATGCGCGCACACGATATGGCTGCAGTTACGCTCACGGCAAACGTCGAGGCACCCATCAAGGAACACGCTGACATCGTTCTTGACTACGGTGTGGGCGTCGAGTCGGTGGACTTTGTGACTCTGGGCGTCGAGGTGCTCGTTGAGTACCTGGTGCTCTTTGGCATTTACGGCGGTCAGGCGCGCGGAACGATTGACGCCAAGGGCGTTGCCCAGCGTCTTGACGACCTGCGCGAGGCTATCCATGCCAATGCCGTGATGTGCAAGACCGCCGAGGCATATGTCCAAGACCACATGCTCGAGCTTTCTGAGCACACGCCCGCCATGGTCGTCGGCAACGGCCCCAACTATGGCGTTGCCGAAGAGGCGGCCCTCAAGCTGAGCGAGACCATCAAGATTCCTGCCATGCATCACGAAGGCGAGGAGTTCGTCCACGGTCCCGAGATGCAGATCGTTCCGGGCTATCTGGTGTTTATCGTCGACGATCCGCAGGGGTCGGAGCGTCTTGCGAATATCGCTGATGCGCTATCGAACGTTACGACAAAAACGGTGCTGCTCACGGCCCATCCCAAGGGTAGGGCTCACGAGGTTGCGGTGCCTCAGGTGGCTCCGCTGCTCAGCGCAATTCCCAATCTTGTGTTCTTCCAGACGATTGCGGCCATGATAGCCGAGCGTCTGAAGTCATGGGACGTGCACCCGTATCTTGATGCCGTCTCCAAGCAAATGGAGGTCAAGGCAGAGGGCTACGAAGAGTCAGTCAATGCGCTTAAGGCCAAAGCGGCCGAGTGTTACGGAATGTAAGCGGGTTTTGATGCCCGTTGGCATGGGGGATGTGGAAACAACCCCAGAAAGGAGAGACAAATGAAGGAAACCGAGAAGATCGAGATCATGCATTTCGACCAGGAGGGCTATCTCGAGGACGGCAAGGCGCTCTACGAGACCGGCAAGAAGATG
>CABSNL010000054.1 GCA_902479095.1 uncultured Collinsella sp. | reverse complement strand
CGGCATCGCGGAGGGCAACCCCAACGAGGTCTACCTGCGCTACCCGCGCTCTCCCCTCGCCGACCAGTCCGGCGACGCCGGGTTCACCCGCACGCCGAGCGATGACGCGTGCGCCTACACCTGGGGACTCAGTCTGATCAAGCGCTCAAGCTCGGACGATAAACCGCTCGCGGGCGCCAAGCTGCGCATCATCGATGACCGCGGGCGCATCCTAACGACCGACGGCTCGTGGTCGACGGATGCCGCCGCGTGCGTCACCACGGGCGCGGACGGCCATGTGGAATTGAGCGGTGTGGGCGCGGGTGTCTACACCGTCGAAGAGGTCGCGGCTCCCAAGGGATACACCGCCTTTGAGGGCAAGCGAACGGTAACGGTTACGTCCGAGGGATTGGACGTTAAACAGGTTGCAGCCGCGAAGCCCAAGGTAACCGTGTCGGCCGAAAGCCCTCTGCGGGTTGATACCGCTGATGCCGGGACGGGTTCGATTGAACTGTCGGTGCTCAACACTCCAAGCAAAGAAGCAAGTCGAGGCTTTATGCCCTCGACGGGAGATAGAACGTTGGTGCTGGTGGCGGCTTTGGCTGCCATCGGAGTGGCGGCTATTGTTGTCGCGCTCGTCATCAAGCGGGGAGGCGGTCGTCGTGAAAAATAATTGCCCCCCTGCTTAATGGCGTGCTGCCTCCGTAGCGAGTGACGCACAGGCCTACCGACCTGATGATCATTGGTTTTGAAAAAGTTACTAGAGAACCCTCCAAGAAAAGCGGGGCACCCGGTCGACATGACCGAGTGCCCCGCTTCGTTTGTTGGTGCAAAGTAACCTGGCACCTTTGTGGTGGTTGGTGGCTAAGCGGTGGGGAGTCCTGGCATGTTAGCCGGCTGCTGCGGCTTGAGGTGGGCGTTGCGCCAGATGATCTGGATAACGTAGCCGAGCATAAAGACAAAGGCTACGCCGCTGATGAAGTCACCTACGAGGGGAAGCCCCGTGAGGGCGCCTGCGATTACGCCGCCCACGGCTGCCATGGCGTAGCGGTTTTGGTTGTGTCCGACCATGCGGGAGATCGCGCACCCCGCAAAGGCACTCGACACCAACGCGATGCCGATAACGCCGCACAAGAGGGCTCCGGCAAGCGACAGACCAGCGATAGAGATAATTAGCAGTAGGACGGCGGGGACGATAGCAATCGTGCCCAGAAGACCGCTCACCCACAGGGGTATGGGGCGCTGGTGGAGCATGCCGGCGGCGCTGGCGGTCGCGCGCGGAAAGACGAGCTCGAGCAGCAGAGCGACAAAGCAGGTCGAGAGTGCCGCGGCGACGATACCGCCGATGACATCGTTAACGGTGGAAGTATCCTCGTTCTCGGTGCGGTCGATCTTGAGCGCGCCTACCTCGGCTCCTGCGGCACGCTCGGGGTCCTCGGAGACGTGCGCGTTCACGGTGCCGGTGATGTGGGCGTTCTTGCCCAGGATGAGCTTGTCGGCCCGAACCTCGACATCGCCCTCGACGGTGCCATCGATGGTCACCGTGTCGCCCGCAAGCGCTGCCGACTTGGTAGAGCCGCGCAGGGCAACCGTCTCGCCTATCGCGTAAAAACAGTTGGCGGTGCTGTCGGAATTGAGCACAACGTGCTGACCGACGACCGTGACGCTGCCATCAACCGTGGTCTTGGCGATATCGATAGTGCGTGCCGCCAAGCGGACGGCGCCGCCCACCGTGCAGTCGCGGATGGAGAGGCTCTCGCCTGCTGCAATTATGTCGCGGCCGATGGACGCATCGTCCAAGTTGAGGGCCTGACCTGCCCAGTACAGGTCACCTTCGACGCCGGACGAATTGGCGTCATTGTCGGTCGCAAGTACGTTGCCTGCGGTGTCCGTGCCGGCGAACGACGCCGTGGGAAGCGCGGTGACCGCTAGAGCGATGAGCGCGAATAAGATCGTGATGCGGCCCCACGCTTTACGGCGCTGGGTCGACGGGAATTGATTACAGGGCATAGTGAATCCTTCGTCAGATGCTCGACATGCACCTAACAGGGTACCCAACGCGTGGGCGCTCTAAAAGAACCTCTCGGTTGCATTTCGAAGGATGAGCCCGCGCCACCTACTTTTTGCGGTGCAAAAAGCGTGCGATGTCATCCTCGGTGGGGCTTTTGATATCAAAGCGCAGCGACAGCCAGCGTAGTCCCATGGTCACCACGACGCAAACGACCAGTGCGACGACATTGCTGACCAAGCCGCTCATGACAAGGCAAACATAGCTTGCCGATCCGGCGATGGCCGCGATGGCATAGAAGTTGGTGCGTTGGAAGATACCCGGCACCACACCCATAAAACCATCTCGCAGCATGCCGCCGCCCACCGCGGTAAAAAAGCCCATCATGATGCACACCGCCGGCGCAAAGCCGTAGACCAGCGCCTTGTCTGCGCCGGTTGCCGCATAAATACCCACCGAGATGATATCGAGCAGGGGAATGAGCTTTTCGGGCTTGTCGACGATTGCCGGGAAGATGTAGATGATGGCCGCGGTGGCGATGGAGAGCGGGAGCGCCATCGGTTGGTTGAGGATGTAGACGTTGCCCACCTGCAGCGTCATATCGCGCAAAAGACCGCCGCCCAGTCCACAGACCACGGCGAGCGCGACGGCGCCCACCAGGTCGAGTTTGTGCTCGCGTGCGACCAACACGCCCGAGATCGATGCCGCGACGACGGCGAACATCTCGAGCCAAAACGGGATGGCAACCATGGCATCCGAGGCGTGTGCGGTAACGATCATAGCGGCGGCAACGGGCAAGATGGGGTCCTTTGAGTTACGGGTTTAGACAATGCCCGTACATAGTACATGTTCGGCGCCGATTGCGACCCTATTGCTCGGCAAACGGTCGGGACTGGGTACGGTCATAGGTTCCATGTTTGGGGATCCGGGTTGATGCTGAACGCGATGGGGGCGTGGTCGAATAGGAGGGATGTCCAAATTTTGAGCTCCGCTCAAAATTTATCCGGTCGGCTTGCGCCGACCGCGCTGCGCTAAAAACGCGCCACGGGCGCGTTTTCTTTACGCTCCGGGCCCTGGCGGGTTCGAATCCCTCCTCCTCCGCCGTGTTTGCTTGTTGGGGACTCAAAACAAAAAAGCTCCCATTCTCGGGAGCTTTCTCAACCAAAATGGCGGAGGAGGAGGGATTCGAACCCTCGTGACCTTATACAGGCCAAACGGTTTTCGAGACCGCCGCATTCAACCACTCTGCCACCCCTCCGCGTGGGGTAAAAACAAAGCAGGCTCGAAGGCCTGCTTTGGAATTAACTGGCGGAGAGTCAGGGATTTGAACCCTGGAGACGCTTTTGACGCCTACACGATTTCCAATCGTGCTCCTTCGGCCACTCGGACAACTCTCCGTTAAATGCGAAAGTCAGTATACACGAGGAATCGCAAAGTGCAAACAGAAAAGTTGGCATTTTTTAAAACGCTTGGCCGCGTTTGGCGTTGCAGCGGGGTTTGAGATGCCAAAAAACGGCTTCCGACCAGCGTAGTTGATCAACTCAATTGTTCAAAAGGGGTATTTATAAGCGATTTGGCAATGAATTTAAAAATCTTTGGGTGGTGCTGTGGGCCACTGGTATGCATTTTGTGACCACAACCATGCGCCCGTTGACCTGCGACTTGGCTCAGCTTGTCCTCACGGCGCCGTATCTTGTCCACAGATCCGTCAAGCTTTTGGTCAGCATTTGGTTGGAATGCGCATGAAACGTCGTGCGAGTATGGGCATATGTGGAGGTCATGAGGTTGTAGCTGCATATTCTTGCAGCCTAGGAGGTTGAAAGATATTATTACCAAGTCTTTTCCTGCTTCAGGCGCACCTTCACGACCTGAAGCCACATTTGCCCAGAGGAGGTGACAATATGAAGGCTTATGAACTGCTGTTCTTTGTTGACCCGTCGCTCGACCCCGAGACTCGTCTCGCTGTTATGAAGCGTATCGATACCACGATCGCTGAGGGCGCTGGCAAGGTCGACTCCGTTGACGAGTGGGGCAAGCGCAAGCTCGCCTACGAGATCAACGACCTCACCGATGGTGACTACACCCTCATCAACTTCCACGCAGATCCTACCCAGATCGCCGAGCTTGATCGCGTCCTGCGCATCACCGACGCTGTGGTCCGCCACATGATCGTCCGTCGCGACGACCAGGAGTAAGACTGTCGTTTTGGACTGGGCTTGTGCCCCAAGAGGAAGTAGTGAGTTATGAGCATCAATCGAGTGAACATCACCGGTAACCTCACCCGCGATCCCGAGCTGCGAGCCACCGCCGGCGGAACCCAGGTTCTGTCCTTTGGCGTCGCCGTGAACGATCGTCGCCGCAACGCGCAGACTGGCGAGTGGGAGGACTATCCCAACTTTGTCGACTGCACCATGTTCGGCACCCGCGCCGAGGCCGTGAGCCGTTTCCTGGCAAAGGGAAACAAGGTCGCGATCGAGGGCAAGCTGCGCTACAGCTCTTGGGAGCGCGACGGCCAGCGCCGGAGCAAGCTTGAGGTCATCGTCGATGAGATCGAGTTTATGAGCTCCCGTGGTGGCCAGGGTGGCTACGATCAGGGCGGTTACGCCCCCGCAGCGCCCGCGCCCGCAGCACGTCCTGCCGCACCGGTGGCCACGCCGCCCGCGGTCGACGTCTACGATGAGGACATCCCGTTCTAAGGGTTGTTCACCTATTTTTGAGTGAGAGGCGGCTTCGGTTCGCCGAAGTTGCCAAATGAAAGGTATTTTGACATGGCTAATGATTTTTCTGCACGTCAGCCGCGTCGTAAGTACTGCCAGTTCTGCAAGGAGAACACTGAGTTCATCGACTATAAGGACACTCAGCTTCTCCGTAAGTACATGACCGACCGTGGCAAGATCAAGCCCCGTCGCGTCACTGGCGCTTGCACGCAGCATCAGCATGACATCGCCAACGCCATCAAGCGCGCCCGCGAGATGGCTCTCCTGCCGTACACCGTCCCCGTGGTTTCCTCTCGTGGCAACCGCGACCGCGGCTAAGAAGGGAGACGCATCATGAAGGTTATTCTTCTCGATGAGATCAAGGGCAAGGGCGGCGAGGGTGACGTCGTAGAGGTCGCTCAGGGTTACGCTGAGAACTTCCTGTTCCCCAAGAAGCTCGCTGTTGCCGCCACCAAGGGCAACCTCAAGCAGCTTGACGAGCGTCGCAACAACATCGCCAAGCGCGAGGCCGTCCGTCTGGCTACCGCCAACGAGACCAAGGCTGCCTTCGAGGGCAAGACGGTCACCGTTGACGTCAAGGTCGGCGACGAGGGCATCCTCTTTGGCTCCGTTACCGCCGCTATGATCGCTGATGCCATCAAGGCTCAGCTCGGTATGGACATCGACCGCAAGCGCGTCGAGCTCGGTAAGCCCATCAAGGTTGCCGGTGCCCACACCGTTGCCATTTCGCTGTACCGCGAGATCAAGGCCGAGGTTGTCGTTCTCGTCGGCGTTACCGCCGAGGAGCTCGCTGCCGAGGCCGAGACCGCCGAGGTCGAGACTGAGGCTGCTGCCGAGTAGCATTTGCTGCAACGCAACAATCTTGTTCTAAGAAGGGCGCTCTGGGAGACCAGGGCGCCCTTTTGTTTTTTGCGCTGAGTGAGTGTCATGGTGAACGTTGCGTCGAAGTCCTATATACAGGACCGTTCATCCGTTTGGTTCGGTGATGATTGGCCGCGCGCGGCGCGTTTTGGGACCGTGGCTGATACTATGGATGCTCGCAAGCGATATGAATGAGGATGCTCATGGCATATGACGATAGGGAGATCGGGCTGACGGTCGAGGACCGCGGCTCAAAGTTGGGTCTTCCCCAAAACCAAGATGCAGAGGCCAATGTACTGGCCGCTATGCTGCTATCGCCCGAGGTGGTCGAAGAGGCCCAGGTCGAGCTGCAGCCCGATGACTTCTACCGGCCCATTCATAAGACCATCTATACTGCGATGGTCGATATGTACAACAGCCGCATTCCCATCGACTCCATCTCGCTGATCGATTACCTGCGCAGCATCAACAAGCTCGATGCCGTGGGCGGCGAAGCGTACATTTTGGAGCTGATGGGTCAGACCCTGTCGCTCGTCAACTGGCAGCACCATGCCGCCATCGTGCGTCGCGACTCGATGCTGCGCGAGTTGATCGGCGCCACCAACGAGATCAACGCGCTGGCCTATAACGCCCCCACCGACACCAAAGAGGTTGTCGAGCTGGCCGAGAGCAAGCTGCTCAAGGTCACGGCACGCGAGGTCAAGTCGAGCTACAAGACGCTGACCGAGTTTATGGTCGAGGCCTATAACGAGGCCGAGGAAGTGTGCCAGGCCGGTGGCCAGGCTGCGGGCGTGCCCACGGGCTTTCCGTCACTCGACCGTATGCTCATGGGCTTCCGCGAGGGCCAGCTCATCATCATCGGCGCCCGTCCTGCTGTAGGTAAGACGTCGTTCGCTCTGAACCTGGCACTTAACGCTGCCGCTGCTGGTTATACCGTCGGCTTCTTCTCGCTGGAGATGTCGGGCAAGGAAATTGCCCAGCGTCTGATTTGCGCCTACGCCATGATCTCGATCAGTGACTTCCGCATGGGCCGCATTAGCCCCGAGCAATGGGCCAATATCAACGAGGCCACGCAGACCTTGTCCAAGCTCGATATTCTGATTGACGATACGCCCGGCACCACAGTGACCGAGATTCGCGCCAAGAGCCGCCGTATGCTCCATAACAAGGAGAAGGCAATCATCATCCTGGACTACCTGCAGCTGGTGAGTCCTCCGCCGGGTCGTCGTTCCGAGAGCCGTACCGTCGAGGTTTCGGAGATGTCGCGTGGTCTGAAGATCATGGCCAAGGAGCTCAAGATCCCGCTCATCGCGCTGTCGCAGCTCTCGCGTCAGGTTGAATCCCGTACCGGCAAGCGCCCGCAGCTTTCCGACCTTCGTGAATCGGGCTCCATCGAGCAGGACGCCGATATCGTTATGTTCTTGGACCGCTCCGCCGACGAGGCCGAGGCCTCGCGCGACGATCGACCCGACGAGGGCGTTACGCGTATCGTCGTGGCCAAGAACCGTTCGGGCCCGATCGGCGACGTCGACCTGATGTTCCTGCCGGCATCCACCAAGTTCTATGAGCTTGATGGGGCACATGCCGAGGAGTAGGACAGGCGCCCGTTGCACGGGTATACTGGGAATGTTTTGTGCTTCTGCGTGCCGGCGTGGCGCGTAGACAGTCCATGAATGTAAGGAGTAAACATGCCGTCAACCGTTTTGGTCGGTGCCCAGTGGGGCGATGAGGGCAAGGGTAAGATTTGCGACCTGGTCGCCGGCGACTTCGATGCCGTCGTGCGCTACTCGGGCGGCAACAACGCCGGTCACACCATCGTCGTCAACGGCAAGAAGTACGGCCTGCACCAGGTGCCCTCCGGCATCATGTATTCCGACCACGTGTCGGTGATCGGTAACGGCTGCGTCGTCAACCCCAAGGTTGTCCTTGAGGAGATCGATATGTTCGAGGCCGACGGCATCACCACCAAGAACCTCAAGATTAGCGGCAACGCGCATGTCATCATGCCGTACCACATCGATCTGGATGGCGCCTTTGAGCAGAAGCTCGGCAAGAAGAACATCGGTACCACCAAGCGCGGCATCGGTCCGTGCTATCAGGACAAGATGGCTCGCATCGGCCTGCGCATGCAGGACATGCTGGACGAGGCACTGTTCCGCGACAAGCTGGAGACCGCTCTCGCCCGCGTGAACCCCGAGCTCGAGCTCATCTACAACCTGCCCACCTACACCGTGGACCAGATTTGCGACGAGTACCTGCCGATGGCCGAGCGCCTGCGTCCCTACATCACCGAGACGAGCCTGCTGCTCAACAACATGATCGACGAGGGCAAGGACCTGCTGTTTGAGGGCGCCCAGGCGACGCTGCTCGACATCGACCACGGCACCTATCCGTACGTGACGTCCTCCAACTGCACCGCCGGCGGTGCCATCACCGGATCCGGCGTCGGTATGAAGAATGTCGACCGCGTGCTGGGCGTCATGAAGGCCTATATCACCCGCGTCGGTTCGGGCCCCATGCCCACCGAGCTTTCCTATGAGTCCGAGGCCGGTCACACGCTGACCGAGGAGGGCTACGAGTACGGCGTGACCACCGGTCGTCGTCGTCGCTGCGGCTGGTTCGACGGCCCCATCGCCAACTACGCCTCGCGCGTCAACGGCCTCACCGATATCGCCATGACCAAGCTCGACGTGCTTTCGGCTTTCGACACCATCAAGGTGTGCGTGGCCTACGACGTCGATGGCGAGCGCTATACCAGCGTGCCCGAGCATCAGGTTCGCTTTGAGCACGCCAAGCCCATCTACGAGGAGCTTCCTGGTTGGAAGTGCGATATCACCGGCTGCCGCAGCTTTGAGGAGCTGCCGCAGGAGGCTCAGGACTACGTGGCGTTTATCGAGGATCTGGCACACACCCGCGTGACGTTCATTGGCGTTGGCGCTGGTCGCGAGCAGATCATCAACCGATTCTGGAAGTAATCGGGACTATTTGGTTATTGCGATATACCCCTTTGCAGCCCGGACGGGCGGCCGAGGGGTATATTTGCTTGCAAAGGGCTCGCGCGGAGCGGGCCGTTCATCCATAGAGGAGGCACCCTTGAAGGCGGACACTCAAACCATCGACATCCTGTTGTTGGGCAGCGGCGGCCGCGAGCATGCTTTGGCAGCTAAGCTCGCGGCATCACCGCGCGCCGGCAAGCTCTACATCGCGCCGGGTAACGGCGGCACTGCGAGCTGCGGCGAGAACGTTGTTCTCGACGACTGCGATCCTGCGGCCGTGGCGGTGTTTGCGCAGAGCCACGGATGCGGACTCGTGGTGATTGGCCCCGAGGCTCCGCTCGTGGCGGGCGTGGCCGACGCCGTGCGCGCGGCGGGTATTCCCTGCTTTGGCCCGGGTGCCGAGGGCGCCCAGATGGAGGGCTCCAAGCTGTTCTCCAAGCAGCTCATGGAGCGCGCCGGTATCCCGACGGCAGCCTACGGCTCGTTTACCGACGAGGCTTCGGCTCTTGCCTATGTGCGTGAGCAGGGCGCTCCGCTGGTCGTCAAGGCTGACGGCCTGGCCGCAGGCAAGGGCGTTATCGTGGCGACTGAGCTCGAGCAGGCCGAAGAGGCCGTGCGCGAGTGTTTTGGCGGCACCTTTGGCGATGCCGGCAATACCGTGGTCATCGAGGAGATGCTGACCGGCCCCGAGTGCTCGCTGCTGGCCTTTACCGATGGCAAGACCGTGCGCCCCATGGCCACTTCGCAGGACCACAAGCGTGCGCTCGAGGGCGACAAGGGCCCCAACACCGGCGGCATGGGTGTCTACAGCCCGGTGCCCATCGTGACTGACGAGGAGCACGCCACCATGGTGAAGGTCATGGAGCAGACCGTGGCCGAGCTCGCTGCCGAGGGTATCGACTACCGCGGCTGCCTGTACGGCGGCTTTATGCTCACGCCTGCCGGCCCCAAGGTGCTGGAGTTCAATGCCCGCTTTGGCGACCCCGAGACGCAGGTCGTGCTCCCGCGCCTTAAGAACGACCTGGTCGAGGTTATGCTCGCCTGCGCCAACTGCGAGCTCGACCAGATTGAGCTCGACTGGCGTGACGAGTGGGCCGTGGCCGTTGTCCTGACGAGCGCGGGCTATCCCGGCAGCTACGAGAAGGGCAAGGTCATCACCGGTATCGCCGATGCCGAGGCCATGGAGAACGTGACCGTGTACCACGCGGGCACTGCCGTGGTGGACGGTCAGCTCGTGACCAATGGTGGTCGCGTGCTTGCCGTGACCGCTCTGGGCGACACGTTCGAGAGCGCTCGCAACCTTGCTTACGAGGCCTGCGAGAAGATTGATTTTGAGGGCAAGACCCTGCGTCACGACATCGGCCTGCGCGCGCTGCGCGGCCGCGACGCCTGGGATGCCTAAAATCCGAGAGGAATGAGACGGATGGACGAGAAGAACGAAGAGCTCGTGGACGCGCAGATCGTCGAGGAGGACAGCCGCATGTATGGGCACGCCGAGGGCGAGCCTGGTGGCGAGGTCGCTGACGAGCCGGCGCTGGTGCTGGGCGACGACGACCCGCATGATGCCGAGCTGCACGAGAAGATTCTTTCGGAGGAGTGCGCCTGGAAGGGCAAGATCCTCGACGTCCACCGTCTTGAGGTTGAGCTGCCCAACGGTCACCGCAGCGCCCGCGATATCGTTCGCCATCCGGGTGCGGCGGCCGTTGTGGCACTGACCGAGAGCGGCAAGATCGTACTGGTGCGTCAGTACCGCACCGCCATCGACCGCGTGACGGTCGAGATTCCCGCCGGCAAGCTCGATCCAGGCGAGGACTCGCTCGATTGCGCCAAGCGCGAACTGCATGAGGAGACCGGCTTTAGGGCTGGTCGTATTCGCTTTTTGACGTCGATTGTCACGTCCTGCGGTTTTTGCGATGAGATTATCCACATCTACTTGGCTACCAAGCTCGAGTTTGATGCGCCCAACCCCGATGATGACGAGTTTGTCAACGTGGACCTGGTACCGCTGCACGAGCTGATCGACGCCGTGCTCGACGGCAAGATCGAAGACGCCAAGACCGTTGTGGGCGCGCTTGCCTGTGATAGCATCGCTCACCGGCTAGGCGGGGCCGAGCTTTAACGAGTGGGTATAGCCCTGGGACAAGTACTACTGACTGCTTTGTCCCAGGGCCTTACGTTGCTGATATTTCTTTGAGGATCACATGCTGAAGAGGTTTTTGTCTTATTACAAGCCCCAGATGGGGCTTTTTGTTGCTGATACTGTTTGTGCCCTGGTGCTCGCCGCCATTGACCTGGCGTTTCCCATTATCCTGCGCAATTTGACCGGTGGGCTGTTTACTCAGGGTCAGGCTGCCATTATGCAGGCGCTCGGCATGATCGCGGTAGGCTTGGTACTGATGTATGCCGTCCGCTGCGCCTGCCGCTACTTTGTGAGCTATTGGGGTCACGTGATGGGCGCGCGCATGGAGTCCAAGATGCGCGAGGACCTGTTCGACCAGTATGAGCGCTTTAGCTTTGCGTACTTCGACCGCAACAGCTCGGGCGACATGATGAGCCGCGTGGTCAACGACCTGTTCGATATCTGCGAGGCGGCGCATCACGTGCCCGAGTGGATCATCATCTGCGGCATCGAGATTATCGGCTCGTTTGTGATCCTCTTTACCATCGCTCCGGTGCTGGCGCTTGCCATGGCCGTGGTGACGGCGGCGTTTGCGGTCGTCATGTTTTGGCAGAACATGCGCATGCGCGAGGTCTTTAGCGACAACCGCAAAAAAATCAGCGGCATCAATGCACAGCTGCAGGATTCTCTGGCGGGCATGCGCGTGGTCAAGAGCTTTGCCAACGAGGAGACCGAGCGTGCCAAGTTCCGTGCCTCTAACGACCGCTACCTTTTGTCCAAGGAGAACATGTATCACGCCATGGGCGTCTATACCGCGACGTATGGCCTGCTCTCGGGTGTGCTCTATGTGATCGTAGTGCTGCTGGGCGGATGGCTGGTCGCCCAGGGACAGCTACAGGCGGTCGATATGGCGACCTTCGCACTCTATATTTCGCTGTTCTGCACGCCGCTTGAGACGCTCGTCAATTCGGCCGAAACGTATCAGAAGGCTATCGCCGGCTTTAAGCGTATGGACGAGGTGCTCTCGACCGCGCCGGATATCCAGGACAAGCCGGACGCCACGGATCTGCAGGTGACTGCCGGCGCCGTGGAGTATCACGACGTGTGCTTTAACTACGAGGACGTTGAGCTGGGCGAGGGCGATGCCGACGAGCGTCCCGTTATCGACCATATGGATCTGTCCATCAAGCCCGGGCAGACCATCGCTTTGGTTGGCCCTTCGGGCGGTGGCAAGTCCACGACCTGTTCGCTGTTGCCGCGCTTTTATGACGTGGCTGCCGGATCCATTAGCATCGACGGCCAGGACGTGCGTGATGTGACGCAGCAGAGCCTGCGTCGCGCCATCGGCCTGGTGCAGCAGGATGTCTATCTGTTTGACGGTACGATTGGCGAGAACATCGCCTACGGCAAGCCGGGCGCTACGGCGGAAGAGATCGCCGAGGCGGCCCGTCGCGCCAACATCGATGCCTTTATCGAGTCGCTTCCACAGGGCTATGACACGGTCGTGGGCGAGCGCGGCAGCCGTCTTTCGGGCGGACAGAAGCAGCGCGTTGCCATCGCGCGTGTGTTTCTCAAGAATCCCAAAATCTTGATCTTGGACGAGGCGACGAGTGCTTTGGATAACGAGAGCGAGGAGGCGGTGCAGGAGTCGCTCGAAGAGCTGGCACGCGGCCGTACCACAATCATCATCGCCCACCGTCTCTCGACCATTAAACACGCCGATGAGATTGCGACCGTTGAGCATGGTCGCGTTGTGGAGCGTGGCACGCACGAGGAGCTTCTCGCCCGTGGCGGCACCTATGCCCGTTACTATCGAATGCAGTTCGAAGGTGCGCGTGCGCACGAGCTCGACTGATTGATATGACAGGAAGTTTATGGCTGACAAGAACCCTTTGACTCCGGAAGAAGTGACGGAGTTATTCTCCGAAATCGATGCATCCGGCGTCTTGGATCCCACGCTCGCCAAAAAGCGTACCGAGCGCATGCGTGAGAAGGAGGCTGCGGCCAAGCGCGGTGACAAAGCGGCGCTAGCGCAGCTGCGCAGCGAGGACCGCGCGAGCCAGGCAAAACATATCGACCCGCTGTCCGAGGACGATCCTTCGGGCTCGCAGGTGAGCCATACCATTACGAAGACCGCGATGGCCGTGGTCATCGGTATTTTGGTGCTGATCGTGGGCATGCAGATTGGCTACGGCGTGATGCGTCGTCTGAACACCGCCAACCTGTCCGAGAGCGTTTCGGTCGATACCGTTTCGACGGCGCTGAAGGGTGGACTTGAATGGGGCAACGGCTTTACGCAGTTCCCGCTCGACTTCACCGTCGATGAAGCCGATGAACGCACGGGCACGGTCGAGGTGACGGTGTTGGACACATCGTCTGCCAACGAGCTCGAGCTGCTGTCCAACGGGCAGATTCAGGCCGCGGCGCTTGCGACCAACGCGTTGCTCAACGATAAGATCGACCGCGTGGTGTATAACGTTCACGCCTATATCGACGAGGATAGCAACATTCAGCACGATTCCTTCTTTGGCATGTTCCCCGCGCGCGGCCACCAGAGCGCCATTTTGACGTTCGTGTGGACCAAGAGCTCATCCAACGCCACGAGTATCGACTGGAAGATGCGCATCGTGAGTATGGATGACACCATCGCCGAGCGCATTCAGAAGCAGGTGAACTCGGTGTCGTCGTTGATTGAGGACCCGGTGGTGAGCCAGACCAAGATTGACGAGGAAAAAGCCGAGCGCGATCTGGAGCATCGTCTGCATGGCCGCGAGATTTTCCGTGGCGGCAAGCCCGATCGCACACCGTCCGAACTGCTGGAGCAGGACAAGAAAAAATAAGACGCCATCATCCCGCGTGAGCCACAAGCCCCGCGGGATGATTTTTCTGGGACGGGGATTAAAATGTTAGCGCCGGGCGATTTTAGCCGCTAATAGTCAAACTATTTTGACCAATCCCG
>CABSNL010000053.1 GCA_902479095.1 uncultured Collinsella sp. | reverse complement strand
CGAGCTCGACGCGCTGTTCGCCTCCGCGCCCGCCGGCACGCTCGTCGTCGTCGACCAGTTCCGCAACATAGGGTCCCTCGCCGTGAGGCGGGCCCGCGCCGCGGGGCTCGGGGTCGCCCACCTGCCCGGGCTCGCCGCCAGCCGCGCCGCGGGCCTGTTCGCCGGCGAGGCCAAGACCGACGAGCGCGACGCCGCGGTGATCGCGCGGACCGCCCTGGGCGTGCCGGACTCCCTGTCGGGGGTCCCGGGCCGCGGCGAGGCCCTCGAGGCCGCCCGCGCCCTCTCGTCGCAGCGCGACCACGTCGTCGCCTGCGCGACCAGGGACAAGAACCGCCTGCGCGCGGTGCTGCTCGAGTCCTGCCCGGCCCTCGAGGCCGCGGTCGACCTGTCGGACCGGCGGTGG
Organism: uncultured Collinsella sp.; assembly: GCA_902479095.1. Lineage (GTDB taxonomy): Bacteria > Actinomycetota > Coriobacteriia > Coriobacteriales > Coriobacteriaceae > Collinsella. The sequence goes on along the minus strand of CABSNL010000053.1, from coordinate 13,544 downwards.
CTGGAGCTGCTCGCCGGGTTCGGCGGGGCGTGGGGGATCGCCCGCTCCGGGGCCGAGGGCCCGCGGGCCGAGGCCGCCGGGGAGGCCGCGGCCGCCTCCACCGCGCCCCCGCCGGCGCTCGTCGAGGCCGAGAACAGGCAGGTCAGGTTCCTGGCCGCCCGGATATCGGAGGCCCTCGACGAGGCCGGGGCCCTCGAGGCCGAGACGGCGGCGCTGCTCGAGGGCGACGAGACCTACGCGTGCCTGCTCACCGTGCCCGGCATCGGCCCGAGGACCGCGGCGCAGCTCGCGGTGTCGGTCGACATCGGGAGGTTCCCGGACCACGACCACCTGGCCTCGTACTGCGGCATAGCCCCGAGGGTGAGGAGCTCCGGCACGTCGGTGAGGTCGGTCAGGGCGTCCAGGCGCGGCGACGCGAGGCTCAAGTCCCTGCTGATCTTCTCGTGCAACAGCCTGGTGAGGTCCTCGGGGCGCTACGGCGAGTACTACCGGGCCTGCAGGGCGCGGGGCATGGGGCACGGGCGGGCGCTCAAGGCCGTCGCGAGGAAGCGGCTCAGGGCGATATACGCCGTGATGCGCGACCGGGTGCCCTACCGGGAGTAGCCCCGACGGTTGACAAAACTATAGGAACACCCAATGACTAATCACCACATGTGAGCCTGGCCTCCTGCGTCAGATTCTAATAACGAGTTTACGGAATAAATAGTTATTAGAGTCGATATGGCCGACCTAATGACGAGAAGTCGTTATTAGGTCGGCCGTTAGTCATTGGGGATGTTTTTAAATAGCTACTTGAGCCCGGGGAGGCGGGTGTAGGGGAATGAACGCTCTAGGAATTCGGCGCAGCGGGCGTAGTCTTTGGCGAAGTAGCTGCTGTAAAGCGAATCGAGCACGTATTGCACGGCGATGTGGCTCGCGAACTGCGTGATGCGATGCGTCATGCTCTCGTGGTCGCTCACCGTGAGATAGGCGGCAAAGCCGGGGTGAATGCGCGCGCAATAAGGCGTGCCGATGACGATGACCGGGACATGCCGACTGCTGAGGATCGGCAAGATGCCCTTGAGGTTGGGGGCAAGGCCGCTGTAGGAGATGACGATTGCCGCATGGTCGGGACCCGAGGCGAGCGCCGTTCGCGCCTGGGCCTCGACACCGTCGTGGCACGTCGCGCTTTTACCGGCGGAGAGCAGGCGATCGCGGAACATTCCCGCTGGATAGAGGTTGTGCGAGCCGTGTAGATGTCGACCTGTCGGGCGTTCGCGATGAGCTTGGCGGCATGGTCAAGTTGCGTGGGGTCGAGCAGCTCCTGCGTTTCGGCCAGCGTGGTCTGGTAGAGCCCCTCCATGCGCTCCATAACCTGCGCAGGCGATACTCAGCTTATCGAACCGCGATGCAAAGGAGATGCTCATCCCACGAGCACTACCGGGAAGGGCTCGCGATTCGAGTCCCCACCTTAGCATTTGAACCATTTGGCACTATAATTACCGTAGGCATGCGCACAACGTTGCGCTTAATCAAGAGGAGAAAACGTATGGGTCTGTTTGATATGTTCAAGAAGAAGGCTGAGCCCGCGGCTGCCGCTGCTCCGGCCTCCATCTCTGCTTCTGCCGGCGCCGACGTGCTGTGCTCGCCCGTCAAGGGCAAGGTCATCAAGATGGCCGACGTGCCCGATCCCGTCTTTGGTGGCGAGGTTCTGGGCAAGGGCTGTGCCGTGTGGCCCGAGGACGATCTGGTCTACGCTCCCTGCGACGGTAAGGTGACCGTCACCATGGGTCACGCCGTGGGCCTGCAGTCCGATAGCGGCATCGAGGTTCTGGTGCACGTTGGCGTCGATACCGTCAACATGAACGGCGATGGCTTCGAGGGCTTCGTCAAGGCCGACGACGTTGTGAAGGCCGGCCAGCCCATACTCAAGATCGACCGCGCCAAGATCGCCGCTGCCGGTTACAAGGACTGCGTCGTCGTGGCCGTGTCCAACACCGCCGAGTTTGCCGATGTCGAGCTCACCGTTGAGGCAGAGTCCGCCGTCGCCGCCGGTGACGCCATCGTCAAGGTCGTCCGCAAGTAAACTGCGGCATCCAAAGGCTGTGCGAGGGTGGTCGGGTTTTCCGGCCACCTGCACCGCGGGAAAGCGTTTTATTGCACGTTGGGTGGGCTTGCAAACCGTTCGGACGCTAAAACGAACCGACCGCGCCTTTGCGTTGCCGAGGGTGTTCATAAGTGGATAGTATGGGCTTACTTATTACAACGTGTGCCGCGTCCGGGAAGCGCGGTGCCGCTCATTGGGAGGAACAACATGAAAAAGAAGCTGCTGCTTGCGCCCCTCATGGCCGTCTTGGTTGCATGCGTGGTCGTGCTTTCCGGCTGTGGAGGTCCTTCGGTCGAGGAACTCATCACCGAGGATCTTACGACGCAGTTTGACGAGGTCAAGAACGGTGGCGACGACTTCCTCTCTGGTCTGGAGGAGGCTTCGGGCGACGAGTTCGAGCAGCTGGGTATCGATCCCAAGGAGTATGCCAAGACCTATCTCGAGGGCTTTGACTACAAGATCGGCGACGTGACGGTCGACGAGGACAAGGGTGTCGCGACCGCCGAGGTCTCTATCACCTGCAAGTCTATGAACAAGATCGTCGAGGACTTCTCCACCCAGTATCAGGAGAAGGTCGCCGCGCTTGACACGGTTCCTTCCGATGACGAGCTGTACAAGATGGCCGGTCAGGTTATGGTCGATGTGACCAAGGCCACCGAGCCCAGGAAGACCACGGTTATCTTCAAGTACACCTGCAACGACGACGGCGAGTGGTCTGCCGACGACTCCGTCAACTCCGAGATGATGGATGCAATGCTGAACTAGGGGGTTACGCGGTTCTACGAACCGCGTAACCAGTTGACGCTGCGCGCCGCCCAGGACGACAATTTGTCATTCAAAAGGCGAGGCATGACCAGAAGGTCTATGCCTCGCCTTTTTCATGCCAACTTGTTCGTCCTGGACGTCGCTCGCTGTCCATCCTCTACCTGCGGCGTTGCCATGGTGGTCATTGGGGCGGCAGCTGGGGACGTTCCTTTTCTGCCGGCAGTTGGGGACACTCCTTGTGCCAGCGTTGCATCGAGTGCTTGGGAAACCGCGACCCGGTTTTTGGCCGAATAGTGGGTCGCATTTTCCGGATGGGGTGGGTTACGGAAAGTGCGACCCGGAATATTACTCTGAAACGGGATGCGGTTTCCCTGATGCGCCTCAAACGGAAAGCGCATCCCATTCCGGAGCTCCAAAACGGGATGCGCTTTCCGCGCGGAAGAATTGCCGCAGCTGCGTTAAGCAGTGTCGCTCGTTACTCGCCCAGCACCAGCGCCGCGAGCTCTGCCTGGGTGTCCACCACGTAGTCGGCGCCGGTGGCTTCCAGCTCTGCGCGGCCGCGGAAACCCCAGCTGACGCCCGCACTCTTAAGGCCGGCGTTGTGGCCGGTCAGGATATCGACATTGGAATCGCCTACGTAGAGCGTGGTCGCCGGGTCGGCGCCTAGCTCTTCCATCACATGCAGCGTGACGGGTGCTTCGGGCTTGGGCGGAAACGCATCGACACGGCCCTGCACCAGCGCAAAGCGCTCGGAACCAAAATACTTTTCGATAAGCGGAGCCGCCGAGACGTGGTCCTTGTTAGTGAGCACGGCAAGCTGAACGCCCGCGGCGCGCAAGCGGTCGAGCATCTCGATCGTGCCGGCATAGGGAGCGGTGTGGTCTTCCTTGTGCTCGCCGTAGTAAGCCCTAAACTCGGCAAGTGTCTGCTCAAACATGCGGCCGTCGCCTGCGTACTCGGCGGGCATAAAGCGCTCAACCAGCTTGAGCATGCCGTTTCCCACCTTGTAGCGGTACTCGTCGACGGCAAACGTAGGCCAGCCGTGCATCTCGCAGGTATGGTTGCCGGCGGCTGCCAGGTCCTCGAGCGTGTTGAGGATGGTGCCGTCCAGATCAAAAATCACATGGGAATAATCCGCTGCCATGGGTGCTCCTGCCGCTTGAGTTGTAAAACGCACCCCATAATACTGGGCATGCGTGCCGGGCATGTTTGGAATCTGAATATCTTTAATAGCCCTGAGCCTTTGTCGTTAGCAAATTCTCGGCAGCTGCTCTCCTACGAGCATGTCGAGGATGCGGGTCGAGCCCCAGCCGGTGCGCACGCGCACGGCGGGATGGGCGCCCTCGGCAAGTGGTAGCACGCGGCCGATGATGGCGGCATTCTCGCCGTAGCGGGCGGCGCGCATGGCGCTCAGCGCGGCATCGGCCTGCTCGGCCGGCACGACGGCAACCATCTTGCCCTCGTTTGCCACCTGCAGCACATCGTAGCCGAGCATCTCGCAGGCGGCCTGCACGTCGGGACGCACGGGCACGGCATCCTCGTCGACCTCCATGGCAACATTGCTGGCCTGGGCAAACTCGTTGAGTGTGGACGCCAAGCCACCGCGCGTGGGGTCGCGAAAGCAGCGTGTGTCGGGTGCTGCGGCAAGCACATCGGCAATCAGGCGGTTGAGCGGTGCGGCGTCGCTTTCGATCGTGCTCGAAAACGCCAGACCCTCGCGCTGACTCATGATGGCGATGCCGTGGTCGCCCAGTGTGCCCGACACCAGGATGACGTCGCCGGGCTGGCAGTTTGCGCCGCTGAGCGCCACGCCCGCAGGCACCTCGCCCACGCCGGCGGTATTGATATAGACGCCGTCGGCCCCGCCGCGCTCGACCACCTTAGTGTCGCCCGTGATTATGGACACGCCCGCCTCGCGCGCCGTCTCGGCCATCGTCTGCACAATCTGGCGGAGCTTATCCATGGGATAGCCCTCTTCGAGGATAAAGCCGCACGATAGGTAGCGCACGTTGGCGCCCGAGGTCGCGACGTCGTTGACGGTTCCGCACACGGCGAGGCGGCCGATGTTGCCACCGGGGAAGAACTGCGGCGAGACTACAAAGCTGTCGGTCGACATGGCGATACGCCCGCTCGCGGGCAGCGCGGCGACGCCGGCGTCGTTGCCTTCGAGCAGCTCGGGCGACCCAAAGGCATCCAAAAAGACCTCATCGATGATGCGTTTCATCATCTGGCCGCCGGAGCCGTGGCCCAGTAGGACGGTGCTATCGGTAACGCTATGGGACATATCGAAAACTCCAATCGTGGGTGGTGCCGGTGTGCGGGTGTGTCCGGGCTAGTCGCGGTAGCGGAAATATGCTGCGCAGCTGCCCTCGGAGCTCACCATGCAGGGGCCGACGGGATGCTCGGGCGTACAAGCGTGGCCGAACAGGGGGCAGTCGCTCGGCGTAATGGCCCCGCGCAGCACGTCGCCGCAGCGGCACCCGCGTGGCTCGACCGTCGGCTCGATGGACACGTCAAAGCGCATGCTGGCATCAAAGTGCGAAAACTCGGGACGAATGGCGAGTCCCGAAGCCGCAATCGATCCCAGCCCGCGCCACGTGGTATCGCACGGCTCAAATACCTGCTCGACCAGCTGGCGCGCCACAAGATTGCCGTCGGCATTGACGCCGCGACGGTAGGCGTTGTCGATCGCGGGTTGCCCCTCAACAACCATCTGGACCAGCATGCAGATACCCTGCAAGATGTCGACCGGCTCAAATCCCGTTACCACGCCTGGAGTCTTAAACTCGTCGACCAAAAAGCCAAAGGGGGCTAAGCCCGTGATGGTGGCGACGTGGCCCGGCAGGATAAAGCCGTCGATAGTGGTCTCGGGATCGTTGGCGATGGCGCACAGCGCCGGCGGCGTGGTCTTGTGGGCGCAGTAGACCGAGAAGTTCTGGAGTCCGCGTGCATCGGCCTCCAAAATGGCGGCGGCGATGGTGGGCGTTGTGGTCTCAAAGCCCACGCCCATAAAAATGACCGGGCGATCGGGGTTTTGCTCGGCAATGTCGAGCGCGTCGAGCGGGGAGTAGACGATGCGAATGTCACGCCCTGCCGCTTTTTGCGCAGCGAGCGAGGTGGATGACCCGGGCACGCGCATCATGTCGCCAAAGGTGGTGATGATGGCGCCGTCTATGTTGGCGAGCGCGATTGCGTGGTCGATGTCGCGGTTGGCGGTAACGCAGACGGGGCAACCCGGACCGCTCAGCAGTTTGAGCCCGGCAGGCATAATGGAGCGAAAGCCATAGTGCCCGATACTCACGGTATGCGTGCCGCAGACTTCCATAAGGTTGATGGCGCGGTCGCCGGCAAGCTCATGAATGCGCTCGATGAGCTCGCGAGCCAGCTTGGGATCGCGGAATGCCGAGAAGTCGATACCGGAGCGAGCCGGCTGCTCGGGCGCCACTAGTAAGCCTCCGCCGGGTTGGTGGCAAGCTGGTCTTCTTCGACCAGCTCGGACATGGCATTAACAAGCTCGAGCGTTTCCTGCGCTTCCTGCTCGTTGACAATCTGGATGCCAAAGCCGGCGTGTACGAGAATATAGTCGCCAACCTGCGCCGTCGGCACGAGTCGCAGCGACACGGGGCGCTCGATGCCCATCATGTCGACGGTGGCCTTGAGGTCGTCGTCGCGTTTGACTACTTTACCGGGAACGGCAAGGCACATATTGTTCCCCTTTTATACGCTTTGCGCTGGACGGGCGCTCAATAATCCATCAGTTGATGGTAGCGCTCGCGGGCGCTGCGGGCAAACGCGCTACACCTGTGAGACGGCGGCTTGCGGGCTGGCCGAACAGCCTACTGCGATGCAACCTGCGCAAGACGAGCGCTTGCGACTGCCGCCTGACCGTAGGCGATGCAGCCGTCGTTAACGGGCACGGTTTGGGGAATCAAGACAGTGAGACCCATGCTTTTGAGCTCGCGGGTGAGGAGCTGGAGCAAAAGTCGGTTCATGAACACGCCGCCCGAGAGCGCGACGGTATCGATGCCTTCGCGCGCGCAGATTTCGCGTGCGATTCGTGCCGAAGAGCGCACGATGGCGATATGGAAGTCGAGCGCGAGCCTGTAGGCCGCAGTGCCGGCCCTGGTTCCCTCCAAAAGCGCCTCAATAAGCGATCTGGAGTTTAGAACATGGCAGGCGTCCGGACGGGATGATTCGGTTATGGAAAAGCCGGCTATATTGCCGGCGGGGCAGGCACTTTCACTGCTGAGTGCGCGCCAGGCGGCAGCCTCAAGCTCGATGGCGGGTTCGCCCTCGTAGGTTGCCTTGTCGCAGATGCCCAGAATCGCTGCCGCGGCATCAAAGAGACGCCCCATGCTGCTGGTACGCGGGCTGTTGATGCCGCGCTCGATCATGGTGGCTGTCACGCTGCGCGTTTGCTCGTCGAGGCTGTCCAAAAGCCGAGCGGCAACTGGGTGCTCGAGCAGACCGAGCTCACTGAGCAGGGCAAAGGCGTTGCGGCGGGCGTCGCGCACGGAGGCCGCCCCGCCGGGGAGCGCCCAGGTGCGCAAATGCGCGGCGCGTTCAAAGCCGCCAAGGCTGGCAACAAGAAACTCGCCGCCCCAAATGGTCCCATCGGTGCCGGCGCCGGTGCCGTCAAAGGCGATGCCAAGGACGCGCGCGTCGGTTGTAAGCTGGCCCGCGGCGATGGCCTCGGCCATTACGCTCGCGATATGCGCATGATGGTGCTGCACCTCGACGAGCGGCAGATTGCATTTTCGCGCCTGCTCGCGCGCCCACTGGCCCGATAGATAGCTGGGGTGTACATCGCAGGCCAAGGCGGCGGGCGCCAAATCAAAGAGATCTTCCAAGCGCGTGCGCGCGGCGTTCCAGGCATCGAAGGTCCCGCCGTTTTCAACATCGCCGATATGCTGCGACACAAAGCAGGCCACATGGCCGTCCGAGTTCATGCGCGTGAGTGCGACCGTGGCTTTTTGCTGCGGCCCACAGGCGAGTACGCAGGGCGTGGTGCCGTCGAGCGCCGGCAACGACAGCGGCTGCGGCGCATATCCGCGTGCGCGACGCACGGGCATGACGTCACCGTCGACCACGCGTACCACGGAGTCGTCGTAGCGCGACAGAATCGCGCGGTCGTTACCGATCAACGCGTCGGCGATGCCGGCAGCAACGAGGTGTTCCCAGGCAAGGTCGTCGTCGGTCTCGATGGGTTCTTCGCTCAGGTTTCCGCTGGTCATGACGAGCGCGTGCATACCGCAGACTTCTGCCGCGGCAAGCAACAGATGTTGAAGCGGCGTATAGGGGAGCATGACGCCGAGCTCGGGCAGGTCGTGCGCGACAGATGGCGCGAGGGCGAGGATGTCGGGGGAACCGTCGTTGTCCTCGCTAACAGTGCGCCGGCGCAGCAGAACGATGGGGCGGATACTGCCAGCGAGCAGATCGCGTTCAGCATCGTCGATATGACACAGGCGCTCGGTATCAGCAAGACTGCGTACCATGACGGCAAGTGGTTTGTTGCTGCGGCGTTTGCGACGGCGCAACTCGGCCACCGCCTGCTCGTTGGCAGCGTCACAGGCTAGATGGAATCCGCCCAGGCCCTTGATGGCGACGATGCCACCGCTGGCCAGCAGCTCAACGCAGCGCTCGATGATAGCGTCGCTGGCCTCGCGTGTGGTGCCGACGGTCGGTGTCGCGGACGAATTCCCGCACGCATCGCCGTTCACAGCCTCGCGCCACGTAATATGCGGCCCGCAATCAAAGCAGGCATCGGGCTGTGCGTGAAAGCGACGGTCGAGTGGATCGGCATACTCTGCGGCGCAGGCGGGGCACATGGGGAAACGGTCCATCGATGTGGCCGCTCGGTCATAAGGCAGCGATCGGATGATGGTAAAGCGTGGGCCGCAGTTAGTGCAGTTGATAAAGGGGTAGTGATAGCGTCGGTCGGCGGGATCGAACAACTCGCGCAGGCAATCGTCACAGGTGGCGATATCGGGCGAGACAAGTGTGGTGTGCGCGGTCTGGTCCTGCGATGCTACGATGCGAAAACCCTGTTCATTGGCGGTATCCCAGCCGTTGGCTGCCAGGTCCACAACCTCGACATGCTCTACGCGGGCTGCCGCAGGCGCATGCCCAGAAAGCGCGGCAACAAAAGCATCGAGCGCATCGGCCGGAGCGTGCGCCTCGATATGCACGCCGTCGCCCGCATTGAGCACCCATCCACAAATGCCATGTGCCATGGCCTCGCGATACACAAACGGTCGCATGCCAACGCCCTGCACAATGCCCGTCACATGAATATGCACATGCCGCATGCGACACCCCTCATCAAAACCGACCAAAAAGGGACAGGTTTATTTTGGTAGGTAAAACTTCTAAACCTGCCAAAACAAACCTGTCCCTTTTTGGCAGGTGCGCTGCGGGAAATCCCGCTACAGCCCCAGGCTCTGCTTGGTGGCGGCGCAGGTGAGCTCGCCGTGCTTAACGCCGCGCAGGCCCAGCAGGCGGTCGGCTAGTTCGTAGACGCGCTCGCCGCGACCCTTGAGCGCCAGAATCTCCAAGCAGTTGTGGTGATCCAGATGCACGTGCATGGTCGATACGATCTCGTCGGTGTAGTCGTGCTGCACTTCGTCCAGACGGCGCGTCAGGTCGCCGGTATGGTGGTCATAGATCATGGTGAGCGACCCGATAACCTGCTCATCGGGCGTGCGCATCTGCTCCTTGGCGATCGAGGCGCGAATCAGGTCGCGCACGGCCTCGGAGCGGTTGGCCACGTCGCCGCGGCGTGCGATCTGCTCGTCAAAACGGCGCAGCAGGTCGTCGGGTGCGGTAACCGAAAAACGGACCAGCTCGGAGCCGGAGCCACTACAATGGCAGCCCGCGTCACCGTCCGCCCCGTGCGGATGCTCGTGCTCGTACCCGCAGCTGTGCTCGTGTTCGGCCACCTTACACCAGCTTCACGGAGCCGACGGAGTTGTGGTCGGCCTCGATGGCTTCCTCGTAGCCCTCGAGTGCGTCGTGGGCCTCGTGCAGCGCGGCCATGGCGGCCTCGAGCTTGGCGCCGATGCGCTCCATGTCAAAATTCTCGGTCGCATGCAGCAGCTGATGGCTCCACTCGTGAGCGAGCTCGATGGTGTCGTCGACCTGCTTGACGCTCATGGCAAGCTGACTCATGTTCATTCCAACATCATGCATGGAAAGTCTCCTTTGTACGGGTCTAATCAGTGGTTCAGATTTTACTACGCCCGCTCTGCGCGCAGCTGCATAAGAAAACGGGTACGAGTCTGTGCGACCCGCACCCGTTCACTGGGGGCTGTTTGTGACTACCATACTATCCGTGGTTGCACTCGGTGCATTCAGAAGTCCGGCGAGCGGCGAAAAAGCGCTCATGGACGGCAGGCAGACGGCAACATGTAACAAGCGTATTACAGATGCTTCTCCAGCAGCGCCTGCAGCCTCGCCTTGGGCAGAGCGCCAACCGAGCGGTCAATCTCCTCGCCGTTCTTAAACACAATCAGCGTGGGGATGCTCATGACGCCATACTTCATGGCCAGGTCCTGGTTGTCGTCGACGTTGCACTTGGCAACGGCGAGCTTGCCCGCCAGCTCATCGGCAACCTCGTCAACGATGGGCGAGAGGGATCGACAGGGCCCGCACCACGGTGCCCAAAAATCGACCAGCACGGGCAGGCTGTCGTTAACGATGGAATCGAAGTTCTCGGGGGTAATCTGATTAATGTCAGCCATGGTGACCTCCATAATGCGACGCGGCTCGGCCGCGTAAAACTCAGTACGACCGTGCTTATACCCAGCCGCCCGCAAAGCAACCACTCGCGGGCAGCTCTTTTATATAATGGTGGGCACGCAAACGATTGGAGAGCGCATGTCCACGTCACAAAGCCAGAAAAAAGAAGCCATCGCCCAGGCGGCCGAGCAGGAGCTCGCATCGCTTGCGGTCCGTGGCGTGCGTATCGCGGGCAACGCGTGCTCGCCGATCGTGCTGGTCAAAGGCGATTTGGACGAGGCCGAGCGTTCGGGTGGCGAGCTTGCCGCCGGCCCGGATGGCGCGGCGTTGCGCAAGGCGCTTGGGGCCATCGGCTACGCGCCCGAGGATTTTTGCGTGCTGGCAAGCGTCGCCGGCGTGGGTGACGGAGCGGTCGCGGTGGGCGAGACTCTGCCGTGCGAGCTGTTCCGTGAGGCGCTTGAGGCTTTGGACCCCGAGGCGGTGCTACTGCTCGACAACAACGCGGCCGATGCCATGCGCGAGACCTACGCCGATATGCTCGTGGCGATCGATGACTTCGACACCGCCATGCTCAAGCCCGGCTTGGTCGCCCATGTGCAGGGTCGCCGCGTGCTCGCGCTCGACGGTTTTGAGGCGGCGCTCACTGACAAAGCCGCCAAGCAGCGCATGTGGGCCTACATCAAGCAGCTGACCCCGGCGGCCGCTCCGCTGTAGCGGATTGGCGCCGGCGAGCGATTGCCTGGCGGGCAAGGCGCGCCTCGAGATCGGCGCCGCACTTCTACATCACAGCGCGCAGCTCAAACCGATCGCCGTTAATGCGGAACTGGCAGTTGCCGTTCATGCGCTCCACGGCAAGTTTGATGCTCCTGGTGCCAAAGCCGTGGCCCGCATGCCGGGTCACGGGCATGCCGTCGACCATGCGCGGCGCGCGGTCAAACGTGTTGGAAACTAACAGCAGCAGCTGGCCGTCCTCTAATCGCAGGTCAAAGTCGACGAATCGCTTTCCTTGGGGTGCGGCGCTTGCGGCGGTGATAGCGTTTTCCAAGGCATTTGAGAGCACGCTAAACAGGTCGGCGTCACCTACATGGATGGTTTCGGGCACGGCGGCGCGCAGGTTGGCGGTAATGCCGTTTCTATTGATTTCCGAGTTAAATGACGAAAGCGCAATGTTTACCGTCTCGTTGGCGCAGAAGCGGCGTACGGCGGTGCGGTCGCCGGCTTCGCAGAGTTCGTCGATGCGCTTGAGCGCCTCGTCGGTGTGCCCCTCCTCAATTAAAGCGGCCAGGCCGCGTAGAAAGTGGCGCATGTCGTGGCGAAGAATCGACAGCTCGCGCCCAGATTGACGCCAGGCCTCGAGCTCTTTGATGGCGGCGCTGTCGCGGGTTTCGAGCATCCAGCGCTCTCGCTCGGCGGTTTCCTTTTCTTCGTATTCGCGCAGGTAAACGGCAAGAAACATAAGATAGAAGGCACAGAGCGCAAATGCCAAAAACTCAACCGTCACCACCGAGCCCGAGTGGAACAGCGTGGTGTAGACGTTGGTGGCATAGTCAAAGACGTAATAGACGAGCGGCAGGATTAAAAGGATGCCCAGCTCGGTGGTGCTTTTAATCGCCAAGCGCGGACCGATGTCGCCGGCCCAATGCAGCAGGACGGCAAAGACGGCGAGTGTGGTCGCGATGCGCGCCAGATAGTACGCGATCTGAGAGTCGGTTGCGGCAAATGCGGCGATGCCCATCCAATTGCTGAACTGGCAGCTCAGATAGGCACTCGTAATGCCGAGCACGGCAAGCAGCGGGCTCAGGCGGTAGCGCGCGCACAAATAGATGACGAGCGGCAAATGCACGACGAGCGGATAGACCTGGCGGGCAAAAAGCTCGCCGCCGACGGCATTGGCGAGGCCAAATGCGCATCCGGTTACGGCACCGACCAGCACCAGTTCAAGCGCATGACGCCGGTTGATCTCGATACCGCACAGCGCCGCCGAGGCAAAGACGCCAAAGAGCAGCGTCGTGGCGTGGTGGATTGCCCAAAGGACCATTTCGACCGTTGCGGGCATTAGCGCCTCCCGCCCTCGAAACGCACCGCAAAGTAGGCGTCTTGGAACCCCTGCTTGCTGCTGCGCGACAGTGGAATGCACGCGCCGGAGCGCATGACGATGTCCGTGCGATCGAAGTGGTCGATGTTGCGCAAGTTGACCTGGTAACTACGGTGGCATTTAAAGAAGGTGGCATTTTGCGCCAAACGGTCCTCGACGCTGCGGAACGACTCGAGTGCCTCGATGTCGCGTCCGTCGCGCAGGTGGAAGACCACGTGCTTGTTGCGCGCCTCGGTATATTCGATGTCGGACAGGCGCAGGGCGTGGTAGCCAAAGGAAGTTTTGATCACGAGCTCGTCGGTTGCCGCCGGGCGCATGCTCGAAAGCTCGTCGAGTAACTGCGCCAGGCGTTCGTAAGTCACGGGCTTGAGCAGATAGTCGAAGGCACGGACCTCGTAGGACTCCAGTGCGAACTCGGGCGACGAGGTGAGAAACACCAGGCGCACGGCGGTGTCGGCCTGGCGCAGTTCGCGTGCGGTGTCCATGCCGTTGACGAGCGGCATGATCATGTCGAGCAGAATGATGTCGGCGCGCGATGCGGCATGGCGGGCCAGCAGGTCCTCGCCGCGCGTGACGAGCGCAACATCGACCGCCGTGCCCGTCTCGGTCGACCAACGGTCGATCATCCGGTGCAGTCTATCTAGAAAAGCGACATCATCGTCGCAGGCAATAATCTTGAGCATTCTGAGCCCCCTTAGTAGTTCGATTTTGCCACATTGGGTGCGGACCGCTTGCGGGGGTGCGGACCGTTTGCACCCCACGGCGTGCAACTCGCGCCAAGCGGTATTGCGGTGGCGAAAGATGCCTCCTGCGCTACCGAGGGCTCGGCCTGTCTCTTATACACATCTGACGCTGCCGACG
>CABSNL010000052.1 GCA_902479095.1 uncultured Collinsella sp. | reverse complement strand
CCGGTACGACCGAGAACACCAACAACGGTGGCCAGACCAGCAATAATAACAACCAGGGCGGCAACACTCCGGCTCCTACGCCGGCACCTGCTCCGACGCCGCAGCCCCCAACGCCCGCTCCGGCTCCGACGCCTTCTGCTCCGAGCCAGTCTGTTGATGGCGGTTCTGTTGTCTCGCGTGCATACAGCAAGCTTGGTTGTGCTTATTCCTGGGGCGGAATTGGCCCGAACAGCTTCGACTGCTCTGGTTTTGTTAGCTATTGCCTCACTGGTCGCTATTGCCGCCTGGGCACCACGGGCACCTTTATGGGCTGGACGCGTGTATCCGATCCGCAGCCCGGTGACGTTGTGGTCAACTCATACCACACCGGCATTTACATCGGTGGTGGTCAGATGATTCATGCTTCCGACTACAACACGGGTGTTATCATCAGCTCCGTTGCCGCCGGCATGAACAACAACTACATTTTCGTGCGCTACTAAGTATTCAGATAAAGCAAAAGAATGGACCTCGTGGCTTTGAGTCATGGGGTCCATTCTTTTGCCTTTCGTGCAGTCCGCTATCTAGTTTTGAATACTAGATAGCGGCCCAATCGGTCTGCAAGATGGCTATAATTGAATGGGAACGATTAGAAAGGACCCTCTATGAGCTGGGCACTTATCTCCGATTCAAGCTGCAACCTCCGCGATTGGCAACCGACCGCGCCCCATACCACCTTTGCATTTGCACCCCTCAAAATTCGAGTGGGGGAGCATGAATTCGTCGATGACCTTTCGCTCGATGTTCATGAGCTCAACTGCGCTGTTCAGGCGGAGACGAACGCTTCTTCGAGCGCTTGTCCCAGCGTAGGGGAGTGGGCCGAGCTCTTCAAATTGGCAGACATGACCATCTGCATGCCGATCTCTGAGGGCGTGTCGGGCAGCTACAACGCGGCAGCCACGGCTCGCGATATGGTTCTTGCCGAGGAGCCCGACCGACAGATTCATCTAGTCAATTCACGCGCAGCTGGCGGCAAAATGGACCTCATTTTCTTGCTGTTCGACCGCTATCTTGCAAGCAATCCGAATGTCTCATTCGAGGATGCCTGCGCATACTTCGATAGCCTTGAACAGAACAGCAAAATCCTCTTCAGTTTGTGCAATTACGAAAACCTCGCCAAAGCCGGACGTATCCCTAAGGCAGCCGGCGTCATTGCCAACAAGCTCAATATCCGCATTTTGGGCACGGCGAGTGAGGCCGGTAAAATCGAACTCGTCGGGTACACGCGTGGCGAAAAGAAGATGCTCAACAAGATCATCGACACTATGGAAGCCGAGGGCTTTACGGGCGGTGAGGTCATCATCGATCACGTTGAGAACGAAGCTGGAGCCCAGGCGCTTACTGATCGCATAGTCGAACATTGGCCCGGCTCCAAGACCATCATCATGCCCTGCAACGGCCTGGATTCCTATTACGCCGAGATGCACGGCCTCATCATCGGCTACGGCATGGGCGTAGCTTCAGGCAAATAAAGTCCAGCCAAGCAAAATACGGGCGGGACAAAGCGACAGATGGCTCTTTGTCCCGCCCGTTTTATACGTCGGCTAGCTATTAAACCCGTTGAACTTGAGATAGCTCATCAAGTAAGCCTTCGAAACGAAGGAGGAAACCGCACTGCGCACAAGCAGCGACTCACGCGTTACCTGATGCGCCGTATCGGGAACCGGCGTCTGCTCGACAGAAAACGCCGAACGAATCGATGCCTCGAGCTGATCAACCACATAATCAAAGGCCGTCGGGGCATCGTAGCTCAAACGCTGAATGTTAAAGAGTGCCTGCACCGCAGCAATAGGTAGCACCTGCTTAAAGATGCAGATAGCGATCAGGCGGGCAATTTGCTCGCGGCCATATTGCTTTTTGACCGGAGCAGGCACCAGGCCAACCTTTACGTAGTTATTGATCATCGATGGCGTAATGATAGGCTGCTCAACGCAAAGGGACAGCGGCTCCATCCACAGCGCGACATACTCAATGACCTGGTCGCGGTAGAGCGTCACATTGGGCAACTGGTCATAGCGCGGCAGACTCAACGTATTGAGTTTGCGTACGATATCGGACTGAATAAATGCATCGGGCAGCACAGTGGGCTGAATATCCTCAGGCTTAATGCTGACCGATGTATCGGACATCGGGATAACGTGTTTAACGTGGTTCATAAAGGTCCTCCGTTGATTTTCTATATTCTATTCTAGGTTATCTAGTTTTACATACCACATCTAGTTTTACATACCACATAACCGGAAAGTAAAAGTGGTTGGACAGCACATTGATACACCGTCCAACCACTTTGTTAAAAGACAACAACCTTACATAAGATATATTATCGTACTTATCCGCGAAGAAACATGTATGCGCTCGTTGCTGCTATGGCTCCGTCAGAAACGGCGGTCACAACCTGGCGTAAGCGCTTGGAACGGATGTCGCCAGCAGCAAATAGACCTGGCGTGCGGGTCGCCATGGATTCATCAGTCAGAATGCCGCCATCAGGCGCCAGATCAACTAGATGCTCAACAAGCTCGGTATGGGGTTGCGTGCCGGTAAAGACAAAAATGCCAAACGAGCCAGGCTCAAATGACTCGGTATGAGTCTCGCCGGATGCATTGTCCTTAAAGGTAATCGTCGTTGGCATGGCTTCGCCCGATAGCTCCACAATACTAGTTTGGTACCTAACTGTAATATTGTCTTTTGCGAGTACTTTCTGGACAACACCATCAGGCGCACGAAACTGGTCGCGGCGCAGCACGATGGTCACACTGCTGGCGATTTCTGACAAGAACAGGGCTTCCTCGCAGGCGGCATTGCCGCCACCGATGACAAAGACCTGTTTACCGCGAAAGAACATGCCATCGCACGTCGCGCAATACGAAACACCGCGACCGCGATACGTATCCTCGCCAACAAAACCAGCAGATCGCGGCGTAGCACCCATGCAAGCGATAACACTCGAGGCCAGCGTATCGCCCATATCATGATGCACCGTAAACAGCGCTGTATCGGCATCGTAATCGATACCCGTAACCATGCTCCATGCAACCTGTGCTCCCAGGCCCTCTGCATGTTGCTGAAAACGCTCGCCGAGTTCGGCGCCACTCAAGAGCGGAATGCCCGGATAGTTCTCGACCTCATTGGTTGTGGCGATCTGCCCTCCCGACATGCCCTGTTCAATCACGGTCGTCGTTAGGTTGAAGCGCGCAGCGTAAATGGCGGCAGCATAGCCCGCGGGGCCGCCACCGATAATAGCAACATCGATCGGCTGATGGGTAGTCATGAAGAGACCTCCTGTCGAAAGATTGGCGTTCTTTGCGCTCATACCCAAATTTAGACGAACGTGACACTCATGCACTACAATGATTCCTTGCGAAACTAAGATGAAGGGGAGTTATCGATGGATCAAACGCAGACGAGCAATAGCGCTCCCCTGCCCATGCAAGCTACTCCCCAACCGGAGCAAATGACCGTTTCACCTGCACAAAAACCACTGGTAACCATTGTGCACGCATCGGTTGGATCGGGCCACAAAGCCGCCGCCAACGCGATTGCGCAGGCATTCGACCTCATCCGCGGCACCAGCGGCATCCCCGAGGATGTTGAGATTGAAGTGCTCGATATCCTTGATTTTGGACGTATTAAATTCGACGGCAACAAAACGGCTGCCTCGTTTACCGGCGCCACGCGTCCAATATATGACTTGACCTGGCGTTATACCCTTACCGGACACTTGCTTTGGGGCGGAGGCACGGCATGGTCACGTATTATGTTCCCTGCCTTCAACGAATATGTCCGCACCCGCAGGCCCATAGCCGTGGTCGCAACACACATCACGGCGGCCAACGTCGCTGTGGGTGCCCGCGTTATCACGGGTATCGATTATCCAGTCATCTGCGTACCAACAGACTATGAAGTCGAAGGCTTTTGGCCCCACAAGGACACCGACCTGTTCTGCGTAGCCAACGAATTTATGGCCGAGACACTTCGCCCCCGTAAAGTTCCCGAGACCAAAATCCGCATCACAGGCATCCCCATTCGCGCCGGGTTTGATACGGACTACAATCGCGAGGAAGAACTCGAGAAGTTCAATCTCCCCGCTGACAAGACCGTTGTGTTGGTGATGGCCGGTGCCAGTTTGCCTCAACCGTACGTTCGCTTTCGCGCGGAGATGGACCGCACACTCCCCTTCCTGCGCAGCTTCGAGGACATGCACTTTGTCTTTTTGCCGGGCAAGGATGAGGAATACGCCACCCGCCTCAAGACGCTCTTCGACGCCATGAAGCTCGACAACGTCACGGTTCTGGACTACGTGGACGACATGGCGGCCCTCATGCACGGCTGCGACCTGGCAATCCTCAAATCAGGCGGACTCACCGTCACCGAGTGCCTATGCGCACATCTGCCGATGATCCTGCTGGGCAAATCATACGGTCAGGAAAAGGCCAACACCACGATGCTCACCGGCATGGGCGCCAGCATGCATGTCACCACCGCACGAGAACTCATCGTGACGTTGCGCCATCTCCACGATCATCCGGAGTCGCTCAAGGCACTGCTCATCAACGGCGAAGTCCTGCGCCGTCCACGCGCAGCCGAGGATATCGCCATTGCAACCATGGAGCTAACCGGCAAACCCCAAAAGCGCAAACGAGCCTTCTGCCGCTTCTACTGGGGCGGAAAACCCGCGCATATCCGCTAGTCGAATGTCCGCCGCTCTGTCGGAGCCGCCCTTATATCATTCCATGCTCAAACATTCTCGCTTCGCTGCGAAACTGCGCGTGGAACGATATAAGGGCGGCTCCGACAGAGCGGCTGCGTTTACTTACTAGCAGCTACTTCGGTATCCCCTCCATTAGAACCTGCAAAAGTAAAACAGGAAAATAAAAATGCAGTAAGCCGATGCGACAAAGGAACAGTTCCGTTGTCGCATCGGCTTACTAGAAAGATTATTTAATCTCAAGCATGTAGTCCTTTCGCCTGAGCCCCATACATATCGTCCCGCGCGCAGTTTCGCAGCGCAGCGAGAATGTTTGAGCACGGGATGATATGTATGGGGCTCAGGCGAAAGCGGGATACGAGCGCCCCTAGGCGACGCCACTGGAGCCGAAGCCTCCGTTGCCTCGGTCGGTTTTGTCTAGTTCTTCTACTTCCATGAGGTTGACCGTGGGGACTTCTTGGATGACGAGTTGGGCTATGCGGTCGCCTTTGTTGATTTTGATGTTGTTGGAGGGATCCAGGTTGATGAGGATAACCTTGAGTTCTCCTCGGTAGTGGGCGTCGATGAGGCCCGGCGTGTTGACTATAGACAGGCCCTGCTTGATGGCCAAGCCGCTACGGGGCTGGACGAAGCCGGCGTAGCCATCGGGCAGGGCGATGGCCAGCCCGGTAGAGACCAGACGGCGTTCGAAGGGCTTCAGGACGCAGTCCTCGTTGGAGCGCAGATCCAAGCCGGCATCGGTGGGATGGGCGTATTTGGGAAGCTCGACGGTGGGGTCGAGACGCTTTATGTTGACGGTAATGTTGAACATGGAATCACCTTAGCTTGTCGAGCTCTTGCAGAAACTCATCGACGTCTTTGAAATCGCGGTAGACCGAGGCAAAGCGGATGTACGCCACCTTGTCGATCTTTGCCAAGCGCTTGAGCACCATGTCACCCAACTCATGGGACGTGACGGCCGTCAGTGTGCGAGAGCGCAGCTCGACCTCGATGTCGTCGATAATCTCATTGAGCTTCTTAGTGTCGATATCGCGTTTGATAGTGGCGCGCATCAAGCCGACGAGCAGCTTATTGCGATCGAACCGCTGCTTGGTTCCGTCTGACTTAATGACCTCGATTGGGTCTTCGCATCGCTCGAACGTTGTAAAGCGGTAGTTACACGAGCAACATTCGCGACGGCGCTTAATGGTGTTATTTGACTCCTGCATACGGGAATCAACGACGCGGGTATGTGCCTTGCCGCATTTGGGACAGCGCATGGTACCTCCTCTTAAACGATAACAAGGGTACCATGCGCAGCGCGATAATGATTACGAACGAGCAGGAACCTTAAGATGCGCACCGGCGGCGAGCGAACCATGCTCCAGATGATTGACGTTACGGATCATGTCGGAAGTCTCTTGCGTGGAAAGGCCTTCGATTGGATATTCCTCGGCAAGCGACCAAAGAGAATCACCAGGCTGAACGCGAATGGTCTCGTAGGTAACGTTGGAAACGGACTCGGCATACGCGGCGTGACGAGCGCTAAAGACCGACATAGCGAGGACAAAAAAGAGCGTGAGCGCAACGGCGACGGCAACAATCGTCGGAACCTTCAGGGCAACGCGGGCCGGCGCGACTGCAGCCTGCTGATTGCAAGCAGGATTTACGGTCAAAGGCTGAAAGCCGGAGCGGCCACCCTGAACAACCGTAAAAGTGGGTTCTGCAGGCGTCTCGAGCTTAAGGGCGAGGTTTCCCTGGACCATATTCGTTGCGTTCATCATGTTCTCCTCTCGCGTGTTTTGCTGAGAACAGTTTTATCAAGCCGCGCGGACAAAAAAGTCTAGCGCGAGAACGAATGTTCGGTTATTATTATCTTCGAACAGTTGTTCCTGTCAAGCAAAATTCGAACATTTGTTTGACATGGGTAGAGAGGATGCCCTGATGGCTCGCAAAATTACCAAGCGTCAGCAGCAAATTTACGACTTCATCAAGGAATATCAGCAGGAGAAGGGTTATCCGCCCAGCGTGCGCGAGATGGCTTCTGCCGTGGGCCTTTCCTCCCCCAGCACCGTGCACGCCCATCTATCTGCTCTGGAGGCGCGCGGGCTACTCAAGCGCGATGCCACCAAACCGCGCGCCCTGGAACTCTTTAACGAGGACGGTTCCTCGGTCTCAATTTCTAAATCTGACGAGCCCACCGCACCTCGCGGAACGGTCTCGCTACCGCTCGTTGGTCGCGTCGCGGCTGGGATTCCCATTCTGGCCGAGCAGAATATCGAAGACACTTTTACTATCCCGACCGAAATCGCCACTGATCAGGGTTCCTTTATCCTTGAGGTACATGGGAGCTCAATGATCAATGTCGGCATCTTCAATGGCGATTACATCATCGTCCGTGAACAAAAGAGTGCCATGAACGGCGAAATTGTCGTGGCCATGATTGATGGTTCAGCGACCGTCAAGACGTTCTACAAGGAGCAGGGACGCGTACGTCTGCAGCCCGAGAATGACACCATGGAGCCTATCTATGCAACGAATCCCGTTATCTTGGGCAAAGTCGTCGGCTTGATGCGCCGGTTCTCGTAATGCAAAAACGCATCACCATCTTTGATACCGTCCGCGGGTTTACGATGATTTCAATGGCAGGTTTTCACGCTTGCTACGATCTCGCCTACCTGTACGACTGGGATATGCCCTGGTTTACCCAGACCGTCTTTCAAGACATCTGGCGCGCCAGCATCAGCTGGGTATTTTTGTTTATCACGGGTTGGATGTGCACCCTTTCGCGCAACAATATCAAACGTGCCGCCAAATACGCCTTAGCAGCACTCGTCGTCTGGCTGGCAACAACACTTGTCTCAGTCGACGATTCGGTTAATTTTGGCATCATCTACTGCATGGCCGCATGTACCGGCATCGTGGCGTTGACCGATCCCGTCCTTAAGAAGATTTCGGCGAGATGGGGCATGTCCCTATGCCTTGTGTTGTTTGCCCTCACCTGGAGCATCCCCAAAACGATCTACCCTTTCCCCTACCTGGCGTGGCTGGGATTTCCAAGCCCTGGGTTTGTCTCAGGTGATTACTACCCCATCATCCCGTTTATCTTTATGTATCTTGCAGGATACTTCGCCGCACATATAGCGCAGGGAATCGATAAGACCGCCCCAAGCTGGTCCTACGCCAATCCCGTCCCAGCGCTCGCCAGCCTTGGACGTCATGCACTCCCCTTTTATCTGCTGCATCAGCCCATCATTCTGGGCATTTTGGAGCTCGTCTACTCGGTGCGATAACGCTCGAGCCGCGGCGCGATACGGGCCGGCAGCTTCGCCACAATGCGAACGCCGTCCTCAAGATATTCCTCATGCAAAAGGGTTCCCTGCTCATGCACCAGCGTGATGAGGGCGCCCTCGCGATACGGGATATCAGCAGAGAGCAACACATCGGTAGCAGCCGCCTCACGAGCAATACGGTCGACGAGATCGTCGAGTCCCTCGCCCGTCTGGGCCGAGAACAGCACGGCCTCGGGATAGCGACGACGGAAACTCAATCGATCAACGCTATCGAGAAGATCGATTTTATTGAACACCGTAAGCGTCAAACGCTCGCCGGCACCGATCTCGTCAAGAACGCGATCGACTGCCTCGAGCTGGCGCTCATAGTCCTCGTCAGAGGCATCCACAACTTTAAGGATCAGATCGGCACCAAGAACCTCAGACAGCGTGGACTTAAAGGCATCAACGAGACCATGCGGCAGCTTTTGAATAAAGCCGACCGTATCGGTAATGGTCATGCCGCGACCGCCGGGAAGACGATACGAGCGCGTCGTCGGGTCGAGCGTAGCAAACAGCTTGTCCTGCGAAAGTACCGTAGAGCCGGTCAGACGATTGAGCAACGTCGATTTACCGGCATTGGTATAACCGGCTAACGCGACGCGAAACGCCGGTGACTCAATGCGGCTCTTGGATTGAACATCGCGACGCTGTTCAACCTGCTTGAGCTCACGACGAAGCGCAGCGATCTTATTACGAATAAGGCGACGGTCGACCTCGAGCTGGCTTTCACCCTGACCAAAGCGTGAGCCGATGCCGCCGCGCGTCTGTTCCTTGGCGAGATGGCTCCACATGCCACGCAGACGAGGCAACAGATATTGAAGCTGTGCCAGCTGTACCTGTAGGCGTCCCTCACGCGTCTGAGCATGCAGGCCAAAGATATCCAAGATCAGTGCCGTACGATCGATAATCTTTACCGGCTCGCCCACGGCTTTCTCCAAATAGGATTGCTGCGAGGGCGTCAGGTCGTCGTCAAAAATAACGACATCGGCATCCATGCGATGCACCAGGCCGCACAGCTCTTCAACCTTACCGGAACCGATAAACGATTTAGGATACGGCTTTACCAAACGCTGTGACAAGCGTGCCACGCACTGGGCACCAGCCGTGTGGGCAAGACGCTCCAGCTCATCAAGCGAGCGATCGAGCGGCCATGCATTGTCGCGCCACTCAACACCAACTAATATGGCACGCTCGGGCTCGGGTGCCGTGGGAACAAGGGGGAAACGGGCCATTAGGCAGCCTCAATACGATGCAGGATGTCCTCAACGACCTCATCGATCGTAAACTCGTCCATATCAAACCACACGATACGGTCATCGCGCTTAAACCACGAAAGCTGACGTTTGGCATAGCGACGCGAACGCATCTTGATGAGTTCGC
The DNA here is from genome assembly GCA_902479095.1 of uncultured Collinsella sp. GTDB lineage: Bacteria > Actinomycetota > Coriobacteriia > Coriobacteriales > Coriobacteriaceae > Collinsella. The sequence goes on along the minus strand of CABSNL010000052.1, from coordinate 4,652 downwards.
GAGCCTCATCCATGCTTATCAAGCCATTGAAAGCATCGATGATCTCTTTATAGCCAATTGCCTGCATCGACGTCAGGGCATCTCCCAGCCCCTGCCCCATAAGACTGCGGACCTCATTGACAAGACCCTGCTCAAACATCATATCGACACGCAGGTTAATGCGCTCGTAGAGCACCTTGCGATTACGCGTCAGACCAAACCATAGGGCATGATAATGCTCGCGCGGAACACTAAACTGCGACTTTTGCTGCGCGTAGGACACACCATCATCGTGCATTTCGAGCGCGCGAATCACGCGGCGAACATTATGGGGATGGATGACCGCAGCGGACTCGGGGTCACGCTCGGCAAGCAGCGCGTGCAGCGCTTCCTCGCCTATGCGTTCGGCAAGTTCCTGATACCCCGCGCGACGATCGTCCACAAGCTCGCCCGAGGGAAAATCCATCTCATCGAGGGCGGCCTTGAGATACAGCCCCGTACCTCCGCAAAAAACCGGCAGGCGACCCGAACCAAGGAGACGTTCAACATGCGCGCGAGCGTCAGCCTGATAAAGCGCAGCAGAATATGCCACACCCGGCTCTACAATGTCGACGAGACGCAGCGGCGCCGTACACTCATCGGGCGCCATCTTTGCGGTACCGATGTCCATGCCGCGATAGATTTGCATCGCATCGCACGACAGCACTTCGGACGAAAGACGAGCGGCCAAACGGTCGGCAACATCACTCTTACCAACCGCCGTCGGACCGACGATCGCAACGGCGGAAAGACCTGCCTCGGAAGAAACCATTAGCGCGGCTCGCCTACAACGGAACCAGACAAATACCAGGTCTTGGCAACGTCAACGTCAACATCAACGATCTTGCCAACAAGCTGATCGATGCTGTAACCCTCGGGGATAGGCGCATGCACGGTCTGATTCTTGGGACTCTTGCCAAGCAGGACCGCGTCGTTCTTTTTACTCGTTCCCTCAATGAGCGCAGGCACCACAGTATGAAGCTCACCCTGGTTATACTCGTGTGCCGTGGTCTCGATAACCTTAACCAGGCGGTTGAAACGCTCGAGAATAACCTCATGCGGCGTAGGATCGTCAATCTCTGCGGCCGGGGTACCGGCGCGCTTGGAATAGATGAAGGTATAGGCCTGGGCATAGCGGACCGTCTCGGCAAGCGAGAGCGTCTGCTCAAAGTCTTCTTCAGTCTCGCCTGGGAAGCCAACGATAATGTCGGTCGAGAGCGCGATATCGGGCATACGGTTGCGAATGCGATCGACCAGGCCCAAATAGTCCTCACGTGTATAACGGCGATTCATCTCTTTGAGGATCCGCGTCGAACCTGACTGGACGGCCAAGTGCAGCTGCGGCATAACGGCAGGCGTCTCGGCCATGGCGTCGATGGTCTCGGGCAACAGGTCCTTGGGATGCGAAGACGTAAAGAAGATGCGCTCCACACCCGTATCGCCCACGGCACGCAGCAGATCGGCAAAACGCGGCTTGCCAAACAGATCGCGACCATATGAGTTAACGTTTTGGCCCAGCAGCGTAATCTCACGCACGCCCTGGCGCACCAAACCGATCACCTCGTCGACAATCTCCTCGAAGGGGCGGCTCTTTTCGCGACCGCGCACGTACGGCACGATGCAATAGGTGCAGAAATTATTGCAGCCCGTCATGATGGGCACCCAAGCGTGATACTGGGTCTCTCGATGCCACGGCATGCTCATGGCATCCGTATCCTCATGCTCATTGGTGCGGATATGACGCTTGCCGTCAAGGAACGCCTCGGCAATGAGCTCGGCCACATGTGCGATAGAATGCGTGCCAAAGATGACATTGACGTTATCGACGTTGGTGAGCAGTCCCTCGCCATCACGCTGCGCGATGCAGCCGCCCACGGCAACCACACGCTTGCCCGAAGGCGAAGGCGGCAGGCTTTTGCAGGAATTGCACTGACCGTACAGGCGAGTATCGGCGGCCTCGCGCACGCAGCATGTCATGAAGACAACGATATCAGCATGCTCAAGATCGAGCGCCATGAGGCAACCATACGAATCGAGCAGACCGCTCACGCGCTCAGAGTCGTGCTGATTCATCTGGCAGCCAAAGGTGCGGATAAAGTAGGTTTTACCGGCAAGAATATCGCGTACGGAACGCTGATCCATGTGCATAAGTCCTAACGTTGGGGAGCGAAACGAGGCTAGCAGAAGCTATGCCACAGGCTTAACATCATCCATGACGACGTTATCCATAGCAGCTCGATTGATCTGGTGAACGTAGATAGAAAGGCGGATGGCCGTGCGCGACTCCCCGTTAATGAGAATGTCGGAGAACACGGGCGCGCAGGAAATATCAAAACCGGTTGGAATCAAAAAACCGCGCGCGATGGCAACGGCCTTAATGGCCTGGTTGACCGCACCGGCGCCGACACACTGGATGTTGACGGGTACACCATCCTTGACCATGCCGGCGATGGCGCCGGCAACGGACGCGGGCGATGATTTGCTTGATACCTTCAGGCAATCCATGAAGAAACTCCTGCGTTTAAAAGTACGTTTTAACTGCAATAACTGTATCGTACCGAGTGGACTCGGTAAAGGCACTATTCCTCTTTGGCAAGATCGAAAGTCACAGTGATTCGATCACGCGAAACACGAATCTTTGGGTCGCCGCAAAGGTTGAGATAGTACCTGGCGGCAAGGTCATTGAAGTCCCGCTCCACAGCACGCGAAAACTGTGCCATGTCATCCTTGGCAATACGTAGCCCGCGACGATCCTTCGCGAGATCGACAGGAGCCGGCGCATGCGAGGACGAATCACGCTCGCGCAGCAGACGCGCGGTCACACCGCGAACGGGCTTAATCTGCCCTGCCAAAATGCGATGTGCCGTGCGCTCGGACATCTCAAGACCCAAACCCGAGCAGATACGGATAAAGTCCTCGGCATCAGAGGCAAGGCCTAAACGATCGACAACCGGAAGCTCGCTCTCGTCATCAATAAACAGGAGACGAGACGTATCGAGCCTACTTGACGCCTGAGCATAAAGGGTCGCGGCAATCTCAGACGGAGAACCAAGATAGACATCGCAACCACGCAACTCCTCGAGCGCAAACTCACAAGCAGCGCGAATAATATTATGCGGGCCGCGAGCACAGACATAACGTCCGTCCTCATCCTTGACGGCCTGGGGCCAGCTGGACTGATCGGCACGCTCACTGAGGCGGTCGGCCGCAACGCTCACCTTAAAGGCCGAGCCAAGGTCGACACCAGACGTGACCACACGGGCCTCGTCGGTGTTCTGCTTGATCGAAAACAATGCCATACCACGACCGTGAACGCCCCAACGGTCCATCTTCATGCTCTCGAGCTTGGAGGTAACGCGGGCATCGAAGATTCGCTCTTGCATATCCTGCGGAACGCCCGACCCGTTATCCAGAAAGACAAGCGTGCGGACGCCATCTTCCTTGGTCGTGGCGAGATAGACCTTGTCGGCGCCGGCATCGCGAGCATTACGGAGCATTTCGATGACGATATCCTCGACATGCTGAATGTCATGCTTTGCCTGGCGCCGCTCGGCCTCCGAAACGCGGAGGCGGACATACCCCTCGCCAAGGTTCTCCTCGACGCGAAGGTTGCCCTCCCCCGACATCGACGCGATAAATGAGATGAGCTCGTTCGCGTCGCTCATGTTATTTAGCGATATCGACAGCGCGGCTCTCGCGAATCACGACGACGCGCACCTGACCGGGATACTCCATCTCTTCCTCGATCTGATGGGCGATATCGTGAGCCAGGACCGTGGACTGGGCATCGGAGATCTTGTCCGGCTGAACCATGACGTGGACCTCGCGACCAGCCTGCATGGCATAGGTACGCTCGACGCCGTCATGGGAGTTGGCGATCTCCTCGAGCTTCTCAAGACGCTTGATGTAGTTCTCGGCAGACTCGCGACGGGCACCGGGGCGAGAGGCAGAGACAGCATCGGCGGCCTGTACCAAGACATCGAGCACCGTGTTGGGGTCAACATCGGCGTGGTGAGCCTCGATAGCGTGGACGATAACGGGCTTCTCGCCATAACGGCGGGCAAGCTCGGCGCCGATGACGGCATGCGGGCCCTCGACGTCGTGGTCGATTGCCTTGCCCAGGTCATGAAGCAGGCCGGCGCGCTTGGCGGTCACAACGTCCAGGCCAAGCTCGGAAGCCATCACGCCGCACAGATCAGAGACCTCGAGGGAGTGCTGAAGCACGTTCTGGCCAAACGAGGTACGGTAGCGCAGGGCACCAAGGGTCTTGACGATCTCGGGATGCAGGTCGTGGATGCCGGTATCGAAGGCAGCCTGCTCGCCAGCCTCGCGCACGCGCTGCTGAACCAGGTCGGCAGCCTTGTGATACATCTCCTCGATGCGGGCGGGGTGAATGCGGCCGTCGGCGATGAGGTTCTCGAGGGCGACACGGGCGGTCTCACGACGGACCGGGTCGAAGCTCGAAAGAACGACGGTCTCGGGCGTGTCGTCGATCACGAGGTTGACGCCGGAAACCTGCTCGAAGGTCCGGATGTTGCGACCCTCGCGACCGATGATACGGCCCTTGAGGTCATCAGAGGGAATGCTGTCTCTTATACACATCTGACGCTGCCGACGAAGCTAGAAGTGTAGAT
>CABSNL010000051.1 GCA_902479095.1 uncultured Collinsella sp. | reverse complement strand
TCTACACTTCTAGCTTCGTCGGCAGCGTCAGATGTGTATAAGAGACAGCGTCAGCGGTGATGGCCTTGATGGCAGCCTCGACCTGCACCTCGAGCTTGCCGCGCGCCACCTTGAACTCATTTTGCGTCGTGGCGGCAGCATCGACCCTCTCTTTGGCGCGGGCGACCTCGGTCTTGGCGTCCTCGATGGTCTTCTTAAGCGAAGCCGAGTCCGCTTCCTCGAGCGAAGCCTGATCGCGCAGGCGCGCAGCCCAGTCCGAGGCGCGCTCCAACAGGGCAGAATAGCGCTCGTGCATGGGATCGACGCGAAGGCGCAGCAGCTCAAGCGAGCGCGAGGCCTGGCGTGTTCCGCGGATACGGCGGTCGATGCCCTCCAGGCGATGCTCCAGGTCGGGCACGCGGCTCCTCAGAGAACGAAGACGCTCGCTCGTCTGGGCCAGGCGCACCTTGGCGTCGGCGAGCTTACCGGCTGCCTCAGAATCGTCACGGCGCACGCGATCGAGCTCGTCGTTGGCCTCGGCAATCTGCAAGCCTAAGTCGCTCGCCTGCGCACGGGACTCGTCACGCGAACGAGTGAGCTCGTCCACGCGCGGACGTGCGGCACGAACGGCCTCTGCGGCCTGCTCGCGGCGCTTGGAAATGCGCACGCGCTCGACCTCGGCATTGTTGGCACTCTGCTCCAGGCGGCCGATCTCAGAGAGCAGCGAGCGGCGCTCGCCCTCAAGACGGGCAATCTCGCCGGCGGCATCGCCCTCGGCGGCGCGCGCCTCCTCGACGGCCGCATTGGCCTCGACGACCTGATCAGAAACATGCTCAAACGCGGCAGTAAGATCAGGCTCCAGGCCCTCCAGCTCGCGGATACGACGCTTGCGCTCCAGAGCGCCCGAAGCCTCGCCGGCATCAAGCCCCACGCGAACCAGGCCGCCGCAGGCAACGCGTGCGCCATCGGGAGTCACATAGGTCACGCCATCAACGACCGGCGCGGACAGCGCGGCAGCCAAGTCATCGACCACGTAATAGTCGCCGAGCAATGCCTCGACGACCGGACCGTAGCCCGCACGCACGGACAGACGATCAACAAGACGGGTACCGGCGGCACCCTCGGCAGCCGCAGAGCCACTCACGCTGCGCGCCACCAGCAGCGCCTCGCCCGAGGCCTTCTTCTGGTCCAGCGCAGCGCGACCGGCGCGCTCAAGTGCGGCAGCGTTATCGAACAACAGGGCATCGATATCGCCGGCGAGCAGCTGCTCAACCAGGCCCTCAAGCTCACGAGGTGCCTCGAGCACATCGCCCAGACGACCCGAGACATCGTCGCCCAGCGCACCCACCAGACGGCTCACGAGCGGCGAGCTGTCGGCCATGCGGGCATCGAGTTTCTTTTGGCTGGAAAGCTCCGAGCGCACCTCGGACAACTTGTTGCGCGCCTCGCTCTCGCGGGCACGCAGGTCCTTCAGGGCCGCGCGTGCCGTCTCGGTGGCCTCACGCGCATCGACCTGAGCCTGGCGCGCTTCCTCAAGAGCGCCCTCAAGCTCCTCGGCGCGGTCGCGACGGCTCTCGAGCGAGGCCGTGACCTCCTCGAGCTGCTCGTCAATCTGCTCCAGGCGCGAGGCATACATGTTGTCCTCGACCTCGGCATTGCTCAGCGAGTCCTTCACCTTGGCGAACTCGAGCGCGGCGTTATCGGCCACGCGCTGCACATCGCGCTGCTCACGCGTGAGCTGCGAAATCTGATTGTCGAGCGCAACGCGACGCTCGTGGAGCTCAGCGGCGGCAGGACCAGCGGCGTCAACGTCCTCCTGGGCCTGCATATGCGCACCGGTCACTTCCTCAAGCTGCGCACGCGCGTCCTCGAGCTCCTCGACCACGCGACGACGCTGATGCTCGGAGCTCGAAATCTGCCCGCGCATGTCAGACAGGCGCGACACCATGTTGTGACCCTTTTCCTCGAGCAGGCGCATGTCAGAGTTAATGCGGCCGACCACGTCTTGCATATGGCGGCGCTGCTCGCCCAGGTCGCCCACAAACAGGCCTTTTTCCTCGAGCATGACCTGGAGCTTCTCGAGCTCGCGCTCCTTTTCGCCCATGCGGTACTGCGCAAGCTCCAGCTCGGCAGCGCCCTCCTTGGAGCGGCTCTCCAGGTCGTTCCACTGCGACTGCAGCGAACGCAGCTCGTCGACGGCCAGCATCTGCGTAAGCTCGTTCGCGCGCGAAGACAGCTCTTTGTACTTGCGCGCACGATCGACCTGACGCTCCAGCGGTCGCAGCTGACGGGCGATTTCCTTATTGATGTCGCGGGCACGCATCAGGTGCTCGTCCATCGACTTAATCTTTTTGAGCGCACGCTCCTTGCGGCGCTTGTGCTTGGATATGCCGGCGGCCTCCTCGATGAGGGCGCGGCGCTCCTCGGGGCGGCTCTGCAAAATGTCGTCGAGCTTGCCCTGGCTGATGATGGAATGCGTATCCTTGCCCAGGCCCGAATCGTGCAGGATATCCTGAATGTCCATCAGGCGGCACGGACTCGAGTTGATGAGGTACTCGCTTTCGCCCGAGCGATACATGCGACGGGTGATGGCGACCTCGTCAAAGTCGACGGGCAACATATGGTCCGAGTTATCAAGCACCAGTGTGACCTCAGCGACACCCACCGGCTTGCGCGCTGACGAGCCCGAGAAGATGACATCCTCCATGGCCTGGCCGCGCAACTGCTTGGCGCTCTGCTCGCCCAGGACCCACAGGATGGAGTCGGAGATGTTCGATTTTCCCGAGCCGTTGGGACCGACGATGACGGTCAGGCCTGGCTCAAACGTCATATGGGCGCGGTCGGCAAACGACTTGAACCCTTTGAGCGTGAGGGACTTGAGATACACGGTTCCTCGCTTACACGTGCTTCTTGTTCAGAATCACGCCGTTGGTGGTGTAACCCATGCGGTCGAGCGCTTCGAGCGCGGCAGCTCCCTCGGCCTCCTTCTTTGAGGAGCCGGAGCCGCGACCCTGGCGAATACCATCGATCAAAACCACAGCGGTAAATGTGGGCGCATGCGCCGGGCCCTCGGAGCCAACGAGCTTGTACGCCGGAGGTTCGTGACCGTCGGCTTGCACGCACTCCTGCAAAAACGACTTGGGGTTCGCAGGATGCTCGGCACGCTCGGAAGCCAAATGCGGCTTAAGCGTACGGTGAATGAACTCCGCCGCAACGTCCCAGCCGGCATCCAGGTACAGCGCGCCCACGAGCGACTCATAGACGTTCTCGAGGGCCGAATGCAGGCCGCGCGCACCGGTACCGGTCTCGGAGGCACCAAAGATGATGATGTCGTCGATGCCCAGCTCGTGAGAAACCTCGGACAGCGTAGCGCCCGAGACAAGCGACACCTTCAAGCGCGTGAGCTTGCCCTCGTCAAACTCCGGATAGGACTCAAACAGGGAGCGTGCGACCACAGCGCCCAAAATGGAATCGCCCAAGAACTCAAGGCGCTCATAGCTGGCAGAAACCGGCTGGCCCTCGACTGCCGAGGGATGCGTAAGCGCCGCGCGCAGCAGCACCTTATTGTTGAACTCGTGGCCCAGGATTTCCTGGGCGCGCGTAAGTCGGTCGGATAAAGCCAAGACTTAGGCCTCCTTGGCAGCTTCGATAGCGTCGACGGCGTCGGCGACAGAGTTGAGCGAGAGCAGGGTCTCGTCATCGATCTCGAGGTTGAACTCGTCCTCGATAGCCGTAACCAGCTGCAGGCGCTCGAGCGAGTTGGCATCGAGGTCGTCAAAGGTGGTCTCCTCGCTAATTTCGGCAACATCGACGCCTAGAACGTCAGCAGCGACCTCGGCGATCTTGTCGAAGATTTCGGAGCGGTCCATAGCGCTTCCTCTCATAGTGCATGAATACCAAAAGAATGGTACCGCCCGGGCGGTACCAAGACACGGTTCTGATTCTACCCCACGACGTGCGCCGCGAAGCACATAACAGCACTCTTACTCGCTCTTATAAAACGATACCGTCCATAGAGTTGGCGACATTCTCGACCAGCCCGGCGCGCACGGCTTCGGCCGCCGCGAGCGTACCGTTTCTAACAGCCTCGACCGAGGTGGCGCCATGGCCGATCAGGACCACGCCGCGCAGGCCCAAAAGAATCGCGCCGCCCTTGGCGTCGCCCGAAAGCTTGGCTTTAATCTCGCGCATCTGCTTTTTGATGAGCAGCGCGGCAATCTTGGTGCCGAGCGAAGACATAAAGGCGCCCTTGAGCTCCTGCAGTAAAAACTTGGCAGCGCCCTCGGTGGCCTTGAGCGCAATATTGCCCGACATGCCATCGGCAACGACGACATCGAAGTTACCTGAGGTGATGTCCGTTCCCTCGCAGTTACCAACAAAGCCGGGAACGGCGGCTTTCATGGACGGGAAGCAGGCCTTGGTAAAGTTGGAGCCCTTCTCGTCCTCGGTGCCGTTGGCAAGCAGGCCCACGCGGGGATGCTCGATGCCCAGGACGACGCGGGCATAGGCGCTACCCATCTGGGCAAAACGTACCATATCGTCAACCTCGACATCGGGGTTGGCGCCCATATCGCACAGCACCGTCAGACCGCCGGCGCGATTGGGCAGCGCATTGGTCAGACAGGGGCGCACCGGCTGCTTCTTGCCTTCGGCCTGATACCTAAACGGCGTCACATAGGCGGTGGCGGCGGCGGTCATGGCGCCGGTGGAGCCGGCAGAGAAGAACGCGTCCGCATTACCCTTCTTGATGGCGCGACACGACAGCACGATCGACGACTTGCGTTTGGTCATCACGGCGCGAATGGGATCGTCATCCATGGCGATAACGTCAGGTGCCTCAAGGGCCTCAACACGTGCATGGGAAGCGGCAAAGGGATTGACGATTTCGGCGGGGCCAGCTGCCAAGACCTCGATATCGGGATCGGCGGCAAGTGCAGCCTCGATACCATCGAGAACAACCTGAGGTTTCTCGTCTCCGCCCACAACGTCTACACAAACGCGAACGTTACTCATATTCATGCTCCTTATACAAAAATGGCCGACTCATTGAGCCGGCCATTGTGGTTCCATTTGGAACGGCATCGCATCCAGAGTATACCGTTACTCGGTAACGATAACCTCGCGGTCCTTGTAGAAACCGCAGCTGGGGCACACGTGGTGCGGAAGCTTGACAGCGCCGCAACGGGGGCACGTGGACTGAGCCGCAGCCGAGATCTTCATGTTGGCGGAACGACGGGTGTGAGTGCGGATACGACCCTGCTTTTGTTTAGGTACGGGCATAGTGACCTTCCTTATGAACTATCCAGTGTGGCGATTACGCGCAAGTAGCGATACTACCACAGTTTTACTCATCAAGCTTGAGATTCTTCAATGCTGCAAATGGATTTTCCGTGGCAGCGGCCCATTCTGCCTCTGCCTGGGCGGCGCAATCGCATTGCTCGACGTTGAGATTGCAACCGCATGTGGGGCACAGACCGCGGCAATCGGGCCTGCAGAGCACCACAAACGGCGTGTCCATGACGACCGCGTCGTTGATGGGCTCACCCAGATCGACGATGCGGTCCTCACACAGGAGCTCGTAGCCGTCCTCGTAGGCCTCGGGATCCTCGGGCTCCTCAAAGAGGTAGAACTCCTCGATCTCGCCGGCGATATCAAACGAGGCGGGCTCCAGGCAACGGTCGCACTCGCCGGTGGCGTGCGCGCGGACCATGCCCGTGAGCAAGACACCGGTACCGGCATTGGTAAAGACAACGTCGTAGTCGATGCCGTCCTGAAGCTGGTACTCCTTCTCGCCCACCGTGTAGGTGGCGACATCGACCTTACCGGTCAGCGGATACGAATCTCCAGGAAACTCGAGCTGCTCGGAAAGATCGACGGTAACGCTCGGAAACTCAGCCATTACCACTGACCATTCTGTTGGGCGGCACCCTCGTTGAGCTGCTGACGGCAACGGGTAACGGTGCCAGTCAGGCTCTTGAGGTTCTCCTCCAGGTGCGTAAAGACCTGCTCCGCGTAGTCCTCGGCAGCATAACGCGTCTCGCGCTCGTACTGCTGGGCACGATCGCGGATGTCGTCGGCCTGCTGCTGCGCAAGGCGGACGATCTCCTGCTCACCGGCAATGGTGAGGGCCTGCTGCTGAGCGTCGGCGATGATGGAATCAGCCTGAGCGGCGGCGGAAGCCATAAGCTCCTCGCGCTCCTTAAGGATACGGCGGGACTTCTGCCACTCCTCGGGATAGCTCATGCGGATCTCGTCGAGGATATTGAAGAACACGTCGGCGTCGATGACCTTGAACTGAGCGTTCTTGCCGAAAGGCGGCTTGGCTTCCTCGATCAGCCCTTCGAGCTCATCGACCAAGCTGACGATCCTATCGCCAGGAAAATTCTCGCCCGGCATCCGGTCTCCTTTCATAGGTAACATATCATCGTGCTAGTTTACCACATGCCACCAGGCAATAAAAAACGTCACGAAAAGCGATGTCTGAGCGCTTCGACCACGTTGGGCGGCACAAACGTCGATACATCGCTGCCGAGCGAGGCGATCTGGCGAACGACCGAGCTCGAGATGTAACCGTACTGCGGAGCACTCATGACAAAGATGGACTCCAGCTCGCTATCCAAGCGATAATTGAGGTCGGCCTGCTGCAGCTCATACTCAAAGTCGGTCATGGCGCGCAGGCCCTTGACCACGGCCCCCGCCCCCTGCTCACGAGCGAAGTCGACCAAGAGGCCGGTAAAGGGCAGGACTTCGACGCCGTCGATATTACCGAGCGCCTCGCGGGCCAGCGCCACGCGCTCATCGAGCATAAACGTGGTGCCCACACCGTTTTTACCCTGCGACTCTGCAACAGCGACGATCACACTGGGAAAGATGCGGCGGGCGCGGCGGATCACATCGATATGGCCAAACGTGATGGGATCGAAGGTGCCCGGGACGATCACGCGGTTGATGGTGTCATTCATGGGCGTCCTCCTGAAACGTCGTGGCATCGTTGTTATCGGCATCGGTGACGGCACTATCGTCCTCACCGTCGTCATCGCCGACCCAACGAAGCAGGTCGACCGAGGTAATGCCGTAGCGCTTCTCACGTACAGTCTCAAAGCCTGCCGGATGCGCGCCCGCATCGGCGGAGGCATGCTCAAACAGGGCATAAGCGCCAGGCGCAAGCAGACCCTGCTGAGCCAGGTTCTGCAGCATTTCCTCGACCGGCTCGGCACCAAAAGCATAGGGCGGGTCGAGCAGGACCAAATCAAAGGGGCCGCCCGGTACACGACCGCGCGAGGCACTTGCCAGCATGTCGCCCGTGACCACACGCCAACGCGCACGGTCACGGCAGAGCGACTCGATATTCTTGGTAATGAGCCGCGCGGCGTTGCGATCGATCTCAAACGTCGTGAGCGAGCGGGCCCCACGAGAGAGCATCTCTAACCCTAAGGCACCGGAGCCGCCAAAGGCGTCCAGCACACGAACCTCGTCCAAATCGAAATCGAATGCCGACATGACCATAGATGCGCACGCCTCGCGCACGCGATCAGTCGTGGGGCGGGTGACATCGCGACCACGGGGCTCCTCGATCTTACGACCGCGCCATTCGCCGCCGATGATTCTCATCCTCCGCTGACCTCCTTAAAGATATGTCGATAACGCATGGCGACCGCCTCGCGCAAGGGACGCGTCGCCACAGAGTCAAGGTTGCAAGCATACCGCAAGAGCTCGACCGCGTCCAAATGGGCCCATTCGATAAGGTCCTCATCGGCATCCAGGTCCACAAAGCGCAAGGTCACGCCACCGTGCTGACGGTACCCCAGGATTTCGCCCTCGTGGCGCAGGCGCAGGTCCATCTGGGCGAGCGTAAAGCCGTCCGAGGTCTTTTCGAGCGACTGGAGACGATCTTGCGCTGCCGAAGCGCCGCCGTTGCCCTTGGAATGCGTCATGACCAGGCAGGTGCCCGACACGCCGCCACGGCCCACGCGGCCGCGCAGCTGGTGCAGGGCAGCCAAACCAAAGCGCTCGCCGTTCTCGATGACCATGACGGTGGCGTTGGGCACGTCAACGCCCACCTCGACCACCGTAGTCGAGACGAGCACGTCAATCTCGCCACGCTTGAAGGCATCGATAACCTGGTCCTTCTCCCCCGCTGGCATGCGGCCGTGGAGGCGCTCGATAGTGAGACCCGGCAGCGCCAGACGCAGGCGGTCGAGCTCGGCCGCCGTATCATGCAGCGGCACGGGGACCGTCACGCGGCCCTCCTCGTCGCGGGCGATACCGGGCACGTCCTCCAACTCATCGGCCGAGTCACTCGGCTCCACGAGCGGGCAAATCACGTAGGCCTGCTGACCTTTTTCATGCGCTTCGCGGATGGCGCCATAGGCGAGGTCGCGGCTCGACTCGGTGAGCACGCGTGTCGTCACGCCAGCGCCAGGGACGGGCCGATGGCGGATGATGCTCGTATCCAGATCGCCGTAGACCGAAAGCGCCAGCGTACGCGGGATGGGCGTTGCGGTCATAACGAGCAAATCGGCACCGGGGCCCTTCGCGCGTAGGGCGTTGCGCTGGCCAACGCCAAAGCGGTGCTGCTCGTCGATGACAACAAGCGACAGATGCTTGAACGCAACGTTATCCGAAAGCACCGCATGGGTGCCAAAGAGCACGTCAAGCTCGCCCGATTCCAGCTGGGCATGGATGCGCTCGCGCTCTGCGGCCGGCGTGGCGCCCGTCAGAAGCGCCCAGGACATGCCGGCCTGCGAGAGCAGAGGGCCGGTCTTATCGGCATATTGGCGCGCCAGCACGCCCGTGGGCGCCATAACGCAGGCCTGCGTGCCGCTATCGGCAGCCACAGCTAGCGCGCAGGCGGCGACGGCCGTCTTGCCGGTACCGACGTCGCCCAGCAGCAGGCGGTTCATCACGCGCCCGCCATCGCACATGTCGTGCAGAATGTCTTGGAATGCGGCCTCCTGCTCGTCACTCAGCGAAAACGGCAGGGCTTCCTTGAGCGCTGCCAGGTGCTCGCCCGCGGCATGGGCGTAGGAAGCGACTTCGACCAGGCCGCCGTCGTTGCGCAGGCGCAGCGCCAGCTGCAGGTAGAGGCACTCCTCGTAGGCAAGACGCCGGCGTGCGATGTCGCGCTCAGCCATGCTCGAGGGAAAGTGGATCGAACGCAACGCGCGGGCATTGCTCATGAGCTTCCGCTTTGCGCGCAGCGGCGCGGGAATCGGATCGAACGGATTGCCGACGACCTCGAGCGCGCCGCTTACGATGCGGCGCATCCACGCCTGGCTCACGCCATCGCTCACGTAATGGACCGGAAGGATGGTGCCCGCAGCACGCCCGTCATCGAGCTTTTCAAAGTGCGGCGAGGCCATCTGCTTAAAGCCGTAGGCAAACTCGACCTTGCCCATCACGGCCAGGCGGTCGCCCTGCTTAAGCTGCTGGGCAATCCAGGGCTGGCGGAAAAAGGCAACCTGCAGCACGCCCGTCTCGTCAACAAGCGAGACCTCGGTCACCTGCATGCGCGGACGCGGCTGCTTTTGGACGATGCGATCGACCGTGGCGATGATGGTGCACACGGTGCCGATGGGCGCCATCTCGATGGACCACGAACGGGTAAAGTCGAGGTATCGATGAGGGATATGGAGAAGGAGGTCCCCCACCGTCCGAATTCCCAAACGGCGAAGGGCCTCCTCACGTTTACCCGAAACATATTTGAGTCGCGCGATATCCTCGTCGAGCGCATTGCTCTGGGCAAAGCGCTCCGAGACGCGCGGCACGGAGCAGAGCTCGGACATGGGCAGATGCCTACTCGATCGAGAAGATCACGGGATAGAGCGGCTGCTCGCCACGATGGGCGTCAATCTCCAAGTCGGGCTGAGCTTCCTCGATGGCGTCGACGATCTCCTGGAAGGCCTCATCGGACAGCTCCTCGCCGGCCAGAATCGTCAGCGCGTCGCCCTCCTCTTCCTCCTGCATGCGGTTGATGCAGTCGAGCGTGACCTGCTTCACGTCGGAGCCGACCACGTCGATGGAGCCGGCGATGATACCCATGACGTCACCGGAGTGAATCGGAGAACCGTCAGAGGCACTGGAGTCGCGCACGGCGCGGGTGACCTCACCATCGCGGACCTCACTGATGGCGTCGACCATGGCGGCGACGGCATCCTCGAGCTCGGAATCGGGCAGGACTGCGAACAGCGCGGAGAAGGCCTGCGGGACGGTCTTGGTGGGAACGACGGCGACCTTCTTGTCGGTGCAGGCTGAGGCAGCAGCCTCAGCGGCCATGCGGATGTTGCCGTTGTTGGGCAAGATGATGACCGAGGTCGCGTTGACCTGGTCCACCGCGCCCAGCAGGTCGGCGGTCGAGGGATTCATAGTCTGGCCACCGGAGACGACCACGTCGACGCCAAGGGACTTGAGGATGTCGGCCTCGCCGGAACCGGCGGCAACGGCGACAAAGCCCAGCGCCTTGGCGGGCTCGGCGGCCTTTTCCTGATCCTCGTGGATCTTAGCGGTACGGTCGTGGGCCTCCATCTCCATGTTGTGGATAAAGACCTCATAGATCTGACCGAGCTGCAGCATGTGCTCGAGCACCAGGTTGGGGGTATTGGAGTGCACATGGATCTTGTAGTCGGGATAGGCGCCCACGAGCAGCTCACAGTCGCCCATGGAGCCTAGGAACTTAAGGCATTCGTCCTCGTCAAACGGGGCGTCGGCCTTAAAGAGAAACTCGTTGCAGTAGCGGAACTCCGAGCCCTCCCAGTCGTCGTTAGCCTCGATCTCAACGCGGCCAAGAGCGGCATCGCGGGCAGAGCCGGCGGAGTCAAACATAGCGGAGAAATCCTCGACCACGGTGCTGCGACCAAGCGCGGCGGCAACAAAGTTCTCCAGGAAGATAGCAAAGCCGAAGGCGCCGGAGTCGACCACGCCGTTCTCCTTCAGAACGGGCAACAGGTCGGGTGTGCGGGCGACGGACTGGTACGCCTCGACGACGATAGCATCGAGCGCATCCTCGGCCGAGAACTTCTTCTTCTCGCACTCATCGGCCTTGGTCGAGACATCGCGCAGGACCGTGAGGATCGTGCCCTCGATGGGCTTGCGGACAGCTTGGAAGGCGACCTTGACGGCACGACGGAAGGCGAAGGCAATGTTGGCGGACGTAATAGGCTCGTCGGCAGAGACAAGGCCCTCGGCCACGCCGCGAAGAATCTGCGAGGTAATAACGCCGGAGTTACCGCGAGCGCCCATGAGAGAGCCGTGGGTGATGGCACCGGCGATGGCCTCCATATCGGCATCGGCGGGAAGGGCAGAGAGCTCCTTGGTCACCGAGGCGAGCGTGAGCGACATGTTGGTGCCGGTATCGCCATCGGGTACGGGGAAGACGTTGAGCTTGTTGATCTCCTCGGCCTTGTCGGAAACGGCAGCCGCAGCGATCGGAAAACAGGTGCGAATGGTCTTTGCAATCATGGGTATTTGAATCTCCGTTTTCGGATGCTAGTTCAGACGGCTCTTGAGCGCGTCGATATGGATGCCGATCTTAAGGCTGGCGGGATCGATCTGGGCGATCTCCTGCAGAGTGAAGGCAACGGAGCTCGAAAGATTGTGGCAGACGGACTTCATGTTGACGCCGTTCTCGAGCACGACGTGAAGATCGACCGCAAGGCCGTTCTCGTCGGCGGAGACAAGCACGCCCTTGCGGAGGCGCTGACCGGCAAGCAGGCGCACGCTCTCGGCGCCCTGGAGCTGCTCAGCCATACCGACAACGCCATAGCACGTCATCGCGGCATAACCGGCAATATCGGCAATAACGTCGTTCGAGACGCTCAGGCTGCCGTTAATGGTCTCAGACACAAGAATCTCCTTTTCTTGGTGCTCGCGGCACCATGTCGTGGGAGCAATCATTCCATTATTCTACAACGACCGCGGCATGTTGAGGTGGCGGGCCTCGGGATTACATCCTCGACACGAAATGTTGATACGGTAACGTTCGCGAACGGCGATCGCGGCATGAAAAAACCCGCCGCATAAGCGACGGGTTTTACAACCTGGCTCCCCGGGTAGGACTCGAACCTACAACAGCGCGGTTAACAGCCGCGTGCTCTACCATTGAGCTACCGAGGAATAGGTGCGTGCTCTCAAGCAACGAAGTTTATTATACGGACGATTGGGCGAAGGGCAAGAACTTTTTTAAGAAATTTTCTCGCCATGATCCCTTGGGGACGGCCTAACTGCCGGCACCAGCAACGGAAACGCCGATGTTTTGACAATGCCAGCGAGCGGGCACCAGAGCGAACAAATTGGCATGAAAAGAGGACGGCATAGACCTTCTGGTCATGCCGTCCTCTTTGAATGACAAGTTGTCGCTCTGGTGTCCGCGCAGCGTCGACCAGTTACGGCGTTTGGTAAAACGCCGTAACTACTAAGACTCGATGTAGTCTTTGAGCTTGCTGCTGCGGCTGGGATGGCGGAGCTTGGCCAGGGTCTTGGACTCGATCTGGCGGATACGCTCGCGCGTGACGCCAAACTCGCGACCGACTTCCTCGAGCGTGCGGGGATGTCCGTCAACGAGACCAAAGCGCAGCTCGATAACCTTGCGCTCGCGATCGGCAAGCGAATCGAGCACCTGGGTGAGCTGCTCCTGCAGCATGGAGAAACTGGCGGCATCGGGCGGAACGATGGCCTGGGAGTCCTCGATGAAGTCGCCGAGCTGGGAATCCTCTTCCTCGCCGATCGGGGTCTCGAGCGACACGGGCTCCTGCGAAATCTTCTGGATCTCGCGGACGCGGTCGGCACTCATGTCCATCTCGGCACCGATCTCCTCAGGGGTCGGGTCGCGACCCAGGTCCTGGAGGAGCTGGCGCTGCACGCGGACGAGCTTGTTGATGGTCTCGACCATGTGCACGGGAATACGGATGGTACGGGCCTGGTCGGCAATGGCGCGCGTAATGGCCTGACGGATCCACCACGTGGCGTACGTGGAGAACTTGAAGCCCTTCTGGTAGTCGAACTTCTCGACGGCGCGGATCAGACCGAGGTTGCCCTCCTGGATCAGATCCAGGAACAGCATGCCACGGCCGACATAGCGCTTGGCGATGGAGACGACCAGACGGAGGTTTGCGCTGATGAGCGCCTGCTTGGCCTCAAGACCAACGTTCTCGATACGCGTAAGACGACGCATCTCGGCGCGGGTGAGCTCGATCTCGCCTGCATCGGCAGCCTCGAGCTTCTCGGTAGCCTCGAGACCGGCCTCAATCTTCATGGCCAGATCGACCTCTTCAGATGCGGTCAGCAGGTCGACCTTACCGATCTCCTTGAGGTACATACGAACCGGGTCGCCGGTCAGCATCACCGTGGAGGCATCGATGCCGCGCACGCGCGAACGCGAACGAGACGTGCGCACGGTACGCTTCTTCTTGCTCTTGGAAGAGCCCATCTCGGCATCGGCCTGGCGGGCCATCTTAAGCTCGTGATCGTCAAGCGAGCCGGAATCGTGCTCGTCATCGTCGAAATCGTCGGTATCGTTATCGTCATCGTCGACGCCCATCGGGGCGTCGTCGTTTCCGCTCGCGGAGATAATCTGGATGCCGCTGTTGCGCAGCGCGGAATACACCGCGTTGAGCTGCTCATCAGAAACATCGATATCCTTCAGGGCGACCTGAATCTCGTCCTCGGTTACCGAAGTCCTGTTTGAGCCGTTGCCCATGAGCTTTGCAACGTAGGATTCCAGCCCAGTACCCGTGCTCTCAGTCTTTTTTGGCACAGATTCTCCCTTCGTAGTCCACAGGACTCAATACTTTAGCACACACATGAACGTCTATACCCAAAATAAAGACAGGATATAGGCGAGAATACGCTGGTTGACCACAACATCTAGGCCTGATCGGCACCCGCGGTCTCCAAACCGATCAAACGGAACGGATCGGCCACGCCACCGATCGACTTTTGAAGCTCGCGCTGGCGCTGTGAATCTTGTACCGCCTGCATCGTCAGCACCCGACGGGCCTCATCGTCGAGTGAACGGTCCTGACGCAACTTGGCCTGCGCGGCTCGCATGCGACGTTTGATGGTATAGAGCTCGAGCGTATCGAGCATAAAGACGATGTTCGTCTCGGTCGGGTGCTTACTCGTTGCCGAGATGCGTCCGGCGCTGACAAGCGATGCCGCCTCGGGACACACCGCGCGCGCCGCATCCATGCATGCCGCAGGATCGGTTCCCGGCGGCGTCGCCAGCACGGCCCACGCAATGGACTCGTGACGCGGGTCGACCCACTCGATAGAACAAATGCGATCGGCATAGGTGCGGAACAAATCGGGATAGCTCGTGAGCATCGTCAGCAGTTCGCGCTCCCCCGCCAGGGATTTCCGCTCCAGATCGGTCAAAACGATCGGCATCGACGGAGCTGCCGCCGCGCTTGAGCTATCGGCAACGGGCGCAGCGCTTTCCATCCCCGCCGGCACATCGATTGGCGGCAGATCCTCGTCGACCTCCACCGGCGCGGCCCCATAGGCATCAAGCGGAACGTAGTCGTACGGGTCCTCCTCGACCGGTGCGGACACCGGCGGCGTCGCGCCCGCGGCCCAGGCACCGCGACCGGCACTGCGCGCACCAGCCGCACCGCCGCCCGAGCTTCGTCCCTGCGAGCTGCCCGCGCGCTCAGCTTGCGCGCGTTGACGCTCGTAGCCTGTCTCTTATACACATCTGACGCTGCCGACGAAGCTAGAAGTGTAGA
>CABSNL010000050.1 GCA_902479095.1 uncultured Collinsella sp. | reverse complement strand
TTCTAGCTTCGTCGGCAGCGTCAGATGTGTATAAGAGACAGGGTTGAGCCCAAGATCGTCGTGCTCGACGAGCCCACGAGCGGCCTTGACTACCGCGAGTGCATGACCGTCATGGAAACCGTGCGCACCATGGCCGAGCGCGGCTGCGCCGTTATCATGGTCTGCCACGACATGGAAGTTGTCTCCGACTTTGCCGAGCGCATCGTGGTAATGGCCGACGGCCGCATCCTCGACCGCGGCCGCACGCACGAGCTATTCTCGAACATCGATCTCATGCAGCGTGCCTACGTTGAGCCGCCCCAGGTCATCGAACTCTCGCGCCGTCTGGCATCTTCCGTCTCGCCCGCTTTTGCGCAGGTGAGCGAGGTCACCGATGTCGTTCGAATTACCAAGGAGATGGTCCACCGTGGTTAACGTCATCGACTACATGCCGGGTGACACGCTGCTGCATCGCCTGAACCCCGTCGTCAAACTGGGCCTCGCCGCCGCCATCATCGTCGGCATCTTCTTGTCCGACGCCTACGTGGCGCTGCTGGGCTTTTTGGCACTCACCCTTGCGCTGGGTGCCTATGCCGGCGTCGTCGACCGTCTGTTCTCGCTGCTCAAGTTGCTGATTCCGCTCGCGCTTATCATGCTGGTGCTCCAGCTGGCCTTTATGCGCGATGGCAACGTGGTGTGGGGCTTTATCACCGACACGGGCCTCATCACAGGATCGAAGGCCTGCCTGCGCCTGCTGGGTGTGGCGTTACCGCTCATCCTCATGCTCATGGTGACCAAGCTCAACGACCTTGCCAACGCCTGCGTCGAGGTGCTGCACGTGCCGTATCGCTATGCCTTCACCTTTACCACGGCGCTGCGCTTTGTGCCGGTGTTTGGTCAGGAGATGAACGCCATCATGGAGGCGCAGACCGCACGCGGCGTCGAGTACGACACCAAGAACCCCATCAAGAAGCTTAAGCTCATGCTGCCACTGTGTGTGCCACTGCTCATCTCGAGCGTGGGCAAGACCGATGCCACAGCCTTGGCGGCAGAACAGCGCGGCTTCTATCTGCGTACGCGCACCAGCTCGTACAAGCGCTACCCCATCAAGGGCCTGGACATCGCCGTGCTCATCGTCAGCATCGCCCTCATCGCCATCGGCTTCCTGTTCTAGTTCACCACCGACAGCAACCGCCCAACGCAAAAGGCCTCGGCTCGCACCAAACGAGCCGGGGCCTTTACTGTTTCACCAGATAAAACCTACCAAAATAAACCTGTCCCTTTTTGGCGGGTCGGAAGCTAGAGGCGGTAGGGAGCGCCGCTACGGATGATGGATTCACGCACCAGGACGTCCATGGCATCGAGGGTGATCTCGGGCATCTCTCGGTACTTCTGCAGCACCGATAGCTCGGTGCAGGCCAGAATGACGCGGTCGCAGCCGCTACGGGCGAACTCCCACATCACGCGGTCGAACTTATCCATATCGGGCTCACGTCCGGCCTTCACATCATCGTAGATAAGCGACATCACATCGTTCTGACGTTTCTCGCTGGGATAGACGACCTCAACACCCGCAGCCTTACATTCGCGGCCGTAGACGCCCGCGCCCACGGTGCCATCGGTGCCCATGATGCCAATCTTGTGCACCGGCTCGGCCGGCATACTCAGGTTGGGATCGAACTCGCACTCCCCCATCACCGCACCCGCAAGGGCATAACGAACCGACTCACGCGGCATGTGGATAATCGGCACCTTCGTAAACGACTGGATCTGGTCGTAGAAGTAGTGTGACGTGTTGCAGGGAATGGCAATGTGCGCACAGCCCAGCGACTCGAGTGCCTGGGCACACTCTTTCATGGTCGTCAGCAGCTTGGCATGCTCGCCGGTCTTAATGGCCAGCGTGCGGTCGGGCATGGTCGACTTGGAGAGCACCACCATGTCGATATGTTCCTGATCGCAGGCGGCCGCCGTGTGGCGCACCACCTGGTCGTAGTAATACGACGTGGCCTCGGCGCCCATGCCGCCGATAACTCCCAGCTTTTCCATCGCCGCCTCCTTGGTGACGCTTGCGCAATTGCGCGTATCATACCCGCGCCCGCCCGATGCAAACCGGACGGGCGCCGCGCTCATCTACTTGTAATACGTCTTGAACAGCTTAAAGTGGCGCAGCTTGGTGTGCCACATGCGCAGCCAGCGGTTAAAGACAAAGTCGCCCTTCATAAACGAAGGGTCGGCGCCCTTGCCTTCCTTGTCCAGGCGATGCACCTTAGCGCGCAGCTCGGGATCCTTGACGTACTTGTCGACGACGCCCATGGGGACGACCATCCACAGGGCCTCGTCCTGCGCCGTCACAAACTCCGGCTCAAACGGGCGGTTGAACACATACTCGTCCACCACATACTTGGCAACGTTAAAGCCGCTGTTGGTAACGTAGTAGTTGCTGCGGCCCTGGCGCGTGTTGAAATCGAAGAACTTAAACGAGCCGTCGCGCTCGTCGTACTTTACGTCAAAGTTGGAATAGCCTACAAAGTGAAGGTCCTCGAGCAGCTTGCGCACGCCGCCCATGAGCTCGTCGTTGGGCTCGGTAATGATACAGGCATGGTTGCCGACACCGTGGGGCTGATGCTCCTCAAGCAGCACATGGCCCAGGCACATCATGCGGACCTTACCGTTGCGGTCGGAATAGCTGGTGAGCACGCGCATGTACTCGTCGTTGCCGGGCACGCGATCCTGCAAGATCAGGTCGTCGGTGTAGCCGCTGGCATACGAATCGCGAATGACCTGTTCCAGCTCGGCGCGGTCGGCAATCTCATAGGCCTTCTTCTGGCCCTCGAACTCATGTTGCCACCACATGATGCCGTCAGAAGGCTTCAGAATCATCGGGTAGGGAAAATCGATCTGGTCGAGCACTTCGGCAGGCGCCTCACCCTGGGCATTGAGCATCGCCTTGGCAAAGGTAAACGTGTGCGGATAGGGCACGCCATGCTTCTCGCACAGCTCGTAGAAGATCTCCTTCTTCTGGCACTGTTCGAGCATGCTGTAGGGCGCGTAGGGAGCGACGATGTTATCCGCCAGCTCATGAGCATCCTTGGCTTGAGCCACGAGAGCGACATAGTTGTCGCCACAGCCCACAAGGACAATCGTCTTATCGGTATGCGCTTGGGCAATGCCGTTGACGGTTTTGAGCATCACGGGCATGGTATCGATATCCACGTTGGGCGTGTAGTCGATAATCTGGCTGCGGTACGCGGGACCCGTCTGATACTTGCCAAAGACCAGACTCTTGACCTGGTACTCCTCGTAGAAGGCGCGCGCCACCGAATAGGCGTTGATGTCGCCACCGAGCAGCACGGGAATGAACTCGCGCTCTGTAAATTGCAATGCCATGGAAACTTCCTATCATGAACTGCCCACACAACGGGCGGTCTTTGCGCAACTGATTTATTCTAGCGTGCCAAGCCGCCGGCGCCCAAAGCTCCACCGTATCTATGGCAATCGACGCAATCGTCCAGCACGAAGGCCAGCACGAAGACGGCGCTCACCGTTGTATGACAATGGGCAATGAACCTACCGTTGTTGTAGGATTCAGCGTATTGACATCTTCGAGCGAAAGGCGCACACGTGCCCCAAGACCATCCGACCGATAATCCCATCCTCAATGCCGCGAGGCGCGAGCTGGCGGAACGTGCGAAAGCGACCGCTCCCCTGTGCACGGCAAACGACGCCTACAACGGGCCTGCCCGTATCGTCTCAATCAACACGTCGGAGCACAAAGGCACGCGTAAGTCACCCGTCGCCGACGGGCACGACACCGTCATCGAGCAGTTTGGCCTCGCCTCCGATGCGCACGCCGGGCATTGGCACCGTCAGGTTTCCTTTTTGGCCGCAGAGTCCATCCAGACGGCGCAGACGCGCGGGCTCGATGTGCACGAGGGCGACTTTGGCGAGAACTTCACAACCCAGGGCATCAACCTGCTCTCGCTCCCCCTGGGAACGCAGCTCAAGATTGGCAACGATGTCCTGGTCGAAATCAGCCAAATCGGCAAGGTCTGCCACACACGCTGTGCCATCTACTATCTCGCCGGCGACTGCATCTTTCCCCACGAGGGCGTTTTTGGCGTGGTACTAAAGGGCGGAGAGGTCTACGCCGGCGACGATATCCAGGTAATCAAACTCGGCGACGGCACCTGTTCGTTCACCCCCGCCGAAGCCCTCGAAGAGATTGAGCAGGCTCGCCAGAAGGGCACGCTGTAGTTATAAAACCCCACGTTGAGATGGCTTTTACAGCCCAAAACTCCTCTCAAACAGGGCCCTGTAACGTTAAAGTTGAACTCTATGGTTTCTCAACAATTCGTCATAACTGCAGGTCAAAGCCAAAGCCTCAAGTTCAACTTGACCCTTTGGAACCTTTAAGGTTCAAGTTGAGGTCGAAAGCAGTAGTAGAATACCGTTCGAACCATAACCTACGATTGATTGCAGAGGGACTGGATGCAGCATTCGAATCATCGCACCGCAGCGCTCATTGCGTCGAAGCCGGCTCGTATCATCACGAGCGCCGCGCTCGCCGTTGCGCTGACGGCCACGCCGATGCTCTCCCCCGTTGCGGCGTATGCCGCCTCGCAGGCAACGCAGGACCAGCTTTCCGCAGCCCAGCAGAAGATTGAAGCCGCCACGAGCGCCTACAACGACGCCCGCACCAAACTCGATGACCTGCAAAAGCAGATTGACTCCAATGAGGCAAGCATCGAGGAAATCGAGGCTAAGCTTCCCGAGCAGCAGGCCAAGGCAAGCTCCGCCATGCGCGATCTGTACAAGTATCAGAAGGGCACCAATCCCATCGTGAGCTTCCTGGTCAATGCGCAGAGCCTGGGTGAGTTCATCACGACCTGCAAATACACCAACCAGATCACGAGCTCGAGCGTCGACGAGATCGAACAGCTCAATAACATGCAAACCGAACTCGAACAGAACAAGGCTGAGCTCCAGCAGGCCAAGTCTCAGCTTGAGGCAGAGCAGAAAAACGCCGAGGATGCGCTGGCGCAGGCCCAGCAGCTCCGCAGCGAGGCACAGGCAAAAGCCGAGCAGGAAAATGCCGCCGAGCTTGCCAAGCTTGAGGCCGATAAGGCCGCTGCCGCCGAGAAGCTCTCGGGCGAGGGCGTGAGCGGCAGCAATTCCAGCAGCCAGGCCACTAACACCAACACCACCATCGACACCACGGTGAACAACGCCAATACCGGTAGCTCCGATTACGATTCGTTCATTAATGAGTGGACGAGCCGCATCGACAATTATCTCGCCGGCTCCCCCATGGCAGGCCAGGGCTATAACTTTGCCGTCGCCGCTTGGAATACCGGTGTCGACCCCCGTTGGTCCCCCGCCATCGCCTGCATCGAGAGCACCAAGGGTGCTTATTGCGCCAATTCTTACAACGCCTGGGGCTGGAGTGCCCGCGGCGGCGGTTGGCGCAGCTTTGGCAGCTGGAGCGAGGGCATCTCCGCTCACGTTGCCTATCTGGGCGCCAACTACGGCTCCACCCTTACCCCGGCTGCGGCCAAAAAGTACTGCCCGCCCACGTGGCAGGACTGGTACAACAAAGTCGCCGCTCAGATGAACCGCATCTAAGTGCAACTGCAAAGGGCCCCAATGGGGCCCTTTTTCTTTTAGGTAGCGGAGGTATCGACGACGCCGGTCGTATTGGCAACCGCGACTATGACGATCATGCATAGGAGCAGCACACCCAATGCCTTGAGCCAGAGTTTCGCGAGCTTCTTGCCGCGATAGCTGTCGAGCAGTGCGAATCGCCGACGAAGACGGCGCTTATCGAGCAGCGCAAAATGCATAAGCACCATAAGGCCATCGACAAAGAAAAAATACTCGATTATGAGAAGCCACGTCGGGTAGCTTTGGTTTGCTCCCGTGGGGTGAAAGACGGCAAAGTGACTTCCGGCAAAGAACACAAGCAGCGAGAAGAAGACGAGCGTATTCCAAATGCGCCCCAGAGACTCCGGAACGCGAGAGAGCAGACCGCATGCAGTGGAGGCGGCAGGCCTAGGAAGCCCTGTGGGGTTCTGGAGCCCTTGGGGCGTCAACACCGTCTCCGAGGCCGGAGTACGGACAAGCACAGGCGCAGGAGGCCGCACGGGGCGACTTAGATCGTATGCCGCGCGCGTCGCCCGTCCCAACGCTTCCGCGCTCGCAAAACGCTTGGCCGGGTCGAGCGCCATCGACATGCAGACGGCATCGGCAAGTGGAGTGGGAATGCTGCGCGCCTCGCATTGCTCACGCATGTCGAGCCCTGGTTTAGGGTCGACTCCCGTCAAGCAGAAGAACAACAGGGCCCCAAGTGCGTAGACATCGCTGCGCACACTCGTCTGCCCAAACCCATACTGCTCGGGCGGCGCATAGGGTCGCGTGCCAAACTTGACGGTGTCGGCATCGGCGCCATCGCGCCATACGCGCGCGATCCCCAGGTCGATAATCACCAGCGATGAAAATGTCAGGCCGTCATCAGGCGTATAGTTGGCACCTGTCACGATGATATTCGACGGCTTGAGGTCGCGATGGATCACCGGCGCCGACGTCTCCCCCACCATTGCAAAACCGGCATGGAGCTCGCCCACGGCATCGCATAGGGCAGGATACAATTCACGCGCATAATCGGGGGTGGCTCCCAGACGGTCCACCAGCGCCCCGAGTGTCTCCCCTTCGATGTATTCCATAACCACGTTGAGCTCGTCGCCCACACGACGACAATCGACGATTCTGGGCAGGTGCTCAAAACGCCTGCCTGCCCGCTGAGCGGCAAACAGACGCTCGTATGCCCCGCCGATTTGAGCCGAAGCATCGATGCGTTTACGAACAAAGGGACCGAGCGAACCACCGCCGGTTCCTTCAAAGTACACGAGCTCGGTTGTTTCAACGGACGAGCGCTTAAGTACACGCTCCACGCGATAGCTGTCGTCGCGATCGAGCGACGCCAGGTGCTCGGCAAGCGCTGCGGTCAGCTCGTCATCGGAATATGTTGGGCTCTGAGTATCCATAGCCTCCATCATAGCGCAGGGCGCAGACACCCCATGGCATCTGCGCCCCGTTCGTTTGCATCGTTGTTCGGCAGCTCCGCCGGCTCAGATATCAGCCGCTAACTCACCGTCTCCTCGCCAAAGCGATACAGCTCCTCGTTGACCTTTTGGAGGCTGCACCCGCGATCGATGCAAAAGATGATAATCGCATCGCGGCGGTCCTTGCAGTTAAGGACGCTTACCCCGGCAGCCGTCAGCGCACGGTTGGTCTCTTTGAGCGTCAGCGCCATCGCAAAGGCAATCTGCAGCACCTTATTGCGGCTCGGATGCCGCGCACCGGTAAAGATCTGATAGCCAAAGGTCTCATTGAGATCGGCCATACGAACCACGCGCGAGCGCTCCAAGCCCTTTTCCTGTAGTAGCTGCTTCAGGTAGTCCGAAAGCGACGGGGCGGCAAAGTCGTGCTCTTTGATATAGCCATCGATGTTCGGCGCGTCGAGAAGCTCATTGAGCAACTCCTCGGTCAGCTTTTTATCGGGCATACGACTTCACCTCCCCCAGTGCATACAACATGCTAGAAACCGCTTACGTCCGAACGCTCCCAGCTAGCAACCTGGTCGGGAGACACCGTACTCAGCGCCTCGAACTTCCAAGAGCCGCCCGCCTTCAGATGATTGGTGTTTGCAAGAGCCGTTCCAACCTGGTTGCCATCGGCATCATACAGAACATATTCGATCTGAATGTAGCTCTTTTCCTTGTCCGTGTTATTGGTCAGCGTGCCCGTGATCTTATAGGCAAACTGATTGGAGGTGTCTTCAGCCTCGTCAGCAATGGTATACGGTTCTTGCGGTTCTTTTTGCTCCTCAGCCTGCTGTGTCGCCTCGGCAGGCTTTGCCGAATCGCTCGCAGACGAATCGGTTGAATTGCCACCCATAGAGCCCACGGCACCGACAATAACCAGCACCACGATGACGCCTAGGACAATCTTGCCAATCGGCTTCTTTCCCTCTTTTGCCATTATTCATCCTTCCTACGATCCGGCTACCGTGCCGGTACACAGCACATCGTAGGAAGGATTGAACTTGAATTCATTAGCTGAGAGCTAAGGCTGCGGTAAACGACCAATGCAGTTATCCAAACGCCGAGCAAACGCACTGCGCGCGACCGTCTGCTGGCAGTGCATCAACCCACCGTGACGGATTCCCCGGTAAAGGCACTGATCATCAACAGGACAAAGAAAACAAGGTAGCTGGCACTCAGCAGGTACGCAATGATCAGAAAGACGACCCAGCCGACATTGGTTTTACCGTCGGCACGGCGTTGCTCGCGATTGCGGCAGAGCCAAATCGTCACGCCGATGGCAGTGATAAACAGCACGAGCGCCGCCGCGGCAAGCCCGGCAAGCGCAAACATCACGCCAATGCTCACAGCAATAACCGGAAGCAGCAGCAAACCGCACCCGCATCCACCCGGACTATATACGGCAGACTGTCGGCATCGCCTCATCGCCGCGCCACCCCCATCATCTTTGAGCACTACAGTGCGATGGCCTGCTGAACAGGAACGATCTTGCCGAGTTCCGGTTCGATCCGCCTTTTCTCGGCCTCAAGGTCAAACGCCACCTGAGCGCGCAGCCAATAACCATCCGTCAGGCCAAAGTAGCGGCAAAGACGGAGGTCGGTGTCGGCCGTCACGCGACGTTTTCCCAAGACAATCTGCCCGATACGCTGAGCCGGAATCCCAGTCTCTTTCGCAAGACGATATTGAGAAATGCCCATGGGAACAAGAAACTCCTCTTTGAGAAGCTCACCAGGAGTCACCGGCGACAGCAAATCGGCCGAAGCCTCATCACTTGTGATAATCGACGATTTCGACATTCCAAGCCATCTCCTGTCTCCACTCAAAACAGACCCGATAGCGCTCGTTAACACGGATGCTATATTGACCGGCACGATCGCCCTTCAAAGCTTCCAGGCGGTTGCCCGGTGGAACGCGAAGATCATCAAGTGAAGCACAAACCTGCAGTTGGCGAATCTTCCTCAACGCAACACGCTCAAAGGGCACGAACCTCCTGACCCGCACACCCATGGCAAAGCGTTCGGTATCCTCATCTTTATACGATGCAATCATAGTATCGCCTTACGTTAATAACGTCAAACGTTTCTATAGACTTACATCTCTATTATAGCGTACATTTGTTCGTATTTTTGAGAACATGCACCCGCGTCGATTAACCAAGCAAAAGCAATCGTTTGTAGACATCGAGACCCTTGAGCAGGATTTCCTCGTCAAAGAGCATGGTATCAGTGTGAAGGGCGCTCGTGGCATAGGCGGGACAGCCATCCGAATCGCTCGGGTTTTCTTGTCCCTCTGGCACGCCCGTGCCCAGCAGGAAGAACACGCCCGGAAGATGGCGCTGGTAGAAGGCGAAGTCCTCGGCAATCAGCAGCGGCTCGTCCACAAGTTGCAGCTCGGACATGGCAGGCGCAATGCAGGCAAACAGCTCGGGGTCGTTATCGACTGGCGGATAGCCCTCGGCGGAGTCGAGATCGTACGTGCAACCCGTTGCAGTGCATGCCTCATCGAGCACATGGCACACGCCCTCGCGCGCTCGGTCGAACATATCGTCCGTAAACACGCGCAAGCTGCCCGCAACATGGGCCTCCCCCGCCACCGCATTGCAGACGGTGCCGGCCTGCAGCAGGCCGAACTTACCAATGCAGGGCTCGTCGGCACCCAACTCGTCCATCAATTCACGCTCGGCGACCAAGAACTTGGCAGCCGCCAGCGCCGCATCGTGCGACTCCTCGACCGGCACACCATAGGTCTTAGCGATATGGATACTCGTACCGTGAATATGAATGTGCGTCTCGCTTGAGCGCGCCAGCAGCGGACCGGAACAGCTCGCCAACGTACCGGCGGGCAAATCGGGCCATACGTGGAAGCCGAAGATGCGATCTGCCCCATAGCGCTCGAATACGCCGCTCTCGCACACTGTCTTGGCGCCGCCGGTCGTCTCCTCGGCAGGCTGGAACACAAAGAGCACGTTGCGCTTGATGGCACCCGGTTGCTCACGAATCGCTCGGTCGACAAAAGTCGCCGCTGCGAGCGCCATGGCCATGTGTCCATCGTGTCCGCACGCGTGCATTTTGCCGGGATGAGTCGAGGCAAAGGGAACGCCCGTTGCCTCCGCGATGGGCAGGGCATCCATATCGGCGCGAATCGCCGTAGCATGCGCGGCGCCCGTGCCGGCATCGAAGAAAGCGCAGACGCAGCTGGGGCACGGATGGGTCACCTCGCAGGCGAGCGGCGCCAACACGCCCTCGATATAGGCGATAGTCTGTGGAAGATCGAAGTCGAGCTCCGGGATCCTGTGCAAGTCGCGCCGATAGCGACGGAGTTCTTGGAGCTCAGTCATAAAGGTTCCTTTCATAGGTGCGCGCCAGTTGCCATCTTATTGTGCCGCAAGATTGCCGCACCCTTATTTCCAGCATATCCCTGCATTTTTTAAACGTTATATACGAATACTCTTGTTTGGTAAAGTGCAACGTGGTAGGGTCGTTACCACTTGATAGAGGCGCGGGCACGAAGAGCCGCGGGCGAGTCGGCAGACTTTGACCCTGCGGGGAGGCGAAACCCGCCGAACTGGGTTTTTCGGGCGCGAACAGCCTGGTGGGCCTGCGGGAAACACCCGCAGGACTGTCTGCAGCAATGCGGGAGCGCTATCCGGACATTGGGTCCACGCTATGCGGATTCGATGCGCAGATGGCGCCGTCTGGATAGCGAGGTTTACGGGACATGGCATTGACCCCCAACGAAGCGTATGCGGCCAAACAGCCGTTTGTGGACAAGGAAACGCTCGAGCATATTGTCGAGCAGTTCCCCACGCCGTTTCATCTATACGACGAGGCAGGCATCCGCCGCAACATGCAAGAAGTGCGCGACGCCTTTGCATGGAACCCGGGCTTTAAGGAATACTTTGCCGTCAAGGCCAACCCCAACCCGGCGCTCATCTCCATTCTCAACGAATACGGCTGCGGCTGCGATTGCTCGAGCTATACCGAACTCATGATCGCCCGCTCGCTGGGCATCACGGGACACGACATCATGTTCTCTTCCAACGACACGCCAGCTGCCGACTTTGAGCTCGCCAACAAGCTGGGTGCCATCGTCAACTTTGACGACATCAGCCACATCGAGTTCTTTGAGCGTGTTGCGGGGCCCATCCCCAAAACGGTCAGCTGCCGCTTTAATCCAGGCGGCCTGTTCCAACTCTCCAACGGCATCATGGACAACCCGGGCGACTCCAAATATGGCATGACCACCGAGCAGCTCTTTGAGGCCTTCCGCATGCTCAAGGCCAAGGGCGCCGAGAATTTTGGCATCCATGCCTTCCTTGCCAGCAACACCGTCACTAACGGCTACTATCCCAAGCTCGCACGCATCCTCTTTAAACTTGCCGTGCGCCTGGAGCGCGAGACCGGCGCACATGTCGCCTTTATCAATCTGTCCGGCGGTGTGGGTATCCCCTACCTGCCCGAGCAGCAGACTAACGACATTCACGCCATCGGTGAGGGCGTACACGCAGCCTACGACGAGATTCTGGTCCCCGCCGGCATGGGCGATGTGGCGATCTGCACCGAGATGGGTCGCTTTATGATGGGCCCCTACGGATGCCTGGTCACCAAGGCCATCCACGAGAAGCAGATCTACAAGGACTATATCGGCGTGGACGCAAGCGCCGTCGATCTGATTCG
Source organism: uncultured Collinsella sp. (assembly GCA_902479095.1). GTDB lineage: Bacteria > Actinomycetota > Coriobacteriia > Coriobacteriales > Coriobacteriaceae > Collinsella. Next base: position 2,976 of record CABSNL010000050.1, on the reverse strand, counting down.
TCCTGCCATGTATGGCGCCTACCACCACATTACGGTGATGGGCCAGCCGGGTGGCGACGACAAGACCACAGCGCCCGTCACGGACACCTACGACATCACGGGCAATCTGTGCGAGAACAACGACAAGTTCGCCATCGACCGCGAGCTTCCGCATATCGACATGGGCGACCTGCTCGTGATTCACGACACCGGCGCGCATGGCCACTCTATGGGCTACAACTACAACGGCCGCCTGCGCTCCGCCGAGGTCCTGTTGCGCCCCGATGGCTCGGCAGACCTCATTCGCCGCGCCGAGCGCCCGGGCGATTACTTTGCCACGCTCGACGTGCTGCCGTGCGGCCGCGAGCTGCTGGCCAAATCGCGCGCCGAAAGCGCCCGCCGTCGCGCTCAGGACGAGCGCCTAGCAGTCGCCGCCCAATGGAACAAACGCGTCCAGATCGCGGAAGCGAAGGAGAAGAACATGGATATCCGCAATCTCGAGGGCTCAATCGTCGCCCTTGTCACGCCGTTTAAAAAGGACGGCAGTGTCGACTTTGACGCGCTTGAGCGCCTTATCGATTTCCACCTGCAAAATGGCACTGACGCCATCCTCACCCTGGGCACCACCGGTGAGAGTGCCACGATGACCGATGACGAGGACAACTCCGTCGTCGCCGCTGTGGTCAAGCATGTTGCAGGACGCGTCCCCGTTATTGCCGGCTCGGGCTCCAACTCCACGCAGACCATGCTCACCAAGTCGCTCACCTATCAGGGCCTGGGCGCCGACGGTCTGCTGCTCATCACCCCCTACTACAACAAGTCCAATGAAGAGGGTATCTATCAGCACTTTAAGACCGTCGCCGATGCCGTGGACATCCCCTGCATCCTGTACAACATCCCCGGCCGCTGTGGCTGCGGCATCAGCGAGCGCAACGTAGAACGCCTGGCCGCGCACCCCAACATCATGGGTATTAAGGAGGCCTCGGGCAGCGTCGCCTACGCGGCCAAGATCGCCCACCTGCTGTCAGACGACTTCCGCATGTACTCGGGCGAGGACGCGCTTACCGTACCGCTCATGAGCCTGGGCGCCTCGGGCACCATCAGCGTGTGGGCCGATGTTCAGCCGCAGCTCGTGCACGACATGTGCCGCGCCTATCTGGACGGTGACGTGGCACGCGCCCGCGATATCCAGATTGCCGGCCAGCCGCTCATCAATGCCCTCTTTAGCGAGGTCAACCCCATCCCCGTCAAGGAAGCGCTCGCCCAGATGGGCATGATCGAGGCAAACTACCGTATGCCGCTGTGCCCCATGGCAGACGACACGCGAGCCGCACTTACCGATGCTCTGAAGGGAGCTGGTCTGCTTGATTAAGACCGTCATTATGGGAACGGGCCGCATGGGCTCGCTCATCCGCACCACCGCCGAGGGCGTTGTCGACGCCGCCGGTCAACCCGTTTTTGATATCGTGGCCCAGATTGGCTTCGATTTGAGCAAGCTCGAGAACGCACCGGCTGCCGATGTGATTATCGACTTCTCGAACGTCGCGACCTTCGACGCCGTCGTCGCCTATGTCGAGCGCACGGGCGCGGCATTGGTCTCAGGCACCACAGACTACACCCCCGAGCAGATGGACCGCCTGCGTGAGCTGGGCCAGAACACCCGCGTTATGCACTCGGGCAATTACTCCATCGGTATCGCAGCCCTGCGCCATCTGGTAGCGCAGGCTACACGCGAGCTGCCCGGCTTTGACTGCGAAATCGTCGAGACGCACCACAACCAAAAGGTCGATGCCCCCAGCGGTACCGCCAAGCTGCTGCTCGACGCCGTAGTCGAGGCCGAGCCCGAGGCAGGCTACCACCCCGTCTATGGCCGCGAGGGCATGTGCGGCGCGCGTGACCCCAAGGAGATCGGTATGCACTCGCTGCGCGGCGGCACCGTCGCCGGCGTGCACGAGGTAAGCTTTTTCGGCCAGGACGAGGAGGTCACGCTCACCCACCGCGCCACGAGTCGTCAGATCTTTGTCAACGGCGCCTTGGCAGCCGCGCAGAAGCTCGTCACCCGCGAACCCGGCTTCTATACGTTCGACCAGGTCATGTTTGTCTAACCAGGTGTCAACCGAATCCGCCCAAAGGAGAGATAGCAAATGAGTAACGCAGCCGAGATGGATGCACAGGAGATTATCAACTACATCGCCACCGCGCCCAAAAAGACGCCCGTCAAGTTGTACGTGCGCGAGAAGCCGGGCATGAAGGTTGCTTGGGGCGACGCACATGTCTACGGCGGTCGTCGCGGCAAGACCGTCTTTGGCGACTGGGATGAGCTTAAGGCCATCCTGGACGCCAACGCCGATTCCATCGATTACTACGACGTGGAGAACGATTGCCGCAACTCCGCCGTGCCCATGCTCGACCTTAAGGGCATCAACGCCCGCATCGAGCCGGGCGCGATCATCCGCGACCGCGTCGAGATTGGCGACCGTGCCGTCATCATGATGGGCGCCATCATCAACATCGGCTCCGTTATCGGCGAGGGTTCCATGATCGATATGGGCGCCGTGCTAGGCGGCCGCGCCACCGTGGGCAAGAACTGCCACATCGGCGCTGGAACCGTGTTGGCAGGCGTCGTTGAGCCCGCAAGCGCCACGCCCGTCATCATCGAAGACGACGTCATGATCGGCGCCAACGCCGTGGTCCTGGAGGGCGTACGCGTGGGCAAGGGCGCTGTTGTTGCCGCCGGCGCCGTGTGCGTCGAGGACGTCCCCGCCGGTGCCGTCGTGGCCGGTGTCCCCGCCCGCGTCATCAAGATGCGCGACGAGAAGACCGACAGCAAGACCGGCCTGGAAGAGGGCTTACGTCAACTTTAATAGTTACGCGGCTTTGACAAACCGCGTTTTCGCTGACGTATGCCCAACCTGCGGCGCAATGTCAGCAACCAAGCCGAAAATCAGAACCACCCTTAAAAAGGGTGGTTTGCTCTTAGGGTATAACCCACGGGCC
>CABSNL010000049.1 GCA_902479095.1 uncultured Collinsella sp. | reverse complement strand
ACTTCTAGCTTCGTCGGCAGCGTCAGATGTGTATAAGAGACAGCATCGGCACCCATCTCGATGAGCCACTGGCAGGCGGCGTGGAAGGCCGAGCCCAGCGCCATGGGATTGCCGGCGGGCTCGACAGCAGCCACGTCCGCATCCGTCATCTCCGAGCCATCCGACTCCGCATTATCGCCAGCCTCGTCCATGGGCACGCGCGTCTCGGCGGCACGGTCCTCGGCCTCGGCATGCAGTGCCGCGGCAATTGACGAGTAGCTATACGAGTCACGCACCGGGAACGGACAGATGCCCATGCGCACGCCCACTGCCTGGGGATACACAAGCTCAAACGCATCGGGCTCGGGGTCGGCAGGACCGGGCACAGTTGAGCGCGAAGCATTATCAGCGACATCGACATCGCCGCGAACGAGCCTGTCCTCGGCATCCAGCGAAGCGTTGGCCTCAAACGCCTGCTCACCAAACGTAAAGTCCGCCAGCGAGATGAGCTCGTAATCGCCCGGCTTGGAGTTGTCGAACACCAAACGGTCGCTATCGAGCTGCGGCATGTCCAGACTGTCGGTCGGCAGGATGCGGCGCAGCACGTCGTAGGTCAGATCGGTCTCGACGTCGAAGGTCGGCGCCGTCACCTTGCCGCGGCTCACGCCAGCATCCATCGCCAAGATCACCAGCTCGCCCGCACGCGTCATGGCAACGTAGAGCAAGCGGGCCCGCTCCTCGAGCGAAAGCCGCAGGTCGTCGTTACGCAGGCGGGCAAATGCCTCGGCGGGAGAACCCGTCGCACAGACGTCCTCCATGAGCTCCGGCGGCAGCCACAGCGACGTACCCTTGCCCTTAAACGCGTGCTCAAACTGCTTTTTGACGTCGTCGCCCTTCACGAAGGTCCCGTCGGCAAGCTTAACGCCATCAAAACGAGCAGGCAGTGCCACGACTTGCGCCCCACCGTCGACGCGACCCATCTGTGCCGCACCCGAGGACTTACGCACGCCAAAGCACTCGGCGACCGCCACGACCGGATATTCCAGACCCTTGGACGCATGCACGGTCATGATGCGTACCGCGCCGTCACCCTCCTCGTTGAGCGCGCCCGGGGCCTCCTTGCCCGCCAAGAAGCGGTCGAAGGCGAGCGCGATGGAGCGCGGAGAATTGCCGAGCTCGGCCTCTGCCTCGGCCACGGCGTCGAGCGCCTTGAGCACGTTGGCGGCAATGGCCTTGCCCTCGGGGCCGCGCTGCGCCAGACGCACGAACCAGCCGGAGGCGTTGACCACGTCGCGCGCGATGGCGGCGAACGAGTCGCGTCCCACGCGACGAAGCGCGTAGCGCAGCACCTCGCGGGCACGCGTCACGAGCGGCAGGTTCTGCAAACCCGGCACATCGGAATCGCTCATAATGCCCACATCGATATTGCGGCGCGACGTCTCGCCCGTCTGCTCGTCGAGCTTGGTCGCCAGCGCCAGGAACTCCTGGGCGCCGAGCGCAAACATCGGCGAGGCGAGCAGCGGCATAAGGCCCTGCGCCGTATCGGCCGGATTGGCGAGCGCGCAGACCAGGGCACGCACCGTCTGCACCTCGGCAGCCTGGGCAAAGACCGAGCCGCCCGCGATCACGCAGTCGAGCCCCTGATCGCGGAAGGCCTGGGCGTAGACGTCGGCGTTGGTCATGCGGCCCAGTAGCAGTACCATGCCGCCCTGGGGCTGGCCGGCATCGGCAAGCGCGCGGAATCGCTCGGCGATCGCACGGGCCTTGGCCTGCGTGCGCTCCTGCGTACTGCCGCCGGCAACAAAGAGGGCCTGGCGACGCGAAGCGTCTGCCACCAGCGTGTCCTTGCGGCCGTCGCTCGCCTCAAGATCCAAAAAGCCCTGCATCAGGCCGCCGTCATCGCCGTCGAAGACGCGTGCCACGTAACGCAGCACCTCGTCATGGCTGCGGAAGTTGCGCACGAGTTTGACGAGCTCGCCGGCAGGGGCATCGGCCACGGCAGTCGCCTCGGGCGCGGCAGACGAGCCCACCTTGCGCTCCTGACGACGGAACACCTCGACCTCGGCGCCACGGAAGCGGTAGATCGACTGCTGCGCATCGCCCACGGTGCACAACGCGCGCTCCCCCGCGCCCGTCAGATAGCGAATCAAATCGACCTGCATCTGGTCGGTGTCCTGGAACTCGTCGATCATGACCATCTTAAAGCGGCCCTCGTACGCAGCACGGATGGCAGGGTAATCGCGCAGGGCCTCGTAGGCCATACGCAGCAGGTCGTTATTATCGAGGGCGGACTGGGCAGCCTTCAATGCGCGATACTCGGCCTCGACGGAACGGGCCAGACCCACCAGCGCATCGAGCGCCGGGCCACCGCAGGCAAGCACGATATTGATAAACGCATCGGCGGCCTCGGCCTTGAGCAGCTCGACCTGCTCCTTGGGGAATGCCTTGCTCGCGCGCGGCATGGTGCACGACATCATGAGTCGCGCCGCATCGACCATGGTCTTGCCGCTCGCCTCGAACGCGTCGATGGCATCGAGCGCCACCTGCGCCTTCTCGGTCGCGGCCTTGCTTGCGCCCAGCGCCGCGCGATAGGCATCGGCGAGTGCAGAGGTATCGGCCTGGCCGCGCGCCACGCGCACGTCGTCCATACCGCCCGGCAACTGACTCGACAGCTCCAGCAGGTCGCGCACCAGACCCTTGATGGTCGTACCGGCGCCAAAGGAACCGCCCTCGCCCGCCATGGGATACCAGGCGTAGAGGGCCTTGAGCGATGCCGCGAGCTCGGGGGCGGCATCGGGCGCCGTTGCGCGACCCAGCACATGCTCGACAGCCTGATCCATGAGCTCGTCGGTATCGGTGAGCACTGTGAACTCGGGATCGATGCCCAGCTCCAGCGCGTGCGCGCGCAGGATACGCGAGCACATGCCGTGAATGGTCGAGATCCACGCGTCGTCGACGGTCAGTGCTTCCTCGTCCATGCCCTCGTCGATGAGCGCGCGGCGCACGCGGTCACGAATCTCGGCCGCGGCATCTTTGGTAAAGGTAATAGCGAGCACCTGGTCCAGATGCTCAACGAACGGACCGGATTCGGGAGAGAGTGCGTAGACGATGCGGCGCGTGAGGGTAAAGGTCTTGCCCGAACCGGCGCCCGCCGAGACAAACAGCGGACGGTCGAGCGTTTTGACGATCTGCAGCTGTTGCGGCATCAAAGTCGAAAGATCCATGGTCTACACGTCCCTCCTTACAAACGTTCCTTCGTGGTTATACGAGCAGCGCGCATGCGCGGCCTGAGCCGACGTCGGGTCGACGGCGGCAACGTTGCCCGCCTCGAGCTCGCGCAGACGCTCGGCGATGCCGGCCTCCACGCGATCGAGCAGGGCGTCGAAGTCCATGCTGCCACCCTCGCCGGGGAAACCTTTCTTAAGGCCCGGGATGCGACCGTCACCACGCTCCTCCTCGAGCAGCTCGGCACTCGCTGCGCCTCGCAACGCCGGTTTGCCGCCCTTGGTCGAAAAGTAGAGCGCCGCGCGGGTGTCCAAATCCAGCGCTCGGCGCATGGCCTGGGCGTAGATGAGCGTCTGGGTATGTGGTGGCAACCAGCGCGGATCGTCGATGGGCGCCGTGCCCGATTCCTCGTCGCGCACCGTAGGGTCGGCGAGCTTAAACTCCTCAACGCCCGTGCGATGCTTGTAGTCGATTACCACGGCGCGATTCTCGGCATCCACATCTACGCGGTCGATGCGCCCGCCGAGCGGCCAACCGGCATACTCAACGTTAAGATCGTTAAAGGCAAACTCCAGGTAGCGCGGAGCAAAAGGAGTCAGCGCCTCGGACTCGTAGGCAAGGACGCCCTCCAGCTGCGGCAAGATCTCGGCCACCTGGCGTTCCTCCACCGCAGAGAGCGGCACCAGCGGGCCCTCCGTGCCGCGCTTGCCGGCGTGCTCGGCCAACGTCTCGTCAAAGACCTCGTGCAGCAGCTCCTGTGCACGCGGCAGATTCTCGGGCGTCACGCGCTCCATGCCCTCTTGGGGCAGACGGGCATGCAGATGCTCCAGCACGTCGTGAACAAAGTTGCCCTTCTCCATGTTGCCAAAGCCCGCGTCGATCGACTGGGGCTTGACGCGATACGACACGAACCAGCACAGTGGGCAGGTAGAATAGGCCTCGATCTGCGAGGCGGACGTCAGACGCGGCACGAGCGGCGCGTCCTCACCCTCGCCATCGCGACGGCGCAGGACCAAATACGGCACGGCCTCGGCACTCAGATGCTGAGGGGCTTCACAGGTCACGCGCTCGCGCTTGAGGCCTTCACCTGCCGCGGGATCAAAGTCGGCGATGATATCGCCCTCGCCCACGCACGTGGGCTTGGCAGCGCCAGCGGCCTCGGCATGTGCCCGCAGCTCGGTCCATACGGCTGCCGGGTAGCACTCGCGCGCCTGGCGATCGTGTGTCACGCGGGCAAGCGCGACCGGACCGCTCGTCGCCTGCATTGCACGGCCAAAGCGCACGCGCAGCAGGGCGGCGGGCTCCAAAGACACGCCGTCGCGGCGCAGCTCGGCCGTCAACGTGGCAAGCGGGCCCTCTTCGTGCGAAAGCGGATAGCTGTCCAGGTCGACATCGGCAAACAGCACGGCATCGTAGCCGCCAGGACGCAAAACCGACGCATCGGCAAGCGACACGAAGCGCACTTGCGCCCGTGGCGTGCGATCGACCTCGTAGGTCTCGTAATCGTAAGCGGTGCTGCGCTTGTCCACCCTGGTTCGAACGCCGTCGAGAACCGGCACGGTCGCGGCCTGCGACACGTCGAGCGCGCGAGCATCGTTCATAAGGATGTCGATGGCATGGCGCAGCAAAGCCGTCTCTGCCTGGCGACGGGCCTGGCCGTCAAGACCGCCTAGAGCGCGATCGGGCAGCGCCTCTGCAACGGCGAGCATGGCCTTGAGCGCCGTCACGGGTTTGTCGCGCCACAGCGCCTGAAACACGTCCGAGACCACGCACGGCACATTCTTAAACCAGTTATCGTCGTTGGCGGCCTTGCGGGCGCCCCTCACCTGGCCCTGCACACTCTGCAGCAGGCTCTTGACGCCCGCAGTGGTCTTGCTGCGCGACAGGCGCATGTTCTTGTCGAAGCCGCGGGCGCTCGCGGCGTCAGTACCCGAAAGCGGGCTATAAATCCAGTCGGTAAGCTCTGGAGCGGGCCACCACTCGGTCTTGGAAGCGGTGCCCTCGTCGGCGGCTTTCATACGCTCGATCAGGTTGGCGAGCGCCGTAAACTGCCTGCCCGCGATGGACTGGGAAAACGCCGTGAACTCGGTCGTCTCGGACGCAATGTGACGCGCCGCCAGACGAGAGGCGAGCTCACCGAACAGCTGGGATGCCCGGGCAGAAACAACGAGCACGCGCACAGGGTCGGCGGGCGTTGCAGTAGCTTTATCGGCCTTGGACTCCTTGTGCGCTTTCACCAACTTATCGATGGCGTCCGCATAGACATGAGCACGGGCATGGGGGCCGGCGACTTCCACAAAGGCAGGACGTGCGACGGACTTTGGAGCAGTCGCGGGAGCGCCAGCATCCTCGTCCAGCGGTGCAACCTCAAACAGCACACCGCGGGCATCAAGGGCCGTGGCCAGCTCCTCACGCATCGCCGCTTGCTCGCGGGCGAGCAGCACGACAACCTCTCCCCCGTTGTTTGCCACGGCGGACAGCAGCTCGAGCAGGCTATACGTAAATGACGTGACGCCGCGCACGCAAACGGCGCGGGTGCACGCCGGCAGGCTGTCGGTCAAAGCGCCGGCCATAATGTCAGCTGCCTCGCAGGACTCGACCATATCTCGACGGTCCAAACCGCCCGCGTAGGCACGCAAAAGCTCAAACACACGAGCCTCGGCATCGCTTTTGGGCTTGGGCTTGCAAACGTTGTCGCAGCAACGCTCGGCACCAGTCCCCGCCACACCCGGAAGCACATCGCGAGCCATGCGCGCGAGCATGCGCACCGTGCCCTGGCTACGCGAAAGCGGCTGCAGGTCGGCATCGTCGCGGCGGGCAATCATATCCGAAAACAGCATCTGACGTTGCAGGTTGTCGACGAAACCGCGCCCGTCGCCCAAAAGCTCCCAAAGCGAGCGAAGCCACGATGCGGGTGTCTTGTAGTCGATACCCAGCGAAATGCCGGCTTCCGCCGCATCATGACGGCACAGATCGAGCTCGGCAAACGTTGGTGCCAGCAACACGGCACGCCCGTGACGGGCAATAAGGTCGGCAAGCAGCGCCGACTCGGCATCGCTCAAATCCGTGCCGGCATTGGTGGTATAGATTCGAACAGGCATGGTCCTCCGCTCAAACCGTTCGCAATAATCAATGCATCCATCCTACCCGCCCAAGCGGACACATTGCCACCGCAGTTCCATCTTTTGGTACAAAGCAACCTGAACCCAACGCACCAGCCGATTGCGGGCATATAAAAACCGCCCCCGGAGGAGCGGTTTTGCACAATTCGTTTTTGGCGCGGCCTACTCGCCATCCTCCAACTTAATGAGGATCTTGCGGTAGCCACCGTACTCGCCGTTCAGCGCCTTTGAAACGCGGCTCACCGTGGTGGACGAAGCGCCGGTACGGGCCTGAACCTCAACATAAGGCTCGCCCTCGTCCAAATAGCGCGCAACCTGCAAACGCTGAGAAAGGTCGCAAATCTCGCGCGGCGTGCAGATATCGGTCAAAAACGCCTGGATATCCTTCTCGTCGTCCAAAAGGCTAAATGCGTGGACCAGCTGCTTGACATCAGGCTTGTCAAACATGTTCTCGATATTCATCGATCACCGCCAAACCCGCCAAAAGGCATCGAAGTTGATACTGACATCGGGCATCGTTCGCCCGTTCTATGCAATAGGGCAACGCCTGTGGCTTTTGCCCGTAGCAGTGTAGCACACCACCAAACTAAAGCGACAAGACTCTCTGCCAGCGGCGCGTTTTTCAGGACGAACGCCGTTTAGAAACCGTATGCGCACGTAAGCTCCACGAATATTTGAGACAATGGGCGCCCAAACACCGCGGCGCGCCCGCGCAACCATCCAGGTCGCCGCCGCAAGCCGCTTCACGCGACGCCAGCAACCCCGGCGCAAGAAAGGATTCACGCCATGCGCTTTATGCTTAACTGGCTCTTCACCTCGATCGCCATCGCGATCGCCACGTTCCTCGTCCCCGGTATCCAACCCTTCGGCTTTGCCGAGACCTGGGTCTGCTTTGCCTTTGTGGGACTGTTCCTGAACATTGTCGATTCGTTCGTCAAACCGTTCCTCACGGTCATCTCGCTGCCGCTCACGATCATTACGCTGGGCATTTTCCAGCTTGTCGTCAACAGCTTTATGCTTGAGCTCGCGAGTTACCTGTCGGTCAACCTGCTGGGCGTCGGCATCTCCATCGCCAGCTTTGGATCGGCCTTTATGGGCAGCATCCTGGTGTCCATCACGCGCAGCATCCTCGACAGCATCGCCGAGGACTAAAACGGCCATTCCGGCCGTGTCCGTCTCAACAGCCCAAAACAAAGGCCGCCCATCGCAAAAATGGGCGGCCTTCTTATTTGCCAAGTCTCAAAGGGCGAGAAAATCTACCATTTCCACCCCGTCCCCAAATGCAGGTGTGGGTTAGATGACGTAGTCGTAGCCATGGTTGGGAGCGACAAGTTGATCGAGCGTCACACCGTCGAGGTAGTCGTTGATGAGCTTGTCCAGGTTCTTCCACACGTCGAGCGTGGGGCACTCATCAGATCGCGAGCAGCCCTTGCAGTCGCCATCCAGGCAGGCGACCGGCGCCAGACTACCCTCGGTCAGGCGCAGGATCTCGCCCACCGTGTACTGCTCGGGCGGACGCGTGAGCACATAGCCGCCGCCCTTGCCACGCATGCCCGAAAGCATGTTGGCGCGCACGAGCGTAGCCAAGATGTTCTCGAGATATTTCTCGGAAATCCCCTGTCGCGCCGCGATCTCTTTGAGCGGGATGCGACCGGCTGCCTGGTGCTCGGCCAGATCGACCATAACGCGCAGGGCATATCTGCCCTTAGTAGAAACCAACATGTATAGTGCTGCCTTTCGGTCATTTAGTCCGTAGAAATTCTAGCCGAAATATTGGTTTTGAAAATACCCGTTCCGGTCAAGATGGTTAATCGACTCGTAATAATCTTCTATTTCCTATTGCGTTACTAGGCTTTACTGTCTACTATGCTTGCCAACAGCAAAACGAACAACCCATAAGGTTTGTGGGTTTCGCTGCTACACACACCGTAAAACCACACGGTATCCAGTCATTTGAACACTTTGGAGGTTCACCATGAGCAATGTTTACACGTCCATCGATCAGCTTATCGGCCACACTCCGCTTCTGGAGCTCACTCACTTTGAGGCCGATGAGGACCTCAAGGCCCGCGTGCTCGTCAAGCTGGAATACTTCAACCCCGCCGGCTCCGTCAAAGACCGCGTCGCCAAGAACATGATCGACGAGGCCGAGAAGGCCGGCAAGCTCGTGCGCGGCGGCGACTACACCATCATCGAGCCCACGAGTGGCAACACCGGCGTCGGCATCGCCTCGGTGGCGGCGGCTCGCGGCTACAAGGTGATCATCACCATGCCCGAGACTATGTCCGTCGAACGCCGCAAGCTTATGCAGGCATATGGCGCACAGCTCGTGCTCACCGACGGTTCCAAGGGCATGAAGGGCGCCATCGCCAAGGCCGAGGAACTGCAGAAGGAGACGCCAAACAGCATCATCGCCGGCCAGTTTGTGAACCCCGCCAACCCCGCCATCCACAAGGCCACGACCGGCCCCGAGATCTGGGATGACACCGACGGCGAGGTCGACATCTTCGTCGCCGGCGTTGGAACCGGCGGCACCGTGACCGGCGTGGGTGAGTTCCTTAAGGAGCAGAACCCCGAAATCAAGGTCGTCGCCGTCGAGCCCGCCACTTCCCCGGTGCTCTCCAAGGGCCAAGCCGGCCCGCACAAGATCCAGGGTATCGGCGCCGGTTTTGTGCCCGACGTCCTCGACACCCAAGTCTACGACGAGATCATCCCCGTCGAGAACGACGACGCCTTTGCGACCGGCCGCGCCGTGGGCCACAAGGAGGGCGTGCTCGTGGGCATTTCGTCCGGCGCCGCCGTGTGGGCCGCACTACAGCTGGCCAAGCGCCCCGAGAACGAGGGCAAGACCATCGTGGCGCTGCTCGCCGATACCGGTGAGCGCTACCTGTCCACGGCGCTCTTCCAGGACTAAGGGCCCGTCGCTTGTCGATAGGCCCAAGGCACGCCGGCCTCCCCTCTCTTCTGGCTGCCTGAGCCCATCTCGTTAGGGTATCCCACGAGACGTCCGAACTTGCTACAATGTCTGCGGCGCGGAACCAGCCTCCCGCGCCGCTTTTCTTTTTTGGCCACATGCCACCAAGGAGAACCTCCCCATGCACAACAAGCGCGTGCTCGTCGCCATGAGCGGCGGCGTCGATTCCAGCGTGACCGCGTATCTGCTCAAAAGTCAGGGTTACGAATGTGTCGGTGCCACCATGCGCCTCACCTGCCCCGCGCCCGATCCCGTCACGGGCATGAGCAAGGTCGACCGCGACATCGCCGATGCAAAGGCCGTCGCCGAGCGCCTGGGGATACCCCACCATGTGCTCGACCTGCAGCAGACCTTCGACCGCAACGTGATCGAGCGCTTCGTGACCGCCTACCAGGAAGGGCTGACGCCCAACCCGTGCATCATCTGCAACCGCTACATAAAGTTTGGCGCGTTGCTGGATGCGGCGCTGGATATGGGCTGCGACTACATCGCCACGGGCCACTATGCCAAAACGAGCCAAGCGCCCGACGGCACCTGGCAGCTGCATCGCGGCGAGGACTCCAAAAAGGACCAGAGCTACTTTTTGTATTCGCTCACGCAGGAGCGGCTGTCACGCACGATCTTTCCGCTGGCTGGGCTGGACAAAGAGCGCGACGTGCGCCGCATAGCCGCCGAGCAGGGCTTTACCAACGCCCAGAAGGCCGAAAGCGAGGATATCTGCTTTATTCCAGACGGTGACTACGCAGGCTATATCGAGCGCCGCTGCGGACATCCCGCTGCGCCGGGCGACATTGTGTGGCGCGATGGCAGCGTGGTCGGGCGCCACAACGGCGCGCTGCGCTACACCATCGGCCAGCGCAAGGGTCTGGGCGTCGCGATGGCGCACCCCGTGTATGTGACGGGCGTCGACGCCGCCAACAACACCGTGCATCTGGGCGAGGCCGAGGACCTGACCGCAGCTGCCCTCACGGCCGATGAGTGGATCTGGAGCGCGCCGGACGCACGCATGGAGGCCGAGCTCGATGCCGGCGGCATTCGCGTAGGCGCCAAGTACCGCTACCGTCAGAAAGACCAGGCAGCGACCCTTACGCGTGACGAAGACGGGCAAATGCTGCTAACTTTTGACGAGCCACAACGAGCCATCGCCCCCGGACAGGCCGTTGTGGTCTACCGCGGCGACATCGTCCTCGGCGGCGGTACCGTGACTGCCGCCATCAAGTAGTCCCATCCCCTTCATAAGTTGCGGTGAAATAGGGACTGTTTAAGCGTTTAAAACCGCCAAACAGTCCCTATTTCACCGCAACTTAGAGAGGACGGCCTCGGTCGGTACTGCCGTATCAGCCGAGGCCGCTGCATCGTTAGCGCTGAACGTAGGCGCGAACCAGCTCGTAAGTGTTGCGCACGCCGTCCATGTGGCTGCGCTCGTAGTTGTGGCTCGCGTACACGCCGGGGCCGATCAGGCCGTGACGGATGTCGTAGCCGGCAGAGAGCGTGGCCTCGACGTCCGAGCCGTAATGCGGGTACACGTCGATGGCATAATCGAGCTCAAGCTCGCGCGCGATATTGGACAGCGTGGTCACCAGATCGTAGTTGTAGGGGCCACCCGAATCCTTGGCGCAAATCGACACCATGCGCTCGGTGCAGCCCAGGTCGTCGCACACGCAGCCCATGTCAACGCTGATCATCTCGCGCGTGTCGGCCGGCACGAAAGCACCGCCGTGGCCGACCTCCTCGTACACGGTAAAGAGCAGCGACACCTTGCGCGAAAGCGACACCTCGCCATCAGCAACAGCGCGGGCAAGACCCAGCAGAATCGACGCCGACAGCTTGTCATCCAGGAAGCGGCTCTTGATGTAGCCGCTCTCCGTCACCGTGGTTCGCGGATCCATAGCGATGATGTCGCCGGTCTGAATGCCCAGCTCAAGCACATCGTCCTTGCTGTCGACATTCTCATCGAGCAGGATTTCCATGTTCTTCTCGATGGTCTTGACCGGCTCGTCGGCCACGTGCGCCGAAGGCTCGGTGTTAAGAACCACACCCGTGTACACATTGCCGTCACGCGTGTAGACGGTGCAGTTCTCGCCATCGGCCGTAGACCACTGATGCCCGCCGAGCGTCGTGGGACGCAGACGGCCATTGTCCTTAATGGAGCGTACCATGGCGCCCAGGGTATCGACATGGCTCGCCAACACGAGCGGCTCGCCCTCACCACCAAGCTCAACGAGCACATTGCCCTTGTTAGAACGCTCGGGGCCAAAGCCCATATCGCGCAACGTTTCCATTAGATAATCAGTCGCCGCACGGGTATAGCCCGTAGGCGAGGCGATAGAAGTCAGCGTCTTAAGCTGTCCCGCGATATAGGAGAGCGTCCCCTCTAGAGAAGCATCAACATTAGAAGCCATATGCATCCTTCCAAGTAAAACTAAGACCGAGTCCCGATTTTAACCGTTCTGCACGGTCAATGCCCTAGGAGCCGAGCCGCCTCCCGACGTCCCCGCACCGGTTTTGTGCACGCGCACGGTTTACAACCCGAATCTTGCATAAATCCTATCGGTATCTGCATAAATATGAGACATCTTTTTACTTCGTCTCAGGGTACCCCACCTTGGACCGTGCAAAAAACGGAGTATTCAGCACCGTGGGTCCCAACGACCCCATCACAAACGATAAAACGACGCGGTTACAGCAGTGTTGTAGACCGTCGCAAACCAAAAACGCGGCGACAGCCATCTCCGTCCATCAATAGCCCGCCCACAGGGGCTGTCGATGGGCGCCCGCGGGCCACTACGGCCCATTCACAACGTTATGCATTTTTAAGAGCTTGCTGAATACTCCCAAAAATGCACGCTGGGAAGTGCACCACCTATCCGCAGCGGGCAGCATGCCTTGGTTTTGCCCATCTCGGGGCATCGACGAGGCACAAAAAGCCCCGCCGCGCGTAGCGCGGCGGGGCCAGCGGCAAGTCAAAAGACCATACGCCTACAGGCGAAAGAACACCAAACGAGGCTAGGCAGCCGGGCAGATCTTCTTGAAGAGCTCGATGACGTCGTCGAGCGTCGCCTCGCGCGGGTTGCCCGGGAAGCAGGCGTCGGCCATGGCGTCCTTGGCCAGGACCTCGATCTCGTCAGCCTTCATGGCCTCGCAGACGTGCGGGATGTTCACGTCGGCGGAAAGCTGCTTGACGGCGGCGATGGCAGCATCGGCGGCCTCGTCGGTGCTCATGCCCGTGGTGTCAACGCCCATGGCGACGGCAACCTTGGCCAGGCGCTCGGCGCAAACCGGCTTGTTGAACTCCATGGCGATCGGCAGCAGCATGGCGCAGGCGACGCCGTGCGGGGTGTCGTAGTGAGCGGACAGGGTGTGAGCCATGGCGTGGTCGATGCCCAGGCCAACGTTGGAGAAGCCCATGCCAGCGACATACTGGCCAAGAGCCATGCCCTCGCGGCCGGAGCCGGGCTTGCCGGACTTGGCCTCGGCGACGGAGTCGCGCAGGTTCTCGCTGATCAGCTTGATAGCCTCAAAGTGGAACATGTCGGAGAGCTCCCAAGCGCCCTTGGTGGTGTAGCCCTCGATGGCGTGGGTCAGAGCGTCCATGCCAGTGGAAGCGGTCAGGCCGGCGGGCATGGAAGCCATCATGTCGGGGTCGACGACGGCGACCTCGGGGGCGTCGTTGGTGTCGACGCACACGAACTTGCGGACCTTCTCGGGGTCGGTGATGACGTAGTTGATGGTCACCTCAGCGGCGGTACCGGCGGTCGTCGGCACGGCGATGGTGAACACGGCGTGGTTCTTAGTGGGGGCAACGCCCTCGAGGCTGCGGACATCGGCAAACTCGGGGTTGTTGATAATAATGCCGATGGCCTTAGCGGTGTCCATGGAGGAGCCGCCACCGATGGTCACGATAGCGTCAGCCTCGGCGGCCTTGAAGGCCTCGACGCCGTCCTTGACGTTCTGGATAGTGGGGTTGGGCTTGATCTCGGAGTAGAGGCTCCAAGCGATGCCGGCAGCGTCGAGCTCGTCGGTCACCTTAGCGGTAACGCCGAACTTGACCAGGTCGGGGTCGGAGCAGACGAAGATCTTCTTGTAGCCGCGACGCTGGAGCTCGCCGGGGATCTCCTTGATGGCGCCGGAACCATGATAAGAGATGGTATTGAGAACGAAACGATTAGCCATTGATAGCCTCCCATCGTGTGCGGGGCATCCATTACGCCCCACGCTATGAGTCCCATCCTAACGCTTTTGAAACAGAAAACGCGTGAGAACGTCAAAAGTGTTAAAGCGTTTCAACAGATGATGAAAAATATTGCGGCAAAGGGACAGCCCCTTTGCCGCATTCGGTTACTTTCGGCAGCCCTCTTTCCAAGCCTCGGCCGCAACCTTCCAGCGTAAGCGCAAGTCGCGCTCGCGGTCGATGAACATGATGGCAAACGCGACAAACAGCAGCAAGCTCGCCACGACGATGGCGTGCAGGCCCATGCGCTCAATACACCAGTTGCCCAACACGGCGCCAAACACAAAGGTAAAGATCACGCCAAAGTACAGCAGGCCGTTTTCCAAAAAGCCGCGCCTGTGGGTGATGATGTAATCGTCCACGTTTTGCAGCGCGTTGCGCAAATTGCCGATGCACATGGTCGTAGCGATGCCGTGACCGTGGATCTTGCGGAAGCTCTCGACCTGCATGCCGCAGGCAAACGAGGTGAGGCAGTTGGCGAGCAGGTTGAAATTGCCGCCCGGGATAAAGCTCACGCCCAGTAAGATGACGGCTTCAAAGAACACCGTCACCTGACGCCAGTGGATCACGCTGCCAAACCGCTCGTGTACCAGATCGGCAAGCATAATACCCACGGCAAACGACACCACAGGGAAGAAGTAGCGCTCCGCAAGTGCCCAGTTGCCCTCCGAGATGCTCACGCCCACGAGCAGGATGTTGCCTGTCTGCGCGTTGGCGAAAACATGGTCGCGCCCAATGTACGAATACACGTCCATAAAGCCACCGGCGAGCGCCAAGATGATGCCCAGCTCAATAGACTCCGATATCTGTTTGGCACGCTGCATCGTCGTGCATCCTCCTTGTTGACGACCCTCTCGTGCGTTGGCGGAAACATAGCCGCCGTTCATACTGTAACCCATTGACAACATGGCGTGCGCGCGAGACGACCCCTTCGACACAGGGATACACAGTCTGGAAACAAACACCACCCGCATCGACACGCCGATCCGCCGGCTCGTGTACTCCACCAGTCTTTTTAGCCCCGTCCCAAAAAGACTGGTTACAATTACGTGCAGCATACAAACACCGGGAGGGATCGTGGCAAAAAAGCCTCAGCACGCTCAGAACAACCAGCGCAGTCAACAGGGCAAACAGGGCCAGCAGCAAAAGCGTGGCGGTAAGGCGCAGGCCACGGTCGCCCGCACCAAGCATTCCCAAGCGACGCCCGCCCGCCCCTGGCGACCGGGCCGCGATAAG
>CABSNL010000048.1 GCA_902479095.1 uncultured Collinsella sp. | reverse complement strand
GGAGGCCACCGAGAGCGACGACATGAACAAGGCCGCCGAGATCACCGAGCAGCAAAAGGCTGCCGAGATTGAGCTCGCCGAGGCCAAGGCTGCCTGGACGGCCGAGCTCGACGCCAGCCCGCTCACCATCGATGTCTCCCAGATTGCCGACATCGTGTCCGTGACCTCGGGCGTGCCGGTGTCCTCGCTCACCGAGAGCGAGAGCCGCCGCCTGCTGCAGGCCGAAAGCGTGCTCAAGACGCGCATCATCGGTCAGGACGAGGCCGTCGAGGCCGTTGCCAAGGCCGTGCGCCGCAGCCGCTCGCCGCTCAAGGACCCGCGTCGCCCCGGCGGCAGCTTTATCTTCCTGGGCCCCACCGGCACGGGCAAAACCGAGCTCGCCAAGACGCTCGCCGAGTATCTCTTTGGCAGCAAGGACGCGCTCATCAGCTTCGATATGTCGGAGTTTGGCAGTGAGTTCGAGGTCTCCAAGCTCATCGGTAGCCCCCCGGGCTATGTGGGCCACGACGAGGGCGGCCAGCTCACCAAGGCTGTTCGCCGTCACCCGTACTCGGTCGTGCTGTTCGACGAGATCGAGAAGGCGCACCCCGACATCTTCAATATCCTGCTGCAGGTGTTGGAGGAGGGCCGTCTGACCGATAGCCAGGGCAAGACGGTCGACTTCCGCAATACGGTGATCATCATGACGTCAAACGTGGGCGCCCGCGAGATCGCGCAGGATGCGAGCGTTGGCTTTGGCACCACCGGCGAGCAGGGCCTCACCTCGAGTGAGATCCGCGGCCGCGCGATGGGCGAGCTCAAGCGCCTGTTCCGCCCCGAGCTGCTCAACCGTATCGACGACATCGTGGTGTTCCAGAAGCTCTCGGGCGAGAACCTGACCAAGATTGCGCACCTGCTGGTGGACGATCTGCGCCAGCGCCTGATCGCAAACGGCATGAACATCAAGCTTACCGATGCGGCCTACGACAAGATTGTGGCGGAGGGTACCGACCTCACCAACGGCGCGCGTCCTCTGCGTCGTGCCATCCAAAAGCTCATCGAGGATCCGCTGTCCGAGGAGCTGCTGGCCGGCGAGTGGGGCGAGGGCGATACCGTCCTGTGCGACGTGGTCGACGGCAAGTTTGTCTTTAGCCACGGCACGGGTGAGATTCCGGCGCCGCGTCCGGCGGGTGCACTCGGGGGCGATACCGCTCCGGCGGCGCCGCACACCGGAAACGCCGCGCCTGTGAGCAGTGGCGTGAGCTCGGGCCCCGGCGGCATGATGCAAGCCGGCTCTGGCGCGCTGTAGGGATTAACATAGCTTTGCGAAGGGGCACTCCTGTCGGGGTGCCCCTTTTTTATGAGTAAATGGTGCTATACTCGAAATATAAATATGTATAGCAGAAGGAGCTAGCATGCCTATATCGGTACTCGACTCACGGCCGGTCCAGATGAATGTGCGCATGGATCGCCAACTCAAAGAGGCTGGGGACGCCGTGCTGGCGCATATCGGCATGACGCCGTCTCAAGCGGTGCGGACACTTTGGGAATATCTGGTCGTCAACGGATGCATGCCCTCGAGATCGGGGGTTGCGGTACCGAGCTCTAACGTGCCAGCGACTGCGTCGGTGGAATCAAGGGTTACGCAGGGCAGCCACATCGTGCACGATGCGTGCCTCAAATACGGCATCCCTGTTCCCGACCTCTCGGGTGACTACGATGACCTCTATGAGGAAGCAATGGCGGAGCGCTATCCCGAGTGGGTGGAGCTATGAGTGCAGACGGCATTCTCAAGTTGCTCATCGACACCAACGTATGGATGGATTACTTTTCTGGAAGGTCGGACCGGACAGCGGATGTTGTCCGTCTATTCGAGATTGCCGATGTCTCGGAGCAGATTGCCCTGTTTGCTTCGTCTCTTTCGGTCAAAGATGTCTCGTATCTTGTCTCGGCGGCGATTAAGAGGGAGTGCCGAAGGAAGAATGGTTCGCTGAGCGATAACGCCATTGCGGCGGCGGACGAAACGGCCTGGGCATGCGTTCGGCAGATGCGCGAGCTCGCCCTCATCGCGCCGGTCGGTGCAGACGAGGTCTTCGACTCCTTTGTGTTCAAGTATCATCACAACGACTTCGAGGACGACCTGATGCTGGGCGTCGCCAATCGCATTGATGCCGATTACGTCGTGACGGAGGACAAAAACCTCATTAAACATACCAATGGCGTATGCATAAACGTTGATCAAGCTTTGAGGTTGGTTGAAGGGTCCAACGTCCCTTCGGCGCAGTCCGTCTAACCTGCTTTATCTTAATAAAGTGGCGTTTCCCCGCCGTTAGCCGATGATGCGAGGGCGCTCGGCGTTTTCGACTGGTTTATGCACGCAAAGTCTGGGAATATACAAGTCGCATGTCTTACTGTCTAACCAGTTGCGCCAAGGAGGCACCATGGACTACAAGATTACCGGCTACGAGCCCGCCCAGCTGTTCCATTTCTTTGAGGAGATCAGCGCGATCCCCCGTGGGTCTGGCAACGAGAAGGGCATCAGCGATTTCCTGGTTGCGTTTGCCAAGGAGCGCGGCCTCGACGTGTATCAGGACGAGGTCTACAACGTCATCATTCGCAAGCCTGCATCTGCCGGCGCCGAGAATGCCCCGACCGTGATGCTGCAGGGCCACATCGATATGGTTTGCGACAAGTTGGGTTCCGTTGAGCACGACTTTGCGACCGACGGTATCGACCTGGTCGTCAAGGACGGCGTCCTCACCGCTAACGGCACCACGCTGGGCGCCGACAACGGTATCGCCGTCGCTCTGATGCTCACCGTGCTCAACGACGATTCGATTGCTCATCCGGCCCTCGAGTGCGTGTTCACCACCGACGAGGAGACCGGCCTGGTCGGCGCCGAGACGCTCGACAAGTCCCAGATTAGCGCCCGTACCATGATCAACCTCGATTCCGAGGAGGAGGGCGTGGCCACCGTCAGCTGCGCCGGCGGTGTCGTCGTTACCTACACCTGCCCGATCGCGCGCGAGCACAAGACCGGTAGCACCCTCACGCTCGACATCTCCGGCCTGCTGGGCGGCCACTCCGGCAGCGATATCAACCTGGAGCGCGGCAACGGCAACCTCATCATGGCCCGCATCATCGACCGCCTGATGGTTGCCGGCGAGCCCGCCATCGTTAGCTTTAACGGCGGCACCAAGGACAACGCCATCAACCGTGAGTGCAAGGCTGTTCTGGTCTACGCCGACCACGCTGCCGCCGAGGCCGCGGCCCAGGTCGCAAAGGGCATCATCGCCGACGTTACTGCCGAGCTCGAGGTCTTCGACCCCGGCTTTACCTGCACGGCTGAGATTGCCGACAACACTGAGGTCGAGGCCATGGACCAGAAGTCCGCGCTTGCCCTTATTCGCGCTCTGCGTCTTGCCCCCAACGGTGTGATCCGCCGCAACGTCGCCACCGACGGCTCCGTCGAGGTTTCCTCCAACATCGGCGTGGTTGCCACCTCTGACGACCAAGTCAAGATCATGCTGTCCCCGCGCTCCTCGATCACCTCGCTGCAGAACGAGTTCAAGGACCGCCTGCAGACGCTGGCCGATGTCCTGGGCTTCGACGCCAAGTTTGAGTTCGAGTATCCCGGCTGGAGCTATGCTGAGCATTCGCCGGTCCGCGACGTCTTTGTCGAGAGCTACCGCGAGCTCTTTGGCTCCGAGCTGCGAATCGAGTCCATTCACGCCGGCCTTGAGTGCGGCCTGTTTGCCGAGGCCCTGCACGGCCTGGACGCCATCGCCGTGGGCCCGACGCTCTCCGATGTCCACACCCCGGACGAGAGCATGGAGCTCGCTTCTGCCGAGCGCTTCTACGAGCTGCTCATCGACGTCCTAAAGCGCCTCGCTGCGTAAAGGTTGCGCTAGCAGCAGTCCGAGCCACGTACTAGCGGATTGCAAATGACATTACGAGAGGGGGCACCCGGTCTTTGCGACAGGTGCCCCCTCTCTCTTCTTTTGGGAAATGGGAGATTACGGACACCTAGCCCATATCCGCCTTGATGAGGTCGAGGGTGCGCTGGCAGTTTTCGCAGACGGGGCCGAGCATATGCTCGCGCAGGTCCGCCATGCCGGGCAGGTCGGCGTATTCGTCCATGACCTCTTCCATGCAAATGGGTACCTCGTAGGCGAGGTCCATCATGGTCGCAAAGCAAAACTTCTCGGATAGCCCGGCATCGGTGAGCGCCGCCTCCAGCGCGGGGTCGCCCATACCGTGGTATCGGCGGATAGCGCCTGGACCGATGCGCCCCACACGATTTTCGCCGCCAACGCTCATGGCAAGGCGCGCCCGGCGGCGCATGCGTTCGTACGCCAAGCCCGATGCGACATCGTACATGGGTGCGAGCGCCGCGTTTGTGCCCTTGCCTAGGATGAGCGAGTAGTTTTTAGCGTGTGCGTCAGGCGCTCCGATAATGGCGTTATAGAACAACATATAGGTAAAAAGCACAAGATTCATGTGGTGGGGGACTGTGTTAATCAGTCGTTCTTGGATGTCCCGTGTAGTTGGTCCTCCGTCGGCGGTGTATTTCTGGCTTGGCAATACACTGAGCGCCTAGCAAAAGTCCTCCTGATGCAGCCTTTCGATATTTCCGCTGCTATTGACCATTCTGTCGTACCGTTCAACGACGAGCGCGGCTTCGTCTTCAAATGTGCAATAGGAGACGTTAGCAGTTGGAATGCCAACACGCCGAGCCGTTTTCATGCAGACGAATTCGTTTAAGGCCTGATGTTTGAACCCAACGACACCATTTTTGAAGATATGGGTAGTGGGGGATGACCCTAGACATTCGCACCATTGGCCGTCATGCCAAGCTAGTGCAAATTTGCCTTGATTGCCGCCCAGGGACCAGCTTTCGTTGGAGCCCATCCATGTCTCTCTTTCGTCATCGCGAATTGCTTTGAGCTTGTGAGCGATTTGAGAATTGGTAAGCGGGCGGTATGCCGAGACCCTGCCGCGGGCGGCGTCTAATTGATCGGCTCGACAAAACTGAACGGCCCCCGCGCAGTCAAGACCGATATGGCACAAGAGGGCGACGGGGTTGTTGGATGCAACATCATGCTCGGTGGCAATAGCGCGACGCTGCTCTTGACTGTCGGGCAAAAGGCCAAATAGGAACGGGCGGACGATGTTATGGCCATACGTGCGATTGGAAAGCGGCATTGTTAGCGATAACGGTGCTCCGCAATAGGTTGGGGCGTATGCAAAGCTGCAGAGTCCATGCTCGTCTTGCCGGAGAGTGCCGGCGATTTCGCCACAAATGAGGGTCGCGAGCTCCATCTCTGCCATTTATTTCACAACCTTGCAGCCAAAGGAGAGGTTTGAAGTGCCGGAAAGGCCTTGCTCGGCTGCGATTTGGGCCAGCAAGGCACCATAGGAAGATGGCGTTCCTTGTCGAGTGGGTCGTCTGCCTACGCTTGGCTTTGGCAGGGTATTCGAGTTCGCGATAGGGAGGTTCACTATCGTCGTCGGATGTTCGGAGGGCGATGCGATGGAGTCGTTATCGCTTTGCGCGAAGAGACCTATGCCGAGTGCGTTAAAGACGGTCAGCAGCTTGTCGAGTCGAATGCCGGTAGCGTCGCCCAGCTCGAGCGATGCGAGCAGGCGCTCCGAAACACCGGCTTTTTTAGCGAGGGTCGCACGAGTGAGACCCTGAGCCTCGCGTGCCTGGCGTACGTAGATGCCAGCTTGGCGCGGTGTGGTGATGGGAAGGGTGTCCACGGCGATCTCCTAACGTGCAGACTTGTGCATATCAGTATGACATGCAAAAGTCTGCACGAAAAGGCCTCATGCAAAACTCTGCATAAGGCCTTGTGCTGGCGTTGAGTTTTGAGCGATTGTGCTTGGCGTTACAGCGCCAAAATCCCCAGATGCTCAAGCAGGATCTTAAGCCCGATGAGGATGAGTACGACGCCACCCACGATGGTGGCGGGTTTTTCGTAGCGCGCGCCAAAGGTGTGGCCGATCGCTACGCCGGCGACGGAGAAGATAAACGTTGTGACGCCGATAAGCGATACAGCGGGAACGATGTCAACCGAGAGCGCCGCAAACGAGATGCCTACGGCTAGGGCGTCAATCGAGGTGGCAATGGCAAGAATCAGATATTCTGCCAGGTCAATCTTTTCGGCATCCTTGCCGTCGCCCCCATCCTCGTCTTCGGTAAAGGCTTCCCACAGCATTTTGCCGCCGATAAAGGCCAAAAGGATAAAGGCGATCCAATGGTCGATGGGTCCGATGATGCCCATGAATTGACTGCCAAGCGCCCATCCGATCACGGGCATGCCTGCCTGGAAGCCGCCAAAGAACAGGCCGAGCACTGCGGCGACCTTAAGGTTGATCTTTTTCATGCCAAGGCCCTTGCAGATGGATACGGCAAAGGCGTCCATCGAAAGGCCAACGGCGAGCAACACGAGCTCTGCGAGTCCCATAGCCTGGCTCCCTCTCTGCGGGCGAGCCCGCGTGTACCTCTTGGGGGAATAACAAAAAAGACCCGTGGCGTACGCGTTGCGCGCACAGCCACGAGTCTCGTTCATTAAGGCAAGCCAGACCGTTTCGGCCAGTATGTTGACTTGCCGCGCCACCGGAGGCGAACCCGGTCACGCGACTACTCCCTCATTCATGTGAATACCGATGCTACCACATAAGCAGCCCATTTGGGTTGGGCTCTCAGCGGTGTTCGCTCATTCTGTAAGCATCGGATTTCGCAAGCGCCGCAGGGACAAACCGTGAGAAACTATTTAGCGTTTATGGAGCGTATACGATGGGAGCGATGCCTTGGATAAGAACGAGCTGCAAAAGCGTATGGAACAGGCCATCCGCCTGACGGCACCTGGTCAGCCGATCCGCACCGCCCTCGACATGATCATCGCTGGTCACCTGGGTGCCCTTATCTGCGTCGGCGACACCGAAAACGTGCTCGCTGCCGGTAACGACGGCTTCCCGCTCAACATTTCGTTCACCTCGAACCGTCTGTTCGAGCTCTCCAAGATGGACGGTGCCATCGTCATCGACGGCGACCTCACCCAGATCCTGCGCGCCAACTTCCACCTCAATCCCGATCCCTCGCTTGCCACGAGCGAGACGGGCATGCGTCACCGCACCGCCGCTCGCATGTCGGTGCTCACCGATGCCATCGTGATCTCGGTCTCGGCCCGTCGTGCCGTCGTCAACGTGTACGTTCACGGCAAGAGCTACGAGATTCAGCCCGTCACCACCATCATGAGCTCGGTCAACCAGCTCGTCGCCACGCTCCAGACTACCCGTCAGTCGCTCGATCGCTCCCTGCTGCGCCTGACGGCCCTCGAGCTCGACGACTACGTTACGCTCGCCGACATTACCGGTATTTTCTCGAGCTTCGAGATCATGCAGCAGGCAAAGACCGAGCTTAAGGATTGCATCGTCAAGCTGGGCAACCAGGGCAAGCTCGTGCAGATGCAGCTCGAGCAGCTCGCCGGTTCCAGCATGGATACCGAATACGACCTGATGATCCGCGACTACGCGAGTGACTCCTCCGAGGCCAATGCCGAGAAGATCCGCGCCGAGCTCGCTCGCATGACGCCTAAGGACCTGTCCGACCCGCAACACGTGGCGGCGGTTCTGGGTTACGACGACCTGGACGAGGACTCCGTCATGACGCCGCTGGGCCTGCGCACGCTTTCGCGCGTGTCCGTCGTGCGCGACGGCGTGGCCGAGAAGATCGTCGACGAGTATGGCTCGCTGCAGGAGCTCATGGACGACATCAGCGAGGATCCGGAGCGCCTGGGCGACTTTGGCGTCAACAACCCTGCCATTCTTGCGGACTCCCTGTACCGCATGAAGGGCACCAAACAGGGGAACGCATAATGGCGCCTGTATGCGCCGTGGTCGTTGCCGGCGGCAGCGGCCAGCGCTTTGGAAATCCCGGCGGCAAGCAGCTCGTTAACGTGGCGGGCCGTCCGCTCATGAGCTGGTCCATCCGCGCGTTCGATCGGAGCGACAAGGTCGGCCACATCGTGGTGGTGTGTCCTGCCGAGCGCCGTGCCGAGATGCGCCGCCTTGCCATCGACCCGTTTGACTATGACACGCCCATCAGCTTTGCCGATGCCGGCGATACCCGTCAGGATTCCACCCGTGCCGGCGTGCATGCGGTTCCGGCGGGTTTCGAATATGTCGCCATCCACGATGGCGCTCGTCCGCTCATTACGACCGAGGCCATCGACCACGCTATCGACGTGCTCATGGGCGACCGCTCGCTCGACGGTGTCGTGTGCGGTCAGCCCGCGATCGACACGCTCAAGATCGTCGACGGCGATAATATCGTCGAGACGCCGCCGCGCGAGCTCTATTGGGCCGCGCAGACGCCGCAGATTTTTAGCGTCGACGCCATGAAGCGCGCTCACGCCGCTGCTATCGCCGAGGGTTTTATCGGTACCGACGATTCATCGCTGGTCGAGCGCATGGGTGGGCGCGTCCGCTGCGTCCAGAGCCCGCGCGACAACCTTAAGGTGACGGTGCCCGAGGACCTGCGTCCCGTAACCGCGATTCTGCTTGGCCGTATGGCCGAGGGAGAGGACCTTCCCCATGTTCAGTAACCTGCGCATTGGCCACGGCTACGACGTCCACCGTTTGGTGGAGGGACGTCGATGTATCATCGGCGGGGTCGACATTCCCTACGAGCGCGGCCTGCTGGGCCACTCGGATGCCGATGTGCTCGCGCACGCCTTGGCCGATGCCATTCTGGGCGCCTGCCGCGGGGGAGACATCGGCAAGCTATTCCCCGACACCGATCCTGCCTACGAGGGTGCAGATTCGATGGTGCTGCTCGCCCGCGTGATGGACTACGCGCGCGAGCTGGGCTTTGAGTTTGTCGATGCCGATTGCACCATTGCCTGTCAGCAACCCAAGATCACCCCGCACCGCGATGCCATGCGCGCCAACCTTGCCCATGCCCTGGGCGTTGACGTCGAAAACGTGGGCGTCGCCGCCACCACGACCGAAAAGCTCGGTTGGGAAGGCCAGGGCGAGGGAATCGGCGCCTGGGCCGTCTGCCTGCTACAGAAAACCGTTAAGGAGTAACGAATGCGTATCTACAACAGCGCTACCCATAAAAAGGAAGAGTTCCAGCCCATCGAGTCCGGCAAGGTCCGCATGTACGTGTGCGGCCCCACGGTCTACGACAACATCCACATCGGCAACGCCCGTACGTTCATCAGCTTTGACGTGATTCGCCGCTGGCTCATCGCGAGCGGTTACGAGGTCACGTTCGCCCAGAACCTCACCGATGTCGACGACAAGATCATCAAGCGCGCCAACGAGCAGGGCCGTACGGCCGCCGAGGTCGCGACGGAGTTCTCCGACAAGTTCATCGGCGTCATGCGCGCCGCCAACGTGCTCGATCCCGATGTGCGCCCCCGCGCCACCAAGGAGATCGGCCCCATGATCGCCATGATCAAGACGCTTATCGAGCAGGGCCACGCTTACGCAGCCGATAACGGCGATGTGTACTTTGCCGTGCGCAGCGATCCCAGCTATGGTCAGGTCTCGGGCCGCAACATCGACGACCTTATGGTTGGCGCACGCATCGAGGAGAACGAGGACAAGAACGACCCGCTCGACTTTGCCCTGTGGAAGGCCGCCAAGCCCGGCGAGCCCAGCTGGCCGAGCCCCTGGGGCGAGGGCCGTCCCGGTTGGCACACCGAGTGCGCCGCCATGGTGCATCGCTACCTGGGCACTCCGATCGACATCCACGGCGGCGGCTCCGACCTTGCCTTCCCGCATCACGAGAACGAGTGCGCTCAGGCCACCTGCGCCTGGCACCAGGGCTTCTCCAACACCTGGATGCACACGGGCATGCTGCTGGTAGACGGCGAGAAGATGTCCAAGTCGCTCGGCAACTTCTTTACGCTGGCCGAGGTCCTCGAGCAGCACTCCGCTGCCGCCCTGCGCCTGCTGATGCTGCAGACGAGCTATCGCTCGCCGCTCGACTTTTCTTGGGAGCGCCTGGAGGGTGCCGAGAACTCGCTCACGCGTATCGCCGGTACGGTCGAGAACCTGCGCTGGGCCGCGAACCATGCGACGGCCGATGCCGATGAGGCAGCATCCGAGGCGTTTGCCGCCAAGGCCGCCGAGACCCGTGCCACCTTTAAGGAGTGCATGGACGACGACTTTAACACCGCCGGTGCCATGGGTGCTGTCTTTGGCTTTGTGACCGAGTGCAACCAGTACCTGGAGCAGGCGGGCGATGCTGCCGACAAGGCCGCAGTCCTGGCTGCCGCCGATACGCTGGCCGAGCTGCTCGATACGTTTGGCGTTGAGCTTCCCGAGCCCAAGGTCGAGCTGCCGCTGGGTCTGCTGGGCGTTGCCGCCGGTCTGGTTGCCTATACGGGCGACGACGTGGACGAGGCTGCTGCCAAGATTCTCGAGGCCCGCGCCGAGGCCCGTGCCGCCAAGAACTGGGATCTGGCCGACGCCATCCGCGACCAGCTCAAGGACCTGGGCCTCACCATTGAGGATACGGCCGCGGGCACTCGTATTAAGAGTCTCTAGTATTTGTCGACCGTTCGAGGTGCGGCAGATTGCCTTGAAAGAGGAGGGCATAGACCTGGTGGTCATGCCCGACGATTGAAAGGCAAGGTGCCGTGGCTCGGACGGTCGATTCTTGTTCGTTATCTATTTAAGGAGGCCGTCCTATGGCCGACAATCGCAAGCGTGCGCCTCGTGGCGGCAAGCAGGCTGCTTCTGGCTCGCGTCCGATTCGCCGCAATGATCGCGCTGCCGCTCCCAAGGGCCAGCGCGATCGCACCCAGGCCGCACGTCCGCAGCGCGATCGCAACCGCGACGCTGTCCAGGCTCCCAAGGGCGAGTTTATCGAAGGTCGCCGTGCTGCCGCCGAGGCGCTACGCACTGGTTTTCCCATCAAGTGCGCGCTCATTGCCGAGGGCGGGGAGCGCGATGCCGCCTTGTCGCGCCTGGTCGATGACCTCAACGCCGCGGGCGTCCGCATTAAGTTCGTTCCACGCGCGCAGCTCGATGCGCTGTCGAGCCATGGCGCTCACCAGGGCATTGCGCTCGAGGTTGGCAACTTCCCCTATGCCGATGTCGCCGACATCCTCGACCGCGCGGGCGACGGTCCGGCGCTCGTCATCGTGCTCGACCATGTGACCGACGATGGCAACTTTGGTGCGATCGTGCGCTCTGCCGAGGTCGTGGGCGCGGCAGGCGCCATCATTGCCAACAAGCGCGCCGCCGGTGTGACCGTCGGCAGCTATAAGACTTCTGCCGGCGCCGTCATGCATCTGCCTATCGCGCAGGTGCCCAACATCGCCCGTGCGCTCGACGATCTTAAGGCCGCTGGCTTTTGGGTGGGCGGTGCCTCCGAGCACGCCGAAGGCAGTTGCTGGGATGCTCCCTTCGAGGGCCGCGTGGCGCTCGTCATGGGCTCCGAGGGCGACGGCATCTCGCGCCTGGTGCTCGAGAAATGCGACTTTTTGACCAAGCTTCCCCAGCGCGGCATGACCGAGAGCCTCAATGTTGCCCAGGCGACCACGGCGCTGTGCTTTGAGTGGCTGCGCCGCAACGCTGGCGAGCTCATGGGGGAGGAGTAGCGCATGTCCAAAAAGAACCGTGCCAAGTCCAAGGCCAAGCGCTTTGGTGAGGGCTCGGCCAAGCCGATTGTTTCGGCCGCGACCTACGGCGTGGGCGGCAATGCGTTTGCGCAGGCTATCGCCGACCCAGTCTCGACGGTGCACTCCAACAAGCCCGAGCTGCTGGTGGTCGACGGTTACAACGTGATCCACTGCACGCCGCGCTACGAAAAGCTCGTGTACGACCATTCTGACGATCCGTATTCCGGCGACGTCCACGATATGGCGCGCACGGCGCTCATTAATGACGTAGCTGCGTTTGCCCAGGGCCGCTACGAGGCCGTGATCGTATTTGACGGCGCGGGCAATATCTCCAGCGAGCGCCCCAATCTGCCGGCCCGTGGTGTGCGCATTGAGTTTTCGCCGACGGGTGTTTCGGCCGATACCGTGGTGCAGAAGCTCTGCATCGAGGCACGTGAGGAAGGTCGCGCGTGCTCCGTGGTATCGAGCGACGGCACGATCCAGGCCGTCGTCATGGGCAAGGGCGTTACGCGCATCTCGAGCCGTATGCTGGTAGACGAGATTAAACAGATCGATAACGACGTTCACGAGGCAGAGGAAGCTCCGCAGATCAAGATGACTCTGGGCAGTCGCCTGAGCCCCGATGCCCTGGCCAAGCTCAAGGCCCTGCGCGGGAGGTAGGGAAGTTGGCGGGGCAATGCTGTCTCGCTAACTCCATTCAGCGATGTCGATCATTCTTTTGAGGCGCCACGTTAGCGCCTCTTTTAGATAAGGCAGTCTCGCTGTTAGAGCATCGTTTTTAGACAGAATCTCGATTGCCTCGTCAACGAAGCCTTCGAGTTTGTCGCCGTCAAACCAGCCCATGTCCTCGACGAGCAACATTTGTTTGGCGGGGCTTGAATGAAATTGTGCGCTGGTAAAACTGTGCTCTCCTGCCCGAAGCTCCTCAAGAGAAATGTTGCACCAGAGCGATGAGCCCGAATCGAAGATGGGGGCAGGTCTGCAGGCTAGCGTGTTTACGTTTCGCACAAGGCCAAAGTTACGCCAATGACGATCGTAGTTGGCGATGATGTCGTCGCACACGATCATGCGGTCAAGGGCATCCTTGACGCCTGTCACCCCGAGCTCCTCGCAGTTTGCTACGTATCGCTCGTAGTCGGTTAGTCGTTCATCTGCGTTTGCGTGCTGGTTTACATAGAACGCAGGGACATACTCTTCTTCATCAGTTAAGAAGACATCGCATATGCTCAGGGCGGAAGTGCCCGTGCCCTCGAGCGAGTAAGGCACATAATCGCAGGTGTTTAGGATGCGACGGTGGAGCGTGGTCGCCACCAGCTCGTTATAAGGTTCCTGGTTCAGGTGCGCTCCTGCCTTATGCAGAATTCGACGCCCGCCCTCGCATGTCCAGTACTTTTGAAGATTGCCGTCCGAGGTGTTGTCGGGCTTTGCGGCAGCCGCTTTTCCCTCTGGGGCGAAGGGTGCAATGGTTAGCGAGACGTCATCAAAGGCATTATTGAAGAAATTGATATCTTCCCACGCGAGGCCGGAGTCTTGGGGCCTAATCCAATACTGGTCGGATAAGGAGAGGCCGAGATTTCGCTGTACGAGTTCATCGGGAACATCGACTGCGGCTTCTGCAAGCAGGGAGGCTAGCCCAATGCGTGCGAGCGGGATACCGCGGCCGCGCCACCAGATGCGGAAGGAGTCGAGCGATATGGGGCTATTAGGGCCAAATACTCCAATAGGGGCGTGGGCGTAATCGATGTCGGCGCCGATGTGGGTAAAGTCTTTTCGTGATGTGCTGTAGACCAGCTGAGCGACTTCGTGCGTGCGGTTCATGAGGGTGAACGCGATCTCGCTCTTACCGTGGCCGCGGCGGGGACGTCCCCCCGTTTTGGTCACGGAGCGGAGCCGCGTGTCGACGCTGTCTTTGTCGATGAGCCATACACCAGAAGCCTTGCGGGCCTCAAGTGCTCCGTTTTTTATGAGCTCCTGCACCCTGCGCGGGGTGATGCCGAGCAGTTCGGCTGCTTCCTTTGTAGTCAACATCGAGAAACCCTTTGCCAGAACGAATAGTTTTATATAGCCAATTGTAATTAAAACTATTCGTTTTGACGAATGGTTTTAAGATTGAGGGCGAACTGACAGAAATGAACGGGCCTGGTACCTGTTGTTGCTGGATTTTGCATATTTGTATAACGTCGTGCGGCCTGTTGCGCCTCGTCCGCAATTCCTTTATTCTTAACTGGCTTCGCGCGAAAGCGCCAAGTGTGCCAGTGTGGCGCAACGGTAGCGCAACTGATTTGTAATCAGTGGGTTGCAGGTTCGATTCCTGTCACTGGCTCCATGAGAGTTTCGGGCTCTGTCTCTATATGGGACAGAGCCCGTTTCTATTTAGGTGGCGCGCCATCAGGTTAGCGCCCATCCCGTTTTTGGTTTGTCTCGTCCTCCAGTTTGTCTAAATCTGTAACACCAAGACCGATATTTGGCATCTAACTGTTACAGATTGAGATGAAACTTAGGGTGTTTTAGGAATATCTTGATCTGTAACATGTAGAAGCGGAATAGGCCTCTTGCTGTTACAGATCGAGACAAGGGCGGGTGTGGACCTAGATGTTCTGCTCGAGCGTGGATTTCTGGACACGCGAGCGAAGAAAATCTTCCGACCGGAGAACGAGCGTGGATAATTAACTTGGATAGGGAGCTAAGGTAAACACCGATTGTCTATCGAAGGCTTTAGAAACAACGACCCCGATTTCATTGTGGAATCGGGGTCGTTTGTGCCTGAGGAATCCGAATGGATTAATCGAGCTCCTAAGGGACTTCTTGGGTTCTTGCTAATGGTCTGCCGAGGATGTCCCCAATGCAAGCAGCGGGCATCTACTCAATATAGTTGGGATTCTTCTTGATGATCACGCGTGCAGCGATGAACGAGACGACGATGGCGATGACGGCGACAACGCATGCCAGTACGAAGTTGCCCATGGATCCATCGGGAGCGATAAAGATCAGCGCAGAAAGAAGACCGGGGCATGCTCCCGCAACATACTCCTTCAGGACGAAGATACCTGCAGGGAGTCCCGCGCAGAGGGCGCCGATTGCCGTGCCGACAAGCAGGCGGGGACGCTCGATGAGGCAGCCGTAAAATGCGGGCTCAGTTACGCCACAGAGTGCGGTGACGGCAACCGTGGTGACCATACCTCTCTTCTCCTTGTTGCTTTTCATTGCAGTTGCCAAGGCGAGACTCGTGCCGCCAATGCAGAGGTTTGAGATGAAGCCAAAGATGATGGGCGCCCAGCCGAGCTGCGCCAAGCTCGTAACTTCGATCGCGATGTAGGCCTTATCAAGACCGAGCATGACAAAATAGGGGTTAAGGGCTGCAAGGACTGGAGTAGCGATAAATGCCACGTTATCCATGAGCCACGTGGCGGCATCACTCAGCGCGTAGCCCATCATGCTGCCGGCGGGGCCGAGGATAATCAGCTCAACAGGCACGACGATGAACATGGTGAGCAGCGGCTTCAA
This sequence comes from uncultured Collinsella sp., assembly GCA_902479095.1. Taxonomy (GTDB): domain Bacteria; phylum Actinomycetota; class Coriobacteriia; order Coriobacteriales; family Coriobacteriaceae; genus Collinsella. Next base: position 640 of record CABSNL010000048.1, on the reverse strand, counting down.
GAACAGTTTGGTAATGTCGGGGATGATTTTCTGAAGACCGCGATCAACAAAGTACATGAACACAACGCCCAGTACGATTGGCACCACCGTGCTCGAGTAGTCATTCGTCGGGATGGGGATGCCAAGAAAGTCGAGACCCTCAGCACCGCTAATAGACGAGCTAATCATGATTGCGCCCAGCAGTGCGCCCATGATAGGCTGCATCTTCATGACGGCGGCGAGCTGATAGCCGAGGTAAACGGGCAGGAAGCTAAATGAGGCGCTGAAGATCGCCAGCAGAACCTGGGCGGTTCCGCTATCGGTGTTCAATCCACAATAATTGACCAGGAGATTCTTGATCGAAAGAATGAGTCCGCCAACGATGAGCGCCGGGACGATGGGCATGAATACCTGTGCAGAGACGTTCCCGAATTTCTCAATCAAGCCCATGGCGGTGTTACCGCTCTTAATGCCTTCTGCAAGGTCTTTGGCGGTTTGGGCATCGTCGGTAACCGTGCCACCGCCGACTTCGATTCCCGCGAAGTCGAGGAAGTCGTTGTAAGCCTCGGTGACGTTGGGGCCGATGATCACCTGAAGCTGGCCACCGCTGACTCTGTCTCTTATACACATCTCCGAGCCCACGAGACCGAGGCTGATCTCG
>CABSNL010000047.1 GCA_902479095.1 uncultured Collinsella sp. | reverse complement strand
GTGGCGCGCGACGGCGAGCCCACCGGAGCCCAACCCGGCCGCTACGTGCCCCGCTAGCAGCAAAGATGCCGTGTCCCCTCCGCAGTTGCGGTGAAATACGGACTGTTTGCGGCCGTTAGGCGGCCAAACAGTCCGTATTTCACCGCAACTGACGAGATGGGGCCGGCTATTTGAGGCTGCTGGCGACGACGGGGCGGTCGAGAGCTGCCTCGAAGCGGTCGGCCATTGTGGGGTCGCTGAGCGTGCCGACTTGGTTGAGCATGATGCGGGCATTGTTGAGGTTCAGCATCTGCAGCTCGGCATTGAGCACCATGGCGACGCGCTCTGGGGTGGCAGTGTCGGTGGGCTCGCAGCCGCAACGCTCGCAAAAGAGCTCGGGGCGGTGGACGGCTTCGTTGATGGACTTGCCGAGCCCCGAGGCGCCGACGAGCCAGATGACGTTGGCCGTGCCGGCGGGAACGACCGGCTCCCACGGGGCATGCGCCTTGAGCGGGAGCCGCTTGCTGCCGTCCGCCTCGGCCAGGACGTAGTCAAAGCGCTGCGCCAGCTGGTCGAGCGGCTCGGCAGGGGAGGAGAGTTTGCCCGTCTCCGGGTCCAAAACACCCGCCTGGCAGATACTTCCGCGGCTCATGCCCGCGCATGCCTCGCAGGTGCAACCGGGGACATGCGAGGCGCCCGGCTTCCAAGGCGCGGCGTCCAGGCGACGATTCGACCCGTCCCATGGCACGCCGGCAACGGGAAGCATATGCGTGGTGGTGCAGAGGAGCACGCGGCCGCCAGCGCGCATGAGCTCAAGACCCAGCGTTTTGAGCAACGTCGACTTGCCGCCGCTGCCGATAATCGCGGTAATGCCCGGCTCGATCCTGAGCGCCGAGGCAAGATTGCCGCTAACCGTTTCCATCTGTTCACCGCCGTATAATACTGTGATAATAAATAATCATCAGAGTAGCGGTCGAACCGCTTTTGCTCTGCTCAAACCGTAGCACAGGGAGGTGCCCCGGGAATGCTCGTTTATGTTCGCGGCGCCGGCGATATCGCCACGGGTGTCGCCGCTCGCTTGGTGCGCGCCGGCGTGTCGGTCGTTATGGCCGATATCGCGGTTCCCACGTGCATCCGCCGCACAATCAGTTTTTGCGAGGCTATTCGCCTGGGCGAGGTCCAGGTCGAGGGCATTCGCGCTCGCTTGGCGCAGACGCCGGCAGAGGCGCTCGAGATTACCGGGGCTGGAGACGTCGCCGTCGTGGTGGACCCCCAGGCGCAGATGCTCGACGAACTGAAGCCCGCGGCTGTGGTCGACGCGATTTTAGCCAAGCGCAACCTGGGCACCACGCGCGACATGGCGCCTGCCGTCATCGCCGTGGGGCCGGGCTTTACCGCGCCGGTTGATTGCGATGCCGTGGTCGAGACTATGCGCGGGCATTTTTTGGGCCGTGTCATTACCCAAGGTTCGCCCCAGCCCAACACGGGCGTGCCGGGCATTATCGCTGGCTATGGCAGGGAGCGCGTTATCCACAGCCCCGCCGCCGGCGTGTTTAGGTCCGACCGCGCGATCGGCGACATCGTGAATGCTGGCGATGTGATCGGGTATGCGGGTGATACTCCCATGGTGACGCAGATTGACGGCTGTCTGCGCGGGCTTTTGGCGAACGGCGTGCAGGTGACTGAGGGCTTTAAATGCGCCGATGTCGATCCGCGCGGCGATGCCAGCTATATCAACTACATTTCGGACAAGGCGACGTCGGTCGGCGGCGGCGTGCTCGAGGCACTCGCTATGCTCACCGATATCTTTAGAGGATAGAAGGCGGCAATGGAAAAGCTCGATGTTGTGAATGCGGCGCTTGCCGACCTGCGTGCTGGCGAGACGTGCGAGCTCGTGGTCGTGGCCGGCACGGCGGGGTCGTCGCCGCGCGGCGTGGGCGCCTGGATGGCCGTCTTTGCCGACGGCAGCCAGGCGGGCACTATCGGCGGCGGCAAGATTGAGCTCTTTGCGCTGGATGAGGCGCGCGAACTCCTGAGCGCGGGACAGTCGCGTCTGGTCCGCTACACCATGGGCGGCGAGAACTCCGATACCGGCATGATCTGCGGCGGAGCCATCTGCCTGTGCTATCTGCATCTGGATGCGACCCAGGCACCGTTGTTCCGGGAAATTGCCGACGTCTTGGTCTATCGGCGCATCGGCGACTTCGTCATCGACTTTGAGCCGTTTATCGCGAGCGCGCTCGAGGGCGATGTGGCCGAGTACCATGGCGAGGCATCGCGCCATACCATTGCGGGCTGCCCCGGGCTTTCACTGGTGGAGGAGGGGAGTAACGTTACCTACACCAACGCTGCCTCTGAGATTCCCGCGGCGCACATCGAGACGCTCTGCCCCGAGGGCCTGACCTACATCTTTGGCTGCGGACACGTGGGCGCCGCGACGGCGCGCGTGCTCACGGCGGCGGGCTTTGCCGTCGTGGCCTGCGATGACCGCCCCGGCACGTTGACGCCCGAATGGGTGCCCGGTGTCTACGATCGTCGCCTGGTCGATTACAAGAACCTGAGCGAGCAGTGCCCCATCGGCCCGCGCGACCTGGTGGTCGTGGCCACAGCAGGCCACAAGTCCGATATCGACGTGGTGATTCAGGCCATGCACGCCAAGCCTGCCTACCTGGGCTGTCTGGGTTCGCGCCGCAAGACGGCCTTTGTGCGTGCCCGCCTGGAGCAGGAAGGCTTTACGCAGGACCAGATCGACGAGCTGCACCTGCCGATCGGCGTTGCCATCGAGGCCGAGGACCCCGAGGAGATTGCCATCTCCATCGCCGCCGAGATGATTCACCTGCGCCGCACCAAACTCGTCCCCCGCAAGCGCTAATCGCATCCCCACCAATAAGTTGCGGTGAAATACGGACTGTTTAAGCCTGTTAGGCCGCCAAACAGTCCCTATTTCACCGCAACTGCTTTTTGGGATCCATTTGTGCGGGGGAGTTGTGGAGTTGTGCAGGCAGACGAGGTTTTTCTGGAAATACGCTCCCGATGCGCGTATAGTACCGATTGTTTTGTCGGCTCCTGCTGCGTCGAGTCCAAACCGCAAAATGCCATGAGCGGCGCGGATGCAGCCAGGAGGCACGAGGACAACCCATCGTGGCCACGCCCCGTGCTTAAAACCCCAAGAAGGAGTGAACAATGGCAGAAGAGAAGTATGTGCCGCGTCTGAAGACCAAGTACAACAACGAGGTCAAGCAGCAGCTTCAGGACAAGTTCCAGTACGAGAACGTCATGATGATCCCCAAGTTTGAGAAGATTGTCGTGAACATGGGTGTCGGCGAGGCCGCTACCGATTCCAAGGCCATCGACGGTGCCGTGCGCGACCTGCGCGCCATCACCGGACAGCAGCCGATGATCACCCGTGCCCGCAAGTCCATCGCTACCTTCCGCCTGCGCGCTGGTATGCCGATCGGCTGCAAGGTTACCCTGCGTGGCGACCGTATGTGGGAGTTCTTCGATCGTCTGACCTCCGTCGCGATCCCCCGTATCCGCGACTTCCGCGGCATCTCCGCCAAGAGCTTCGACGGCCGTGGTAACTTCTCCATGGGCGTCACCGAGCAGCTCATCTTCCCCGAGATCGACTTCGACTCCGTCGATCACCAGCGCGGTATGGACATCACTTTCGTGACCACCGCCAATACCGATGAGGAGGCCAAGGCCCTTCTGGACGCCTTCGGTTTCCCGTTCAAGAAATAGGTTCACCTGCCCTATAAGCGCCGTTCCCACAAGGGGGCGGCGCTTGGGGCGAACAATACTCTATGTGAGGAGGATATAAGTGGCTAAGACATCGATGATCGTCAAGTGCAATCGCAAGCAGAAGTTCTCTACTCGTGAGTACACGCGCTGCCAGCGCTGCGGCCGTCCGCACTCTGTGTACCGCAAGTTCGGCCTGTGCCGTGTCTGCTTCCGCGAGCTTGCACTCAAGGGCGAGCTTCCCGGCGTTAAGAAGGCCAGCTGGTAAGTCACTACCAGCGTTTCAAGCATCAGTTTGGAACAGGGAAAACGCGCTAAAAAGGCTTTGCCGTTAAGGGCGGCGTAGAACCAAGAGCACGTGTTCATCAAGAACGAAGGAGAATCTGTATGAACCTTACAGACCCGATCGCAGATATGCTTACGCGCATCCGTAACGCTAACTCTGTGAACAAGGCCACGGTCTCCATGCCGAGCAGCAAGAAGCTCGTCGAGATCGCTCGTGTTCTGCACGAGGAGGGCTACATCGAGGGCTACGATGTCGAGGACACCGTTCCCCAGAAGACTCTGCACATCACGCTTAAGTATGGTCCCAAGAAGGCTAAGGTCATCAACGGCATCCGCCGCATTTCCAAGCCGGGCCTGCGTAAGTACACCGGCGTTGCCGACATGCCCCGCGTCCGCGGTGGCCTTGGTACCGCCATTATTTCCACCAGCCATGGCGTCATGACCGACCGCGATGCTCGCAAGCACAACGTCGGCGGCGAGATCATCGCTTACGTCTGGTAATTCGCTCGGTAGGTAGAAGGAAAGGAGATCACCGTGTCTCGTATCGGTAATAAGCCTGTCCAGATTCCCGCCGGAGTCGAAGTGGCAGTCAACGGCAACAACGTTGTCGTCAAGGGCCCCAAGGGCCAGCTCGAGCTCGATGTCTTTGAGAAGCTCGCTATCAACGTCGAGGACAACGTCCTCACCGTTTCCCGTCCCGACGACGAGCGTGAGACCCGTGCCCGCCACGGCCTCACCCGCGCCCTCATCCACAACATGGTTGTTGGCGTTTCCGAGGGCTTCGAGAAGAAGCTCGAGCTCGCCGGCGTCGGTTACCGCGTGCAGCAGAAGGGCAAGAACCTCGAGTTCTCCCTGGGCTTCTCGCACCCCGTGATCGTCGAGGCTCCCGAGGGCATCACCTTCGAGGTTCCCGACAACACCCACGTGAACGTCAAGGGTATCAACAAGCAGCAGGTCGGTCAGATCGCCGCTGAGATCCGCGGCCATCGTCCTCCCGAGCCTTACAAGGGCAAGGGTATCCACTACGTTGGCGAGCACATCCGCCGCAAGCTGGGTAAGGCCGCCAAGTAGTCGTAACCGACTCACTCGCATAAGACCAGCACCCCGTCAGGTGCTGGCAAGATCAACCTTTTTAGGAGTTTACGTATGAACAAGCATAAGGCGAAGCTGGAAGGCCTCAAGCGTCGTCAGCGTCGTGTTCGCGGCAAGGTCTCGGGTACCTCCGAGCGTCCGCGTCTTCGCGTGACCCGTACTAACGCCAACATCTATGCCCAGATCATCGACGACAGCAAGGGCTCCAGCCTGACGCTCGTCTCTGCCTCGACCCTCGAGGCCGAGTTCAAGGGCACCCACACCTCGAACAAGGAGGCTGCGGAGAAGGTCGGTCAGCTCGTTGGCAAGCGCGCCATCGAGGCCGGCATCACCAAGGTCGCCTTCGATCGCGGTGGCCGTATCTACCATGGCCGCGTCAAGGCCCTCGCCGACGGTGCTCGTGCCGCCGGTCTCGAGTTCTAGGAGGTATGTAGCACATGGCTCGTAATCAGAAGCAGCAGCGCGAGGCCTCCGAGTTCGAGGAGCGCGTCGTTTACATCAACCGCGTGTCGAAGACCGTCAAGGGTGGTCGTCGCATGAGCCTCGTCGCTCTCGTCGTCGTTGGCGACGGCAAGGGCAACGTCGGCGTTGGCATGGGCAAGTCCGCTGAGGTGCCCATGGCCATCTCCAAGGCGTCTCTCGATGCCAAGAAGAACATGTTCCACGTGCCGGTGACCGAGCAGGGCACCATCCCGCACGAGGTTCTCGGCCACTTTGGTGCCGGCCGCATCATCATCAAGCCCGCTGTCGAGGGTACCGGCGTTATCGCCGGCGGCGCTGTGCGTCCCCTCTTTGAGCTTGCTGGCATCAAGAACGTCCTGTCCAAGTCCCTCGGTACCGACAACGGCCTCAACATCATCAAGGCTGCCGTCGAGGGCCTCAAGGAGCTCTCCAGCCCTGAGGACGTCGCGGCTCGCCGTGGCCTGACGGTCTCCGAGATGTTCGTCGGTAAGGAGAACTAAGCATGGCTGACACCATCAAGATCAAGCAGGTCCGCAGCACCAACGGTTGCAAGCAGGACCAGGTCCGTACTGTCCGTGCCCTCGGTCTCCACAGGATCCGCGAGGTTCGCGAGATTGCTGACAACGAGTCCGTCCGCGGCATGATCTTCAAGGTCAAGCACCTTGTCGAGATTGTAGAGGAGTAGCAAATGCAGCTTCACGATCTTACTCCCGCGCCCGGTTCCACCAAGAACCGCAAGCGCGTCGGCCGTGGCAATTCTTCGGGTCACGGCACCACTTCTGGCCGCGGTCAGAAGGGCCAGGGTTCCCGCTCTGGCGGCACCAAGGGTGCCGGCTTCGAGGGTGGCCAGACTCCGCTGGCTATGCGCCTGCCCAAGCTTCCGGGCTTCCGTAACCCCCGTCGTATCGAGTACACCGCTGTTAACGTTGAGCGTCTCGAGCGTAAGTTCGAGGACGGCGCTGTGATCGACGGTGCCGCTCTTAAGGCCGCTCGCATCACCAAGAGCGAGTTCGAGCCCGTCAAGGTGCTCGGCAATGGTGAGCTCACCAAGAAGTTCACGGTCAAGGTCGACAAGGTCAGCGCTTCTGCGCAGGCCAAGATCGAGGCCGCCGGCGGAAAGGTCGAGCTGCCGTGCTAAATGGTCTTAAGAATGCTTTCCGCATCAAAGAATTGCGCGAAAAGATTCTTTTTACCATAGCTATGCTCGTCGTGTACCGCATTGGTGCGCACGTTCCTGTGCCCGGCATTCCCTTCCAGGGGATGCTGGGCCTTTTCTCGACCGATAACAATTCGGTCGCCGCAGGTGCTATGGCCCTCCTGAATCTTTTCTCTGGCGGCGCGTTGAGCTATGTGTCGGTGTTTTCGCTGGGCATCATGCCTTACATCACCAGCTCGATCATCCTCCAGATGCTCCAGGCCGTCGTGCCTTCCCTGCATGAGCTTGCCCGCGAGGGCGAGGTCGGTCAGACCAAGATTACGCAGTATTCGCGTTACCTCACCCTGGCTCTGGCAATCCTCAACTCCGTGGGTTACCTCTTCCTCTTTAAGAGCTTCGGCATCAGCTTTAATGGCGCCGGCGCTCCCGAGATCATCTTCGACCTCATGATCGTCGGTACGCTCACCGCGGGCGCTATGCTGATCATGTGGATTGGTGAGCTCATCACCCAGCGCGGTATCGGCAATGGCATGTCGCTGATCATCTTCGCGAACATCATGGCCGGTCTGCCGCAGGCTATCTTCTCCAGCACCGAGGGCAATGCCGGTGGCATCATCACCATGGTGATCATCTGCGCCATCATCCTGCTGGTTATCCCGCTGATTGTTTTCCTTGAGCGCGGCCAGCGCCGCATCCCGGTCTCCTACGCTAAGCGCGTCGTGGGCCGTCGCATGATGGGTGGCCAGACCACCTACCTGCCCATCAAGGTCAACACCGCGGGTGTCGTGCCGATCATCTTCGCTTCGGCGCTGCTGTACTTCCCGGCTCAGATTGCCGTGTTCTTCCCCGGTATCGGCTGGATTCAGGCAGTTGCCTCCGCGCTTTCGACCGGTTGGCTCAACTGGGTGCTTAACGTTGTCCTCATCGTGTTCTTCGCGTACTTCTACACCTCCATGGTGTTCAACCCCGATGACACGGCCGATAACCTTAAGAAGCAGGGCGGCTTTATTCCGGGCGTCCGCCCGGGTAGGGCTACCGCGGCCTACATCAAGAACGCGCTCAACAAGATCACGCTTCCCAGCGCTGTCTTTTTGGCGCTCATCGCCATCGTGCCTTCGATCATCTTCTCCTTCACGGGTAACCATCTGATCCAGGCATTTGGCGGCACGTCCATCCTCATCATGGTCGGCGTCGTGCTCGACACGGTCGATAAGCTCGAAGGCCAGATCAAGATGTATGATTACGATGGATTCTTTAAATAGGCTAGAGGAGGATTGCTCATGAACCTCGTATTGCTCGGAGCTCCGGGTGCCGGTAAGGGCACCGTCGCACAGGAGCTCGTCGCCGAGTTTGGCGTCGCCCACATTTCCACGGGCGACCTGCTGCGTGCTGCCGTCAAGGGTGGCACCGAGCTTGGTATTCAGGCTAAGAAGTACATGGACGCTGGCGAGCTCGTTCCCGACCAGCTCGTGATCGACCTTGTCAAGGAGCGCCTTGCCGCCGATGACGCCCTGCAGGGCTTCATCCTCGACGGCTTCCCGCGCAACACCGCCCAGGCTGTGACGCTCGATTCCGAGCTCTCCGCCATGGGTCGCGAGATCGACTGCGCCCTTCTGGTCGATGTGGCCCCCGAGGTCATTATCGATCGTCTGTCTTCGCGTCGCACCTGCCGCGCATGCGGTTACACCGGCACCGCTGCCGATGCTACCTGCCCCAAGTGTGGCGGCGAGATGTATCAGCGCGACGACGACAAGCCCGAGACCATCAAGAACCGTCTCGACGTCTACGAGAAGTCCACGAGCCCGCTCGTCGACTACTATCGTGGCCAGGGTCTGCTCAAGTCGGTCAACGGTGACCAGGCTCGCGAGACCGTGTACGGGGATGTCAAAGAGGCTCTCGGTCTATGATCAAGATTAAGTCTGCAACGCAAATCGAGCAGATGAAGAAGGCAGGAGCGCTATCTAAGATGGCGCTCCGCCACGTTGGAGCCATGGTGCGCCCCGGCGTTTCCACCTTTGAGCTCGATCAGCTCGCGGAGCAGATTATCCGCATGCATGGCGGCACCCCGGCCTTTAAGGGTTACGGCGGGTTCCCGGGGACCATTTGCGCATCGATCAACGATGCCGTGGTCCACGGTATTCCCAACCCCGACATGATCCTGCGCGATGGCGATATCATCTCCATCGATACGGGAGCTGTTGTCGACGGTTGGGTCGGCGATAACGCTTGGACGTTTTTCGTCGGCACCCCCACGCCCGAAGCCAAGGCTTTGTGCGAGGTCACGCGCGATTGCCTTAAGGCTGCCATCGAGCAGGCTGTTCCCGGTAACCATATCGGGGACGTCGGTTATGCCGTTCAGTCCCTCGCCGAGTCTCACGGTTACGGTGTGCTTCGTGATTATGTGGGCCATGGCATTGGCCGCGTGATGCACGAGGACCCCAACGTTCCTAACTATGGAAAGAAGGGGAGGGGCGTTCGCCTCCAAGCCGGCATGGTCATTGCCATCGAGCCGATGGTTACGATGGGTTCCAACCATGTGAGCACGGGCTCCGACGGTTGGATTGTTACGACCAACGACCATCTGCCCGCCGCGCACTACGAGAACACCGTCGCCATCACCAATGACGGTCCGGTGATTCTCACCACGGATGCGCAAGGTGCTTGGTGTTCGCTCCAAGGCGGAGAAATGTAACAAGTTCCACTTAGTTGTGGAGCCATTACGAAGTTATTACGATGCGTGCATACGTGTTGTAGAATACTCAATCGCTGTCGTTTTCTAGAGAAAGATGATTGCTTGTGAAGAAGGAAGACGCAATTGAGCTCGAGGGTACGGTAAAGGAACCGCTGCCCAATGCCATGTTTAAGGTCGAGCTCGAGAACGGTCATTCGGTTCTGTGCAACATTTCTGGCAAGATCCGAATGAATTACATCCGTATTCTCCCCGGTGACAGGGTTGTCGTGGAGCTTTCCCCGTACGACCTGACCCGCGGCCGCATCACCTATCGCTACAAATAGCGGCACGCATACACGCACTCCATTTCCGACTGCAGGCTTAGCTCAACCTACGGTCGGATTGTGTGTGAAGACCAGCCATAGTTTTAAACGCCTGCGGCTGGGCGAGTAGATAGTAGGGAAGTAGTTTGAGCGCTACCGAAAGGAAGAACGATGAAGGTACGTCCTTCGGTCAAGAAGATGTGCGATAAGTGCAAAATCATTAGGCGCCATGGCAAGGTCCTCGTCATTTGCGAGAACCCCCGTCATAAGCAGCGTCAGGGTTAAGAGAGGAGACTACGTTGGCCCGTATTAATGGTGTCGACCTCCCGCGTGAGAAGCGCGTTGAGATCGGTCTGACCTACATTTACGGCATCGGCCGCACCACTGCGACGAAGATTTGCGTCGAGTGCAACGTTAACGTGGATACGCGCGTTAAGGACCTCACCGAGGATGAGGTTAACGCCATCCGTGATTATATCGATAAGAACCAGATCATGGTTGAGGGCGACCTCCGCCGTGAGCGCAATCAGAACGTCAAGCGCCTTATGGACATCGGCTGCAACCGCGGCCTTCGTCACCGCAAGGGCCTCCCGGTCCGCGGCCAGCGCACCCACACTAACGCTCGTACCCGCAAGGGCCCGAAGCGTCAGATCGGTGCTAAGAAGAAGAAATAAGGAGCGCTAGATAGATGGCTACTGCTAAGAAGAACGTTCGCGCTGCCCGTCTGAAGCGCGCGGACCGTAAGAACATTTCCGTGGGCCAGGCTCACATTCGTTCTACGTTCAACAACACGATCGTTTCGATCACCGATCCCCAGGGCAACGTCATTTCCTGGAAGTCGGCTGGCCAGGTGGGCTTCAAGGGCTCCCGTAAGTCCACGCCGTTCGCTGCCCAGATGGCTGCCGAGGCTGCTGCCAAGCAGGCCATGGAGCACGGTATGAAGAAGGTTTCCGTCTTCGTCAAGGGCCCCGGCTCCGGTCGTGAGACCGCCATTCGCTCCCTCCAGGCTGCTGGCCTCGAGGTCTCGAGCATCCAGGACAAGACCCCCATTCCGCACAACGGCTGCCGCCCCAAGAAGCGTCGCCGCGTGTAACTGAAAGGATCGTATCAATATGGCAATCGACAGGACTCCTGTTCTTAAGCGCTGCCGTCAGCTCGGGATCGATCCCGCTGAGCTCGGTTACAGCAGCAAGAAGGAATCTATCCGTCAGCCCAAGCGCCGTCGCAAGGAATCTGAGTACGGCATGCAGCTGCGCGAGAAGCAGAAGGTCAAGTTCATCTATGGCGTTCTGGAGAAGCAGTTCCACGGCTACTTCAACAAGGCCCGTAAGATGAACGGCGTCACCGGTGAGAACCTCATGATCATCCTTGAGTCTCGCCTCGACAACGTCGTCTTCCGTCTTGGCTTCGCCCGCACCCGCAAAGAGGCTCGTCAGTCCGTCCGTCACGGTCACTTCACCGTGAACGGCAAGCGCGTGGACATCCCGTCCTACCGCGTCAAGGCCGGCGACGTCGTCGCTGTCGGCGAGAAGTTCCGTGACCTCCTCCCCATCAAGGAGGCCCTGATTTCCTCCGAGCGCTTTGAGGTCCCTGGCTGGCTCGAGGTCGATATCGAGAAGCTGTCTGGTAACGTGCTCGCTCTGCCGACGCGTGAGCAGATCAGCGGTGATATCAACGAGCAGCTCATCGTCGAGCTCTACTCTAAGTAGTCCATCCGGGCTGCTGAGGCTGGAGGTAATACATGTCAGAATTCATTAGGCCTCAGGTTCAGGTCGAAGAGATCAACGAGACGTCTGCTCGTGTCTCCGTCGAGCCGCTCGAGCGTGGCTACGGCGATACGCTGGGTAACTCCCTTCGTCGCGTTCTTCTGTCCTCGCTCGAGGGTGCCGCCGTCGAGGCTATTCAGATCGATGGTGCGCAGCACGAGTTCATGACCATCCCTAACATGGTCGAGGATGTCACCGACATCGTCCTGAATGTCAAGGGTCTTGTCTTCAGGGCTCTCGGCACGACCGACGAGGCGACCGCCACCATCTCGGTTGACGGCCCCTGCGAGGTCACCGGTGCGGACTTCTTTATTCCGTCCGAGTTTGAGCTGGTCAACCCCGAGCAGCACATCGCTACGCTCACCGAGGGTGGCCATCTCACCATGAGCATGCGCATCGGCTATGGCCGCGGCTATGTTTCTGGCGAGGCCAACAAGCGCGACAACGATCCCATCGGTGTGATCCACGTCGACTCGCTGTACTCGCCGGTTTCCCGTTGCGCCAAGCTCGTTGAGGCTTGCCGTGTCGGTCAGCACACCGACTACGACCGCCTTGTCCTCGAGATCGAGACCAACGGCTCCATCGCCCCGCGCGACGCCGTGGTCCAGGCTGCCAATATCATCAACCAGCATATGGCCGCCTTTATGAACCTTGCCGAGACCCCCGAGGTCGAGGAGGAGGCTTCGATCTTCGCTCCCGAGGTCACCAACGACAACGCCGAGCTGGACAAGCAGATCGAGGATCTGGACCTTTCCGTCCGTTCCTACAACTGCCTTAAGCGCGCCAGCATTCACTCGGTCCGTCAGCTCGTTGAGTTCTCGGAGAACGATCTGCTCAACATCCGTAACTTCGGTGTTAAGTCGATCGAGGAAGTGAAGGACAAGCTTGAGTCCATGGGCCTGAGCCTGAAGGCTTAATGCTTCGCATATTTGAGGAGAAACTAGACCATGCGTCACAACGTTAAGAAGGGCCTGAAGCTCGGCACCGATGCGAGCCACACCAAGGCCATGAAGAAGAGCCTTGCTAAGGCCCTCTTCGAGAACGACCGCATCAAGACCACCGAGACCCGCGCTAAGGCGCTGCGTTCGGTCGTCGACCCGATCATCACTTGGGCCAAGAAGGGCGACCTGCACTCTCGTCGTCTGGCTATCGCCAAGCTCGGCGATAAGCAGCTCGTTGCCGAGATCTTCGACAAGGCTGCTCAGGGCATGTGGCAGGACCGCAACGGCGGTTATACCCGCATCATGAAGCTCGGCAACCGCAAGGGCGACAACGCTCCCATCGTTATCATGGAGCTCGTCACCGAGCCTTGCACGCCTAAGGCCAAGAAGGCTGCTCCGGCCCCCAAGAAGGCCGCTGCTCCCAAGAAGGTCGAGGCTGTCGAGGAGGCTCCTGCTGAGGAGACCGCTGAGTAGACATTCCGTCTGCATAGGCTATATTCGAGGGGTACGTTCGCGTACCCCTCTTTTTTTGTCGCGATACCGTTGCTTGTTTGTTGGGAGCGCCCATGACTGCGCCGTCTGATTTCAATTCGATTCCGGAGCTCGATGCCACTCTCGTTTTCCGCGTGGCCTATGACGGCTCGTCGTATAGCGGATTTGCCGAGCAGCCGGGACAGACGACGGTTGCGGGTGAGCTGCGTCGAGCCATCGAGACGCTGCTTCGCCGCCCGATCGATCTGACGTGCGCGGGGCGTACCGATGCTGGCGTGCATGCCGTGGCTCAGTACATCAGTGTGCCCGTTACGGACGCTGAGCTCGTCCTGACACGCCGTAGGTGGCTGCGGGCCATGGATGCCCTGTTGCCCAAAGATATCGCCATAAACGAGGTCTACAGGGCCCGTAAAGGCTTTTCTGCACGCTTTGACGCGCGTTCCCGTACGTATACGTACCGTATTGCCGATCGAGACGCGCGCCCCGTGCTGTCCCGCGGTGCCGTTTGGTGGCATCGCTATCCCTTGGATGTTGAGGCTATGTCTGCTGCCTGCCCCGCGCTTTTGGGTGAGCAGGACTTTAAAAGCTTTTGCAAGGTTGCCTCGGCCGTTGGCAAGCCCACGCATCGTTGCGTGATGCGTGCCGAGTTTGGCCATGAGGTTGCGTTTGGCGAGGACATCCTGACGTTCACCATCGAGGGCAATGCGTTTCTGCATTCGATGGTTCGCACGATCGTGGGCACGCTTGTCGAGATTGGCATGCATCGCCGTGAACCCGAGTGGATGCGTGAGGTCATCGATGCTTGCGACCGTACCGCTGCGGGCCCCACGGCTCCTGCCTGCGGCCTTACGTTTATGGGCGTAGATTACGATCCCGCCGAGCTTGTCGTGCTCGACTAGGGGAGGGCTCGACGCGTCGTGCGTCGACACCTGTCATCTGTGGGCTGCGCGTGTGCAACATCTGTTCTTGGCGTGCAATACAACCGGTGTCTCATTGCTTTTATTGGCGGGGTGTACCATGAACCACGGTTTGATTCATTGCTGTCGAGAGGACGGATAACTTGGTTCGACGTGGCTCGCATCCGCGACTTTCGGTGATCCTTGTGGTAGAAGGTTCGCCCAGCTATGCGATGCGTGCGCTCGAGAGCATCCAGAACCAAGACCTCTACGATTTGCAGATTGTCGTTGTCTGCCGCGATGCTGCGCCCGGTGTGCGCCATTCGCTTCAAGTTGCTGCCGACAGGGACATTCATATTGATTTGATTGACGTCGAGGACGCGAAGCGCGGTGCTTGTCTTCGTGCCGGTTTTGATACCTCGCGCGGCTCTCAAATCATCGCCATGAACGCCGATGAGTGGTTTGCTCCGCAGGCCCTTTCCAAGATGGTCGATATCGCGTGCGATACTGCGGCAGACATTGTGCTCCCCTCGGTGTCGCTCGATCGATACGATGCGCATCGCGAGCGTCATTCGCGCGTCTTGGATGCTGCCTCTATTGCCATAGAAGACGAGTCTTCTATGGTGACCGGGCTGCCCCAGTTGATTTTAGGCGGCCTTGTCGTTCAGACCTCTGGCGTGATGTACAGCCGCTCGCTGTTTGAGGCATGCCTGTCGCGCGGCAAGGCGTACCGTACGGTTGAGTTTATGGCTTATGCGCTCTCGCAGGCACGATTCGTGTCCGGCTGCGGCGACGCTTGTTTCCACGCGGTGGCACCTAAGCTTACAGATGCCTTTGATCCCACCATGTATGCCAGGATATCCGATGACACTCGAGCGCTCGACGAGCTTGCGGACTCACTCTCGGAAGCAGATAGCGGTGGTCGGCTCAAGCTGGCAAGCCAAAAGTTCTACTTTGCCGGACTGGTCGCCTGCATCGAGAATTTGTGTCTGAGCCCGCATGGAGTGTCGTCAATCGAGCGTTCCGCCCGCATGCGTGATATGCTCGAGGCGCCTCGAACCCGTCAGATGGTCGCCGCGCTCAAGGATAACCATCGGGGACTCGGTCTGTTGTTTGGGCCGATCGCCAGCGCCAAGCCCGCGCGCTGCGTGATGTGTACGCATCTGGCAGCTTTTCTTAACCGGACGGGCGCAAAAACCGCCTAAACGGCTCATTTCGAAACAAATTTGCATAGAATTGTTTCGAAATGCGTTCTTATACACAAAAGCCTTCAAATAGCGTTAAACTATTCAATCACTGATTGATTGTCTCCGCCATCTTTTGGAGAGAGGGTTTGTATGGCTAAAAAACGCAATGGGCGCCAGGATGCCATTAGAGATATTGTGCGCAATAAGGACGTCCGCACGCAGCGCGTGCTGGTCGATGAGCTCCGCGCTATGGGCTTTGATTGCACGCAGGCGACTGTCTCTCGCGATATTGCCGATATGGGGCTGCGTAAGCTCCCTGAGGGCATCTATGTTCTGGCAGAGGACCTGCACCTGCAGCGTATGGTTTCCGAGCTCGTAACGGGCGTTCTGCGCACCGATAATCTGGTTATGATCAAGGCTCAGCCTGGCACGGCTTCCGGCATCGCCGCCGCCGTTGATGCGGCAGAGCTGCCCGATGTGCTTGGCTCGCTTGCCGGCAACGATACGATTTTGGTTATTGCCCAGACGGCCGAGGACGGCGAGCGTCTCGAGGCGCTGATCAATAAGCTGAGCAATTCTCGCAAGTAGGCGTGCGGGTCGTGCGCTCGGCACTGTGTGCGTGACATGGTGGCTTGTAAGGGGGTATCGACGTTGGTCGGTACCCCCTATATTGTTTGCCGGTATAAAGACCGTTCACCAGGTCGCTTTAAACTAAAAGGCCCCCGAGCAGTTCAAATAAGCTGCTCGGGGGCCTTGTTGCTAATGGCCGGATGAATTTCTAGCCAACAGTATCGTCAGGCGTGGGCGAGCTGTCTCTTATACACATCTGACGCTGCCGACGAAGCTAGAAGTG
>CABSNL010000046.1 GCA_902479095.1 uncultured Collinsella sp. | reverse complement strand
AGAGACAGACGTTCGAGGAGCCCGACTACCCCATCCAGGCCGACGGCGAGCCCATCGTCGCCTCGCGCATCGAGGTGAACATCCTCGCCGGCGCCCTCCACGTCTGGCACCCCACCCGCTAGCCCCACCTAAGTTGCGGTGAAATAGGGACTGTTTATGCAGCTAAAGCCGCAAAACAGTCCCTATTTCACCGCAACTTATTGAGGAGATCATTCCTCCCCGCCCGGCTTGCGACGGTTGGCCTTTTTAATGGCGTTGAAGTGCTTGTCATTGAGCCTGCGCTGGCGAGAGCGCTGAGGCACCTTGGTCTTTACGCGTCGGCGCGGCGGACGGCCACGACGCTCAAGTTCTGCCCTCAGCTTACGCAGACAGCAGCTGCGATTCTGAAACTGACTACGGCTCTCGCGCGCCGTCACCACAATCCCCGTGGGCCCATGCTTCATGCGCACCGCCTAGTCCGTCGTGTTGACGCCTTGTCCGCCCGGACCCGTCGCGCGAAACACCTGCACCTCGCAATCGCGCGCCAACTCCTCGGCCGACATCTCGGCATAGCGCGCATACTCGCACCATCCCATCTTGTTCTCATTCATATCAACACCTCCCCTCATACAAAAAATGTGACAAAGGGACGATCCCTTTGTCACATCGCATACCAATCGCTTGTGTTGCGCGCTTAGGCGAAGGTGATCTCGCCGGTCTCGCAGTCCATATCGGCGATACGGGCCAGGCTCTCAACGCGGAAGCCGCGCTCGCGGAGCTTATCGCCGCCGCCCTGGAAGCCCTTCTCCACGGCAATGCCAATACCGGACACCTCGGCACCCGCAGCCTCGCAAATCTTGATAAGACCCTCGAGCGCGCAGCCGTTGGCCAAGAAGTCATCGATGATCAGTACCTTGTCGCCCTCGGACAGGAAACGCTTGCCAACGATGACCGGGTACTCCTTCTGCTTGGTAAAGGAGTAGATAGTCGTGGCATACTGCTCGCCGTCGAGGTTGATGGACTGCGCCTTCTTGGCAAAGACCACCGGCACGCCGCCAAAATGCTGGGCCGCAATGCAAGCCATGCCAATGCCCGAAGCCTCGATTGTCAGGATCTTGTTGATCTCGACGCCCTCGAACAGACGAGCCCACTCGGCGCCCATGTGGTCGAACAGCTCAACATCGCATTGGTGGTTGAGGAAGGCATCAACCTTAAGGACGTTACCGGCCTTTACGATGCCGTCATGGCGAATACGATCCTCAAGCTCCTGCATGGCGCAACCCCTTCTCGCGGCAACGATACCGCGCGATTAATAAACGTTGTTCGATAGTCTACCACGGACCGACCCCCGCCCGCCCCACAAGCCACATCGCACCACAAAGCCGCAAGACCAGTAGATAGGCCCGATTCATGGCAAGCCTGCCTCCACAAGCTAATGGCGGGCGCGTATCCTCACCAAACGCACCATGGCAAGCGCGAAGCCCGCTGCGGCCACAGCCATGAGTACGTAGAATACCGAGCGAAAGCCAAACAGAAACACATCCGGACGGCCCGCAACAAAACTGGTCGCGGCCTCGCCCATCGCCACGCTCATCTGCCCATACAGGATATTCGACGCCACCGTAATGCCGAGTGCCATGCCAGCATAGCGCGCCAAACTGCCCAAACTGCCCGCAAAACCGAGCGCCTCGCGCGGAGCCGAGCCCATATACAGCGAGTTATTGGGGCTCTGGAAAATCGACGTACCGCACGACATAAATGCGACGCAGCACACGATCACGGGGATGGAAGAGTGCTTGTCGAGCGTGCTAACCGCAAAAAGACCGCATACGTACACGCCCAGGCCGACTGCCGTGGGGCCCTCGCAGCCAACGCGGTCCGAAACCGTACCCGAAAGCGGACCGATAAAGGCATTCACCATCGGCAGCGCCAAAAAGAGCAATCCAGAGATGGCGGAACCAAAGCCGTGGGCGTCCTGAAAATAGAACGGCAGGATAAACTCGGATGCGCCAATGCCAACGAACACGATGAGCATGCAGGCAAGGTTGATGGTGAAGGCCGAATTTGCAAAGCAGCGACGAGTAGCCTCAATCAGGGACATAGGGCGCTCGCCGTCCTTCGGCTTAACATGCGGTAGCGTGTAGAGCCCCACGATAAACGAGATGACGCCAATGGGCAGGTTGATGAGGAAGATACTCTCCCAGGGAAAGCTTGCCACCAGCATGCCACCCAGCACGGGGCCACACATCATGCCGAGGGCCACGAAGGTCGCGAGAATACCCATGGCACGACCTCGTTCGCGCGCCGGAAACGACTCGGTGATGATACCCATGTTGTTAGCCATGGCCGCCGCGCAACCGACGCCCTGAACGATGCGTGCCAGGATAAGAACCTCGAGCGAACCCGAAAGGCCACAAAGCAGCGAGCCGACCGAAAAGACGATGACGCCCAGCTGGAATACGCCCACCTTGCCGTGCACGTCGCCCAGACGGCCAAATGGCAACATAGCCACGCATGTCGCAAGCAGATACACCGAACTCACCAGCTGAATGCGATCGAGGCCCACGCCCAGCTCCTTTTGCATCACGGGCAGCGCCACGGTCACGACGGTCGAATCCAGACACACCATAAACGTCATGATGAGCACGGTAAACAGAATCGCCCACTTGTTCTTGCCATGGGTGTCGCCCTCTAGGGCAATGTGCTCGCGGCGCAGCTGCTCTGCAGTTTTCTCCATATCAATCCTTTCGAGTGGCCCAACGCAAAAAACGGGGCCCCAATCGCCTGCAAACAGCCGCGATTGGGGTCCCGCCTACAGAATCGGAACGAAAGGTCACCGAAGCTTTCTGTCAGCATCGGCACCTTGAACGGAGCTAGCCTAGCACTGCTCGAGCGCCTGCTCAAGGTCGGCAATCAGATCGGCCGTGTCCTCGAGGCCGCACGACAGGCGCACCATGTCGGCGGAGATGCCACAGGCGATGAGCTCCTCATCGTTCATCTGACGATGCGTGGCATTAGCGGGATGCAGGCAGCAAGTGCGGGCGTCGGCCACGTGCGTGGCGATCTGGGCGAGCTTGAGGCTCTTCATAAAGGTCTCGGCCGCCGCGCGACCACCGTTAAAGCCAAAGCTCACGACGCCGCAGGTACCGTTGGGCATGTACTTCTGAGCGATGTCGTAGTACCTGTCGCCCTCCAAACCCGGATAGCTCACAAAGCGCACCTTGGGGTGGCTCTGCAGGAACTTGGCAACGGCCAGGCCGTTCTCACAATGACGCGGCATGCGCACATGCAGGCTCTCGAGCGAGCTGTTCAGGAAGAACGCCGCCTGCGGGTTCTGCATGGGGCCGAGATCGCGCATGAGCTGAGCGGTTGCCTTGGTAATGAAGGCGCCCTCGCGACCGAACTTCTCAGCATAGGTCACGCCGTGGTAGCTCTCGTCGGGCGTGGTGAGACCCGGGAACTTGTCCGCATGGGCCATCCAGTCAAACTGGCCGTGGTCAACGATCACACCGCCCAGGTAGGCAGCATGTCCATCCATGTACTTGGTGGTGGAGTGCGTGACGATATCGGCGCCCCACTCAAAGGGACGGCACATCACGGGCGTCGGGAAGGTGTTGTCGACCATCAGTGGCACGCCGTGGTCATGCGCGGCCTTGGCAAAGCGCTCAATATCGAGCACAGCAAGGGCGGGGTTTGCGATCGTCTCGCCAAAGACGAGCTTGGTGTTGGGCTGGAAGGCTGCCTCGAGCTCCTCATCGGTGCAGTCGGGGGCAACGAACGTGCAGGTCAGCCCCATACGGCCCATGGTGTGGGCGAGCAGGTTGTAGGTACCGCCGTAGATGGCAGAGCTTGCGACCACGTGATCGCCGGCACCGGCCACGTTAAAGATCGCGAGGAAGTTCGCAGCCATGCCCGAGCTCGTGAGCATCGCTGCGGTGCCGCCCTCCATCTCGCAGATCTTGGCGGCAACCAAATCGCACGTGGGGTTCTGCAGACGGCTGTAGAAATAGCCCGACTCCTCCAGGTCAAACAGCTTGCCCATGTGCTCGGACGTGTCGTACTTCCACGTGGTGGACTGGTAGATGGGCACCTGGCGCGGCTCCGCATCTCCCGGGTGATACCCGCCCTGAACACACGTCGTACCGATGGTCTGCTCACTCATATCCAACTCCCTTACTTGGGTTTTGTTTTTATTCGGTTCACGATACCGCTACCCTGCACCCCTCTCAACCCATCCCCAAGGTAGGTTATGGGACAAATTGATCCGTGGCATTTATCTCAAGCCTTGGGCATTTGCTCGATAGATAAAAATGAGGCATCCATGAAGCTCTCGATGATTACACGCACCGTCACGGGTACCATAGGCGGGTACACCGTGACCAAGGAGACAACGATGAAGCAAATCGATACGGCCCAGCTCGACATCACCGCCTGTCAGGCTCAGGCTGCCGAATACCACGCCCGTGGCTTTAACTGCGCCCAGGCCGTCGCCTGCACGCTCGCGCCCGCCGTCGGACTCGACCCCCAGATCGCCTTTACCCTCACCGAGGGCTTTGGCGCCGGCATGGGCGGCATGACCGAAACCTGCGGCGCCATCTCGGGCGCCGTGGCCATCATGGGCTTCGTGATGAGCGACGGCATGGAAAACCCCAAGACCAAGGGCCAGACCTACAAGCTGTCGCGCGAAATCGCCAAGCGTTTTGGCGAGAAGAACACGACGACCGTCTGCGGCACGCTCAAGGGCATCGGATCAGATAAGGGTCCGCTCCGCAGCTGCCCCGGCTGCATCGACGATGCCATCGAGATCGCCTGCGATGTGCTAAAGCAGCTCGCCGAGTAAACGGCAGCAACATAAAACGACGGCTGGCGCGCTTGGGATATATCCAAAGCGCGCCAGCCGTCGCCGTTAGAACTCTGCAAATTCGGGAGCGCCGACCTCAATCTCCTCACGCCCCGCCATAAGCTCGCGCATCTTAGCGCAAAACGGCTCCTGCTCCCCCGCTTTGAACACCAAATGAATCGTCACGGTATCCGCGTAATCGGTATCCGAAACCTTGGCACCCGAATCCTGCGCCAAACGAAGCACCTGCTCATACTGCGGATAGGCCACATGCACGTCAACAGGCACGACACTCGTCATCTCGACAATCTGCCCGGCCTCCCGAGCAGCTGCCACCGCCGCCTGCGTCGCCGCAGTATAGGCGCGCACCAAGCCACCAGGTCCCAACAGCGTGCCACCAAAATAGCGCGTCACCACGCAGCAAACATTTTTGAGCTCTGCGCCGCGCAACACCTCGAGCGTCGGCATACCGCTCGTGCGGCTCGGCTCACCATCATCGCTCTGGCGCTCGCGTCCATCGACTAAAATCCACGCGGGAACATTGTGTCGAGCGTCGTAATGACGCTTGCGAACCATCTCGATAAAGGCATTCGCCTCATCCTCGGACTCAATATGGACCAGCTGGGCAATAAACCGGCTCTTGCGGTCAACGAACTCGCCCGTAGCCTCAATATTCGATTGCAGAGTAAAATAGCTGTCCAACAAAGCCCCTCAACAAAACTAAGCGCGGCAACAAACAGCCTCAATAATACGGCAAAGACAGAACCGTTGCCCTCGCCGACAAGAACGGAAACGCCAATAATGCCGTCACCAACAGCGAGAACCCGTCAGCGCAAGCAAGGTGCCTTGAAAGACGAGGGCATTGACCTTATGGTCATGCCCGAAGGCTTGTAAGGCAGATTGCCGCGCTGACGGGTTCGCAGCGTCAACATAGTTGCCAAGTGGGCCTGTAAGCCGGGTTCTGTCGTGAACGGTCATTTATCTTGTCTGCACGTTACCATGCAGCTCCACGCACGCTACCCGAACGCGGACCGGGCCGGCCCATAGCGTTCCTATTCGCGCTTGCTCCGGATGGGGCTTGCCAAGCCGTCGTGTTGCCACGACGCTGGTGGTCTCTTACACCACCGTTTCAGCTTTTCCCTTTACGCCTTGCGGCGCAGGTGGGAGTCTTCTTTTCTGCGGCGCTTTCCGTCGGATCACTCCGCCCGGCCGTTAGCCGGCATCCCGCCCTCTGGAGCCCGGACTTTCCTCACGCGTGCTGCAAGCAGCACATCGCGCGACCGTCTGGCCCACTCAGCAGTGCAAGAGTGTAACACACCGTTGCCGCAGGCAATGGCACAACGCAAACGCTCG
Source organism: uncultured Collinsella sp. (assembly GCA_902479095.1). Lineage (GTDB taxonomy): Bacteria > Actinomycetota > Coriobacteriia > Coriobacteriales > Coriobacteriaceae > Collinsella. Next base: position 9,941 of record CABSNL010000046.1, on the reverse strand, counting down.
ACACGATAAACCAAGAACCACGCTATGCAGTACAATAGTGTCGTCGATGGGCAACGTCGTCAGTCGAGACGCGACCGCGCTCCGCACCCCTCCGTCTACTCGATGCGTTCCCGCCTCCTCCCCGAGGCGGGATGTCGGCATTTTTCATGCACCAACAACCCAATAGCCCGTGAACAGCCTAGGCGGCATTGCGCACGGACAGCATCGTGCACCTCGGCAGCAAATGAAAAAAGGGACCCATCCATTGCGGACGGATCCCTTAAAACAAGTGATCGTCAAACCGATTTACTCGGCGTCGGTCTCCTCGTCCTTCTTCTCGGAAGGAAGCGGGGTAACCTCGATCTCGACACCCAGAGTCTCAGCAGCGGACTTCATGGACAGGGAGATACGACGACGGTCGAGGTCGATCTCCATGACCTTGACCTGAACCTTGTCGCCCACGTGGGTGACCTGAGAAGGCTGGTCGACGTGCTTGTTGGCCATCTCGGAGATGTGCACCAGGCCCTCGATGCCCTCGCCCAGATCGACGAAAGCGCCGAACGGGACAAGCTTGGTCACAGTGCCCTCGACGATAGCGCCGACGGGGTACTTCTTGACCAGTGCGCGCCACGGATCCTCGGTGGTCTGCTTGAGACCAAGGGAGATACGCTCGCGGTTGAGGTCGACGTCGAGAACCTCGACCTCGACCTCCTGGCCGACCTTGACAACCTCGGAAGGATGGTTGACGTGGTTCCAGGAGAGCTCGGAGATGTGGATGAGGCCGTCGATACCGCCGAGGTCGACGAAGGCGCCGAAGTCGACGATGGAGGAAACGGTACCCTGGAGACGCATGCCAGACTTGAGCTTGGACAGGATCTCGGAGCGCTCGGCCTTACGGGACTCCTCGAGCACGACGCGACGGGAGAGGACGACGTTGTTGCGGTTGCGGTCCATCTCGATGACGCGGGCCTCGATGCGGGTGCCCATGTAGGAGGTGAGGTCCTTGACGCGACGGAGGTCGACGAGGGAAGCGGGCAGGAAGCCACGCAGGCCGATGTCGAGGATCAGGCCGCCCTTGACAACCTCGATAACCTCGCCCTCAACGTTCTCGCCGGAGTTGAACTTCTCCTCGATGCGGTTCCAAGCACGCTCGTACTCGGCACGCTTCTTGGACAGGACCAGACGACCGTCCTTGTCCTCCTTCTGGAGAACCAGAGCCTCGATGGGATCACCGAGTGCAACGATGTCTGCAGGGTTAGCGTCCTTGCGGATGGACAGCTCGCGGACCGGGATAACGCCCTCGGACTTGAATCCGATGTCAACGAGCACCTCGTCATGCTCGATCTTAACGACAGTGCCGTTAACGAGATCGCCCTCATCAAAGTCGGTAATCGTACCGTCGATGAGGTTGTTCATCTCCTCCTCGTTGACATCGTCAAGAGAGAAAATGGACGAGTTCTGAATCTCACTCAAAGGTGGACCCCTTTCGAACTACGGGGCCCCGATTGCTAGGACCTACAGAAGGGTGCGACAAGCACACAACGTTTAGGAACACTCGGGAGCCGACAGATACTAATGTGACGCTTATGCAATCACGTTCGTATAGGTTACGGGGAAATGGGTTCGATTTCAAGCGTGAACTGCGTTTTTTTACTCGTGTGGAGACTTTTTCGTAATCTTATGGACAGCCGTCTCCACAACTTGACGATAAGCAGTTTGCCCATACGCCTTTGAGGTAAAGTATCCGGAGCCAACAATTCTGGAACGATTTATCGAGAAAGGTGCCCGCGTGCTCAAAGCAGTCGTTTTCGATATGGACGAAACGCTTCTTAGCATCAACCTCAACGCGTTCATCCTTCGCTATTTTAAGGATGTCTCGTCGATGCTCGCGGATATCGGTCGCCGCAGCCACGGTGGCACGATGGCACGCCTCGGCACCATCTTGGTCGACCTCAACGCCAATCGCCGAAGCGGCACGGATAATCGCACCAATCTTGAGTTCTACCAAGAAGAGGTTGAGCGCCGGTGCGGCATTTGCCTCTCGGACCCACTCATCTACGAGGCGTTTACCTACTACGATCGCGAAGTTCTTCCGTACAAGAACGACGATGTCATCAACGCCCACGCCATGCCGGGCGCACACGCCGCGCTTCAGGCCGTACAGGACGCAGGACTGCGCTGCGCGCTCTTCACCAACCCCAGCTTTCCGCAGGGGTCCATCGAGTGCCGCATGGGTTGGGGCGACCTGGCCGACGCTCCCTTTGAGCTCGTCACGCACATGGGAAACGCCACCCGCTGCAAGCCCGATGCCACCTACTATCTAGAGCAGCTTCAGGTGATGGGGCTCGAGCCGCACGAGGTCCTTATGGTGGGCAACGATCCCAAGCGCGACTTCCCGTCCCCCGATTGCGGCATCCAAACCGCCTTTGTGGGCCAGGGCAAGCCCAGCCGAGCCACTTGGCGCGGAACCATGGAAGACTTCGCCCGCGACTTTAACGCCGTAGTAGAAGCCTTCTACGAACACCAAGTAGCCGACGAACTGTCCTAACAGACTCGAGTCTTGCCGATCATGATGTTTAGGATCTCGACGTCGGTGTCTTTCATACCCACACGGCCCACATAGCCCATGCTGGCGATCGTCTGCTCGACGGTATCCTGAATGAGGCCCTCACCGGCACGGAAGCCGCGGCCCTGCATGGCCATATCGTGACCCAGAATCGCAGCGTCAACGGCTGCCGAAATCTTAGCCGCGCAACTCGCCTTGGCGCCATCGCATACAATGCCGCCCACGTTACCGAGCGTGTTCGAAACCGTCGCGCCAATCTGCTCGCGCGTGCCACCACACAGCCAGGTAATCGCGGCACCGGCACCGCATGCGGCGCAAATAGCACCGCAAAACGCCGAGAGCGCACCAATATAGCTCTTGATATGCACGGCGATCAGATCAGACAGCATCACGGCGCGCACCAGGCGGTCATGGTCGCAGCGCAAATACTCGGCATACTCCATAACGGGCAAGGCACAGGTAATGCCCTGATTGCCCGAGCCGCACACGATGGCGACCGGCAGCGCGCAGCCGTTCATGCGGGCATCGGACCCGGCGGCCGCGCGGGCACGGGCACGACAGGCGACGTCATCGGCACGAGCGCCCAGCAGCGTACGGCCCACCTCGGCGCCCCAAGCGTGCGCCAGGCCCTCGGCACTGATCGCACCGTTCAGCTCAATCTGACGCTCAACGGCAGCGCGGGCGTCCTCAATGTCACCGTCCTCGATAAAGTCGATGATGGACTCAATGCTCATAGGGGTATCGGCGTTATCTGCCGCACGCTCGGCCACGACGCGCTCGGCGCAGGCGGCACACTCCCCCGCCGACTTGCCGCATACCGGAATACCGTCGAGCGTATGGCACGTAACATTGGTGTGGTGGTCGGTAATCTCGACGATCGCAACATGGCCCCCGGCCGTGGCAGTCACCTTGATGTAGAGGTTGGGCACACCCTCGACAAGCGACACATCGCAGTAACCGGCATCGGCGAGGAGCTCGGACACGCGAGCACGGTCTTCGTCGTTAACGCTCTCGAGCACCTCGAGCGCGCTCTTGGCGTCACCGCCCACGGCGCCCAGCACGGCCGCGGCCTCAATACCGTGCATACCGCCCGAGTTGGGCACGGTCACGCTCTTAACGTTCTTGATGATATTGCCCGAGCAGGCAACATCCATATGATCGGGTTCGCAACCGAGCGTCTGGCTCGCCAGCGCCGCTGCATAGGCAACGGCAATGGGCTCGGTGCAGCCGAGCGCACAGACAAGCTCGCGGTTCAAAACATCGCAAAACGCGGTATCACGAAGGGAATCGGCAGGCATAGGTATCTCCTACTTGTATAACGGACTGGGCTCTCGATAATAGTTAGCTCTTTTATTTGATAACAATGCATCAAAAACCGCAACCATGGTTCCGACGGACGGCGTTCAAGCGCAATCTGACGGCATTAATTCATGAAAAGCTAGTCTTGTTGCATGCTAAAGCGTTTGACCAAAAAACGCCCGAGCGTTTACGCAAAAGTCGCGCTATGATGCAGTCGAACGCGGTAAAACCTTTAGCAATTCCGCCGCACGGACCAGAGAGGAACCACTCATGAAGATCGGTATCGGTAACGACCACGCCGCCGTTGAGCTCAAGAACATCATTTCCGAGCACCTGAAGGAGCGCGGCTGTGAGGTCGTGAACTTTGGAACCGACACCTCCGAGAGCTTTGATTACCCCATCGCCGGCTACAAGGTGGGTAAGGCCGTTGCCAACGGTGACGTCGACCTGGGTATCCTGATCTGCGGTACCGGCGTCGGCATCAGCCTGGCCGCCAACAAGGTCGAAGGTGTTCGCGCCGTCGTGTGCTCCGAGCCCTTCAGCGCCAAGCTCTCCCGCATGCACAACAACACCAACGTGCTCGCCTTTGGCGCCCGCGTCGTGGGCTCCGAGCTCGCCAAGATGATTGTCGACGAGTGGCTCGACGCCGAGTTTGAGGGCGGTCGTCACGAGCGTCGCGTTAACCTCCTCAACGAGATCGACCACACGCGCGGCCTCAAGGTCGTCGACGAGGCCTAAACTACTCAGTGCCACAAGCTAACAGCAGGGGCCCGCTCGGAACTCATGTCCGAGCGGGCCCCTTCATAGATTTTGGAATAAAAAGGGCGCCGCGGATGGAATTCCGCAGCGCCCAAGCCACACGCTAACAGCTTTAAGGAGTCAAAGCTGGTTTAGCCAAAAAAGCGCTTGATCTCGATCTCGGCGTTCTCCAGGCAGTCGGAGCCGTGGATCACGTTGGCGTTGACATCGACAGCAAAGTCGCCGCGAATGGTGCCGGGGGCAGCATCAAGCGGGTTAGTAGCGCCCATAAGGGTGCGCATCTTGGAGACAGCGGAGAGACCGGAAACGACCATCTTGACGACCGGACCGCTCGTCATAAAGTCGCAGAGACTGCCAAAGAAGGGCTTGTCGGCCAGATGGGCGTAGTGCTCCTCGACGGTAGCGCGCTCGAGCGTGGTCATCTCCATGCGCTCGATGACAAGGCCGCTGCGCTCAATGCGAGCAACGATCTCGCCGATCTTGCGGTCGCGCACGGCGTCGGGCTTAATCATGATGAAAGTCTTCTCGATAGCCATAAGGTAGCCTTTCAAGTAGGTTCGCGCGTGCCCAAGTCCCATTCCGGCACCCGCCTGGACTGCATCGTAACAGAGTTTTAGCTGCAGTTAAACAAAAAGCTGTTTATTGAAACGCTGCAATTTATTAAAGCGCTCCATATGTGTCACTTCTGTTTCGAAGCCCGATTAGAGTACCATCCGACCGCCTAACAACCGCACCGAACAGAGCAGACGGTCGGTTGCCACCCGCGAACGTACCCCCTTCACAACCTGCCCAAAGGTCCTACAGAAATTCTCGACAAACCCCTCCCCCATAGCAACAAAATACGGGCGCCCACATCAGCAGGCGCCCGTAAAGCGAAAACGATTTATCAATAAATGGACAATACGTCTTCAGCCAAACCTCTACTTTGCCCCGTGGCCCATCTCGACGACCTTGGTCAGCGATCCAAACACGCCCTCGTCGGCCACGAGCTGTGACTCGGCACGCTGCAGCTGCACGGCAACGGCGGCAGGAGCGGTGCCGCCCTCGGTCGTGCGCGCGGCGACAATCGACGGGATGTCGAGCGCCTCGGTAATGTCGCGCTCAAAGAGCGGGCTTGCCTCCTGGAACACCTCAAACGGCAGGTCCTCAAGATTGCAGCCGCGCTTCTCACACATCAGGACCAGATGGCCCACCACGGCATGTGCCTCACGGAACGGCAGACCACGCTTGGCCAGGTAATCGGCAACATCGGTGGCGGCAAGGTGCCCCACGCCGCACTCGCGCGCCATGGCATCCTCGTTGACGGTCCAAGTTGAAATCATTCCGGCCATAACGGACAGGCACTGCATGAGCGTATAAGCGGTATCGAGCGCGCCCTCCTTGTCCTCCTGCAAGTCCTTGTTATAAGCAAGCGGCAAGCCCTTCATGGTCACGAGCAGCTGCACCAGGTTGCCATAGACTCGGCCGCTCTTGCTGCGAATAAGCTCGGCAAAGTCGGGGTTCTTCTTCTGCGGCATGATGGACGAGCCGGTGGAGTAGGAGTCGGAAAGCGTGATAAAGCCAAATTCGGAGCTCGACCACAGCACGATCTCCTCGGAAAGACGCGACAGGTGCATCGCCATGACGGAGCCGGCGTAATGCAGATCGAGCAGGAAATCACGGTCGGAAACAGCATCGAGTGAGTTGGGAATCACGCCCGCAAAGCCAAGTTCGGCAGCCGTCATCTGGCGATCGAGCGGATAGCTCGTACCGGCAAGCGCGGCAGCACCCAGCGGGCAGTTGTCGGCGGCATCAAAGGCGGCCTTCAGGCGCGTAAAGTCACGCGCGAACATCCAGGAATATGCCAGCAGATGATGCGACAGCAGCACGGGCTGAGCGTGCTGCATATGCGTGTAGCCCGGCAGAATCACCTTGTCGTACTTCTTGGCCGCATCCACCAGTACATGGCGCAGCTCAAGATTGGCCTCCATGAGCTCCTTGGCCAGTGCCTTGACGCCCAGGCGCGTGTCGGTCGCCACCTGGTCGTTGCGCGAACGTCCGGTATGCAAGCGCTTACCGGCCTCGCCGATGCGACGCGTCAGCTCGCTCTCGATGGACATATGGATGTCCTCGTCGTTGATATCGAAGGTAAAGTTACCGGCATCGATATCCTGTTCGATTCCGGTCAGGCCCTCGGCAATCGCCTGCTCGTCCTCGGCACTGATGATGCCTTGGGCGGCCAGCATCTTGGCATGCGCCTTAGAGCCAGCGATATCCTGCTTATAGAGATGTTTGTCGACCGGCAGCGACGCGCCAAACTCCTGCGTGACCTCAGCCACGCCCGCCTCAAAACGACCGCCCCAAAGAGCCATGGAACCGTCTCCTTTCTCCAAATACCAAAACAAGCGCCCAAAGCAATGTGCCCTGTCGCTAAAGCGATTTATCAACCGCTAGTTTTACACACTCCCTGCCGTGCGCGGGGCCATGTAGCTAATTTGCAAAGAAGTGACGCACCATGCACTTGGCACCCAACGTCTCCCTCCGGATGTTGCCCTGCGAACCGTCAATCCAAGCCTTCAGGCTCATAGGGACGTCCTCGACCTTTGCAGCATCGAGCTCGGGCGCGAGGGCAAGTAAAGCATGCGCGATGACATTGAACATATTGGATACTCCTCATATATATATAGGCGCAGAGCCGCCAAATTGATAGAAGGAGCCCCGCCGGACAACCCCGGCGGGGCTCGGACTCAGCCGCAAGCGCGGCGTCATATATGCGGGCGGAACGTAGGGGCCACCGATGTTAAGAAGTGTCAGCAAGCATAACGAAAGGTAGGGACCCCGTGCGCCCGTTTTGTATCACGCGGACGGGCCGCGCGGATACCAAGGGAAGGAAAAGCCTTAGGCCTGGGCGGCGGCAGAGCTGGGACCCTGGACCTTTGCCCACGTCTTGAGCGACAGCGTATCGATCTCGATAAAGCCGGCGCTGGCCTTCTCGTCAAACGTGGTGTCGCGGTCGTAGGTAGCCAGACCGTAGTCGTAGAGGCTGAAGGGGCTCTTGCGGCCGACGACATGGCAGTTGCCCTTAAAGAACTTCAGGCGGACGGTGCCGGTCACGAACTTCTGGGTGTCGGCCATAAAGGCATCGAGCGCGTTTTTGAGCGGGCTGTACCACTGGCCGTTGTACACGGCGGTGGCCCAATCCTGCTCGAGCTTAATCTTAGTCTTGAGCAGGTCACCCTCAACGCAAATATCCTCGAGTGCCTTGTGGGCGGTGATGAGCGTCAGTGCACCGGGAACCTCGTAGCACTCGCGGCTCTTGAGGCCCACCAGACGATCCTCGACCAGATCGAGACGGCCAAAGCCGTTGTCGCCCGAAATCTTGTTGAGGGCGATGACGATCTCGGAGAGCTTCATCTTCTTGCCGTCGACGGCGACGGGCTTGCCCGCCTCAAACTCAATCTCGGTGTAGGTCGGGGTGTCCGGCGTGTCTTCGGGGTTCTTGGTCATAACCCAAGCGTCGTCGAGCGGCTCGTTCCAGGGATCCTCCAGGTGGCCGCACTCAATAGCACGACCCCACAGGTTGTCGTCGATGGAGTAAGGGTTGTCGTTGGCACCCTCGGGAACCGGCACGTTGTGGGCGTGGGCATAGGCGACCTCGTCGGGACGGCACTTCAAGTCCCACTCGCGAACCGGGGCGATAACTTTAAGCTCGGGGTCGAGGGCCTTGACGGCAGCCTCGAAGCGGACCTGGTCGTTGCCCTTGCCGGTGCAGCCGTGGGCGACGTAGGTCGCGCCAAACTCGTGAGCGACCTCGACAAGCTTCTTGGCGAGCAGCGGGCGAGACAGGGCGGAGAGCAGCGGGTACTTGTTCTCGTACATGGAGTTTGCGGCGATGGCCTTAGTCAGGAACTCATCGGAGAACTCGTCGCGCAGGTCGAGTACCTGGCAATCGAGAACGCCAAGGTCAAGCGCCTTCTGCTTCTTGGCGTCCAGGCCGGTCTCCTCCTGGCCCACGTTGCCGCAGACGCAAACGACATCGAGATTCTTCTCGTCCTGGAGCCACTTGACACATACGGATGTATCAAGACCACCGGAATATGCGAGAACGACTTTTTCCTTGCTCATGGCTGTTTCCTTTCGCCCTTGGTAGCTAGTTAGAACATCGGTCAGTTGCAAGTCATTTCAAGGTCATATACCGTGCAATATCAGGTTAAATAGCAAAAATCAGCACATACATGCCCTAGAAACATGCAGCAATGTCGTGCTAAAACCCAACGACCTCAAAATGACTCTGTTGAGGCAATTCGCCCCATGCGGACAGAGACGATTGTTATCGTCGTCGGGAAATTGCGCGCTGGCGTCGGATGGCATTGTCTGCAGCAGTGATGATCTTTACGAACTGCATCTGCCTCTCCTTTCACCTATCGCCGGGCGCAATTCTAATATCGTAAACGGTACCTTTTTCTCGGTAAGCGGTTGTTTTTCCGTCTCCGTTTTCGATGGTCGCTATATTACGATAAAATGCCCGCTGCACAAACGACAAATTCAAATTTCTGAAAAGTTTTTTCATTAGTTTGTGAAATGCAGTGCAAATACGCTGCGTTCCTGCGAAAATACGCCTGACTACGAGTTGATGGTTATAACATCTGAAACAATTTCGAAACGAAAGGCTCGCTTTTATGCAAACTTACGAATCGGACGCCAATATTGGAAACATTAAGATTCTCGCCGTTGATATGGACAAGACGCTTCTCACCGACGAGCGCGTGCTACCTCAGGGTCTTGATGAGCGCCTGGACAAGCTCGCCGAGGCTGGCATCGTGTTCTGCCCCGCTAGCGGACGTCCAGCCCCCAAGCTCGAGGAGATGTTCGAGGGCATCAAGAACCGCCTCGCCTTTTGTCCCGACAACGGAGCCTGCGTCATCTATCGCGGCAACTATATCTATAAGAGCAATATCGACGTGGAGCTGTATCAGCAGGTCTTGAGCCGTGCCTCGGAGGATCCTCGCGCTGTCCCCGTCCTGTGCTGCTTCGACGAGTTCTACGTGCTTGCCCGCGACCATCAATACCACGACGAGATCAGCGTCTACTACAACACAATCAACTACGTCGATAGCTTTGAGGGCATCGATATCGAGTCCAACAAGATATCGGTCTTCTTCCCCGGCTACGATGCCGAGCCCGCGTTTCGCGAGACCTATAGCCCCGAGTTCTCGGACAAGCTCTACGTCACCAACGCCGGGCGCGAGTGGATCGACTTTATGAACCTGGGTGTCGACAAGGGCGCCGGCGTCGCGCACCTGTGCGAGCACCTGTCTCTTATACACATCTGACGCTGCCGACGAAGCTAGAAGTGTAG
>CABSNL010000045.1 GCA_902479095.1 uncultured Collinsella sp. | reverse complement strand
GCGGCGTGACCGGCGACACCGACATCAACATCATCGACACCGCCGAGTTCGCGATTCCCGGCCTTGACGACGAGTTCCGCGTCATCGTGTCTCCGTGGATCCTCTCCTCGCTGATCACCGATCGCCTTGCCGCTTACTACGAGACGGTCACCAAGCACAACCTCAACTACCGTCGTTACTATCACCAGTTCGACTACTAATCGGTGACAAATAAGCTACTGATCAAGAAGCACCCTGCCCGGGCGCATGCGTCCGGGCATTTTTATGCCGAAATTCGCTAGGAAGGGGAATCGAATGAGGCAGTTTATCGTGGCGTCCCATGCTCATTTCGCGTCTGGAATCGTCGAGAGCATCGGCCTGCTTTCCGGTGAGCGCGAAAACGTCCATGCGCTCTCTATGTATGTCGACGGAAACGAGGACCTGTCCAAGGAGGCTGCAGCGATTCTGGACGGCTTTGCCGCGGACGACGAAGTTGTCGTGTGCACTGACCTGTTCGGCGGCAGCGTCAACAACGAGTTCACCAAGATCGTCCAGACGCGTCCCAACACGCACCTCGTGACCAATATGAACTTGCCACTCCTTATTCAGCTGCTGTTCGTACCCGATTCCACTCCGATCGACGAGGCCATTCGTCAAATCGTCGAGGCGGACGACACTAAGGTCAAGTACGTCAACGACCTGCTGGGGCAGGCCGAACTCGATGAGTTTTAATCGTTAGGAGCACATCATGATTCAGATGATTCGCGTAGATTATCGACTGCTTCACGGCCAGGTTGCCGTTAGCTGGACCTCGGCTCTGGGTGCCGACTGCATCCTGTTAGTGAGCGACACGGTCCTCAATGACAAGCTTCGTCTGCAGGCCCTGTCCCTTGCAAAGCCCGAAGGATGCAAGGTCGTCGTCAAAAACACCGAGGATGCTGTCAAGGCGCTCCAGAGCGGTGTGACCGATAAGTACAAACTCTTCGTGGTTTGCGAGACGATTCAGCAGGCCGGTGCCGTCGCCAAGGCGATGGGAGTCAAGAAGATCAACCTCGGCAACGTTGCCTTTAGCGAGAATGCCCGCCAGGTCTCGACGAGCGTGTTCCTCACGCCCGAGAACGAGGCCTACGTGAAGGAACTGCTCGGCGAGGGCTATGAACTGTTCATTCAGATGATTCCGGCAGATGCGAAGACTGACGCTGCGAAGGTCATCGGTTAGGGGCCGTCATGGTTATCAAGACAATCCTGATTTTCCTGATTGCCCTTTTGGGTTATTCCGAGTGGCTGACGGGCACGAGCTACCTCCAGCGCCCGATCGTGCTCGGACCTCTGGTTGGCCTTGTCATGGGCGACATGGTGACCGGCACGATTATGGGCGCCACGATGGAGCTTGCCATGGTCGGCGCCATCTCGGTCGGCGCCTATAACCCGCCCGATACGATTTCCGGCACTATCCTGGGCGTATCTCTTGCCATGCAGGCCGGCGCGGACGCTTCGGCGGCCCTGACCCTGGGTATTCCTATCGCCACGATCGTCCTGGCGCTCGACACGGCCCTGGGCCAACCGGTCATGCTGCTGCTGGTGCACCGTATCGACAAAAACGTCGAGGACGGAGACACCAAGGCCATCACGCGCAACATGCTCATCGCCGGTTACGCACAGAGCTGGTGCGGCCTGCTGATTATTCCCCTGGCATTCTTCTTTGGTGCCGATGCTGTTGCCAGCCTGCTCAACATCATCCCCGATTTCGTTCAGACCGGCATGGATGTCGCCGCCGCCTTCTTGCCCGCACTCGGCTTTGCGATGCTGGCGCAGATGATTATGAACAAAACAGTGGCTCCGTTCTTCTTCGCTGGCTTCTTCCTCGTCGCCTACTTTGGCATTAGCACGACGGGCGTGGCGATCTTTGCCGCGATCATCGTCGTCGCGATGACGGTTTTGGGTGATAAGAAAAAAGCGGAGCAGCCCGCAGCGGCAACCGAGGATCCTGCGATTGGGAGTGGGTTCGATGAGTTTTAAGTTTGAGTCTTCTTACGACGGGCTGATTTCCCGCGCAGACCTTAAGAAGCTGTTCTGGCGCTCGATTCCCTATGAGCATTCCTGGAACTACGAGCGTATGGGCCATATCGGCTTTATGTGGGCCCTTATGCCGATCCTTCGCAAGCTGTATCCGCAGGATGCGGACTTTAAGGCCGCCCTTAAGCGCCATATGGAGCTCTATAACGTCACGCCGTACATCTCGACGCTTCCCATGTCCATCGCCGCTGCAATGGAGGAGGTCAACGCTACTGACGATAGCTTTGACACGAGCGCGATCTCTAATGTCAAGCTTGCTTTGATGGGACCGCTGTCCGGCGTGGGCGATGCCTTCTACTGGGGCACGCTGCGAATTTTGGCAACGGGTGTAGGCACGTCGCTGGCACTGCAGGGCTCTATTCTTGGCCCGATTTTGTTCCTGCTCGTGTTCAACGTCCCTCACTACATCATCCGTTACCTGCTGACGTTTGTGGGATATCGCTTTGGCTCGGACATGATCAGCAAGGTCCAGGAATCGGGCATTATGGACACGATCGTCAAGATGGCCTCCATCATGGGCGCCATGGTGATCGGTGCTATGACCATGGAGATGGTCACCGTGGACATTCCGCTCATGGTCGGCGCAGGCGATGGTGCCCAGACGCTCGCCGAGCTGCTCAACGGAATCTTCCCGGGCTTTGTCACGATGGGGCTGTTTGGAATCGTCTATCTCATGCTCAAGAAGAAGATGAATCCGCTGCTCATCATGCTCGTAATCCTGCTCGTGAGTATCGCCGGCGCGTTCTTTGGAGTGCTTGGTGTCCAGTAGAGTATCCGTCATAATGAGAACAATGTAAGAGGGGGCGTCGCGCACACTGTGCTGCGGCGCCCTTTTGCCGAAAGGTGGACAAGATGGAGTATCCGCAGCTTGCCGTCATGAATATCAGCCATCGTTATTTTGACCTTGAGGAATTCTTTTCTTCGGCAGCGGCCTCGGGCTATACGTGTTGCGAGCTTTGGACCGGGGCGATGCATCTGTATGTCGATTGCCATGGATACGATTCGCTCGAGCAAGTGCGGGAGCTGTCACAGCGGTATGGGGTTCGGATTGTGGGGCTTTGTCCCGAACAGAACAACCCCAAGCCGTGGAATATCGCGGCGCGCGGGAATGAGGCGCGTGCCCGCACACTCGCGTACTTTAAGAACGTTGTAGACATTGCGGAGGAACTTGGAGCCGAGCAGGTCATGGTTTCGAGCGGCTGGGCATTTTTGAACGAGCCGATTGAGGACGCGTGGGGTCGAAGTGCCTCGATGCTGCGTGCGATTGCCGAGCATGCGGGAGAGCGCGGCGTGCGGCTGGTGCTCGAGGCCCTACAGCCGGTTGAGTCGATGATCGTGAACTCGGCGGCCGACACGAAGCGCATGATCGAGGCAGTTGATCATCCGGCACTTAAGGCGTGTCTGGATTTGGGCGCTATGGCGGTGGCGGGGGATACCATCGACGATTATTTCGATCTGCTTGGCGATGATGTCGCCCACGTGCATTTTGTCGATGTTGCGGCAGACGGCACGACGCATCTTGCCTGGGGTGACGGCGACCGCGATATGCGCGCCGACCTGGATAGGTTGGTGGCGCGCGGCTATCGCGGAGTTGTTTCGGCCGAGACCTATGACTGGCGCTATTTCGCCAATCCTGCGGCGGCCGACGCTCAGGTTATGGCGGAGTACCGACGCGCGATTGGCGCCTAGGTGGGGTTGGGTTGCGGCAATCTGCCCTATGTTTCCAAATGAATACGGTGTGAGCGGCTGCGATGGATTTTCCCCGCAAGCACTCTAGTATGCTAAAGTACCCAGAAGACCGGCGGAGCTATGCCGGTCTTCTGTTCTATATGAAACGCAGCATGAGGAGGCTCACCAGATGACGGCCACACCGTGGGGATTCCGGGACATATTGCCCGAGGAGGCTCAGGCGCGCGAGGAGATCGCATGTACGGTGAAGGGCTGCTTCAGGGAGCATCATTACCTTCCGGTCGAGACGCCGCTGCTCGAGGACAAGGGCTCGCTCGAGGAGGGCGGCCGCATTGCGGACACGCCGTTTAAGCTCTTTGATGACGACGGTCGCCTGCTGGTGGTCCGTCCCGACAATACGTTGCCCATCGTGCGCCTGGTTTCGACCCGCATGCGCGCGGCCGACCTGCCCCTGCGCCTTCGCTACGAGGCGCCGGTGGTTCGCGAGTGTCAACGCAATGCCGGTGGCTCGCGTCAGTTTACGCAGCTGGGCTTTGAGCTTATCGGTACGGGCGATACCGCGGGCGATGTTGAGATTGTCTCGCTCGTTGCCGAGGCCGTACGCGAGCTGACACTTCCCGATGCGCGCATTATCGCAGGCAGCGTGCGTCCTTTTAAGGAATTGCTCGCGGTATGCGAGGATCGTGAGCTGGCTGCCGAGGCCCTGCGCTGCGTGCATGCCAACGACTTTGTGGGCCTCGATGCCCGCGTGGCTGCCAGCGCCGAGTCCGATGCCGTCAAGGCCGCCATTAGCGAGCTGCCGCGCCTGCACGGTGGTGCCGAGGTGCTCGACCGCGTGGATGCGCTGCTGGAGGCTGCCGGCATCGTCGCGCCGCTGACGCGCGAACTGCGTGCCCTGGTCGAGGGCCTGGCTCCCGAGAACGCCCAGGTGCTGTCCTTCGACTTCTCCATCATGAACTCTTTTGATTACTACACGGGCCTGGTCTTTAAGGCCTATGCCGGCGGCCTGCCCGATCCGGTCGGTTCGGGCGGACGCTACGACTCCATCTTTACCGGTGCATTTGGCGACGGTATCGAGGTGCCGGCGGCGGGCTTCGCCTTTTCGCTCGAGCGCCTGGAGGCCGCACACACCTCGGCCGAGGACGCCGCTTCCGACGGCGATCACGCCGTGGGCCGTGGCGCCGAGGGCCCGCTGCGCATCGCCGTGCCCAAGGGCTCGCTTAAGGCCGATACGCTCGACGTGCTCGAGGCCGCGGGCCTGGACGTCTCTGAGCTGCGTGACCCCGGCCGTCACCTGATCGTGCGCGGCCGCGACACGCGTGTCGGCGAGGGCACGGTCGGCGATATCGAGTTTGTCATCGTACGCCCCAGCGATGCGCCCGCCTTTGTGGGCTGCGGTGGTGCCGATTGCGGCATCTGCGGTTGGGACTCGCTCATCGAGGCCGACCTCAACTTGCTGCAGCTGGTCGATCTGGGCTATGGCCTGTGCACGTTTATCGAGGCGGAGCCCGCGTGGCGCGCCGGTCAGGCCGAGCGCAACTATGCCCGCCGCGGGTCGCTTCGCGTGGCAACTAAGTACCCGCGCATCGCGAGTGCCTGGTATGCCGAGCGCGGCGTGAACGCCGACATCGTTTCGCTTCACGGTAACATCGAGCTGGGTCCCATTGTCGGTATGACCGACCGTATCGTGGACATTACCGCCACGGGTGCCACGCTGCGCGACAACGACCTGGTTATTACCGGTCGCATCATGGACTGCACGGCGCGATTCTTCGTCAACCCGGGTGCCGCGCGCCTGGACCCGCGCGTGCGCAACTTGGCCGATCGCCTGGCGGCGGCCGTGAAGGACAAGCATTTTGAGCCCGTCGCGGGCTCGGCACAATAGCGCGAGCGCGCACGGGCGCCCCCATATCCGGGCTGCGGGCCGACTGGCGCCGCTGCCCAGTCGCTCGTTTTTCGAACACAACCTCGATCGATAGGGGATACCGATATGAAGACCATCAAGCTTGCTCCCGGTGAGCGCCTCGTTACCAACCAGCTTAACCGCAAGGGCGTGCTGCCGCAAAACATCGTCGACGCCGCCCGCGATATCGTGGCCAACGTACGTGCCGACGGCGATGCCGCGGTGCGCGATTATTGCCGGCGTTTTGACGGTGTTGAGCTGCAGAGTTTTCGCCTGCCGCAGGAGCAGATCGATGCCGCGCTCGAAGGTCTCGACCCGGCCTTTGTCGCCGCGCTCGAGAAGGCCGCGCGCCAGATTCGCGAGTTCCACCAGCGCGAGGTCGAGCAGAGCTGGTTTACCATGCGTGCGGACGGCACGATGCTCGGCGTCAAGGTGACCCCGCTCGCTGCCGCCGGCATCTATGTGCCGGGCGGCCGCGCGCAGTATCCCTCCACCGTGCTCATGAATGCCATTCCCGCCAAGGTCGCCGGCGTCAAGCGCGTGGTCATGGTGACTCCGCCGCAAAAGGACGGCCTGATCAGCCCGTATACACTTGCCGCGGCAAAGCTCGGCGGCGTGGACGAGATCTATATGGTGGGCGGCGCTCAGGCCGTGGCCGCGCTGGCGTACGGTACCGAGACCATTCCGCGCGTCGACAAAATCACCGGCCCGGGCAACGCTTTTGTTGCCGCTGCCAAGCAGATTGTCTCGGGCGACGTGGGCATCGACATGGTCGCCGGCCCGTCCGAGGTCTGCGTACTGGCCGATGCCACGGCCAAGCCCATGGTGGTCGCGGCAGACCTGATGGCCCAGGCCGAGCACGATCCGCTGGCAGCCTGCTATCTAGTGACTTGCGACGAGCAGTTTGCGCGTGAGGTCGAGGCCGGCATCGACATTCTGGTGGCGCAGTCGCCGCGTGCCGAGATCACGCGCGCCTCGCTCGACAACGAAGGCACCATCGTGGTCGCCGCCGACATGGCCGCCGCCGTCGAGGCCGTGAACACCGTGGCGCCTGAGCACCTTGAGCTGCACTGCAAGGATGCGATGGGCCTGCTCGGCGGCATTCGCAACGCCGGCGCCATCTTTGTGGGCGCTTGGAGCTCCGAGCCGCTCGGCGATTACGTTGCCGGTCCCAACCACACGCTGCCGACTGGCGGCACGGCCATGTTCTCCAACCCGCTTTCGGTCGAAGAGTTCGTTAAGCGCTCGAGCATCATTTGCTATACACCCGAGGGCCTGCTCTCCGACGCTCCCGCCACACAGCGTCTGGCCGAGGCCGAGGGCCTGTGGGCGCACGCGCTATCCGCCGCTCTGCGTCGCCGTGTGCTGGAACAGGGCGAGGATGCCGTGAGTGCCGAGTCTCTGGCCGCGGCCGACCTGACCAAGGTCGCTTGGCCGGGTGACGCCGTGGCGACGGTTGCCGAGGGCGTTGACCTGGCGGCTGCGGGCGCGGATGGCGTTGGCGCGACCGGCGAGGAGGCCTAACATGGCCGAACTCACGCCGCGCATGAAGGAGCTCGTCCAGCCCTACCTGGCCGGCATTGAGCCCTATGATCCCAACTTTACGCCCACGCGCATCAACCTTTCGGCCAACGAGAACACCTATCCCGTGCCGGCCGGCGTGCGCGAGGCGATTGATGCAGCCCTGGCTGCCACGCCGCTCAACCGTTATCCCGACCCCATGTCCAACGACCTGCGCGATGAGCTTGCTGCTTGGCATGGCGTGACGCGCGAGAATATCTGCGTGGGCAACGGCGGTGACGAGCTGCTCTATAACTACTTGCTGGCGTTTGGCGGCGCGGGGCGGACCCTGCTCAACTGCCCGCCGTGCTTTAGCGAGTATGCGTTCTTTGCGTCGCTGTGCCAGACCGAGGTGCGCGACGTGTGGCGCGACCCGGCAACTTTTGAGCTCGACCAGGCGGCTGTGTTCGCGGCCGCACCCGAGTGCAACCTGGCGATCGTGACCTCGCCCAACAATCCCACGGGTGACGTGGCGCCGCTCGACTTTGTCGCGGCGCTGTGCGATGCGTGCCCCGGCATGGTCATGGTCGACGAGGCCTACGTGGAGTTTGCCGACGATTCGTTTGGCGCGGCAACTACGGCGCAAGGCCTTATTGCCGAGCATCCTAACCTGGTGATTCTGCATACACTGTCCAAGGCGTTCGGCGCCGCCGGCACGCGCCTGGGCTATGTGATCGCGGCGCCCGAGGTCATCGACGTGTTCGCGGCGATTCGCCAGATCTATTCGGTCAACGTGTTGAGCCAAGCGGCGGCGCTTGCCTGCGTGCGTGCGCGCGATGCGTATGCGCCCGTGGTGGAGCAAGTTACATCCGAGCGCAAGCGCGAGTTGTGCGCCCTGCGTGCAATGGCTGCCGAGGGCATGCCCGTGGAGGCATGGCCGAGCGCGGCGAACTTTGTGCTCGTGCGCCTACCGCACGCCACGCGCGTGCGCGAGCGCCTGCGCGACGAGTATTCGATTTTGGTGCGCGACTTTAGCTATGCGCCGGGGCTCGCGGACTGTCTGCGCATTACCGTAGGCACCCCGCAGGAAAACGACGAGGTGCTGGCTGCGTTTGCCGCGCTGGTGAAGGAGGAGATGTAGATGGACCGCTATGCCGAGGTGACCCGCAAGACGGGCGAGACCGACATTGTCGTAAAGCTCGACCTGGACGGAAGCGGCGTGTGCGATATCTCGACCGGCGTGCCGTTTTTCGACCACATGCTCAACGCCTTTGGCCGCCATGGTCTGTTCGATCTGACGGTGCACGCGGTGGGCGACGTGGAGGTCGATGCGCACCACACCGTCGAGGACACGGGCATTGTGCTGGGCGAGGCGTTTTGCCAGGCGCTGGGCGACAAGGCGGGCATTACGCGCTTTGCCGACGCGGCGATCGCCATGGACGAGACGCTCGTGATGGCTGCTGTTGATATTTCGGGCCGCGGGCAGGCCTACTGCGAGCTGCCCGTGCCGACCGAGCGCGTGGGCAGCTTCGATACCGAGCTGGCCGTCGAGTTCTTCTACGCCTTTGCGCGCGACGCCAAGCTCACGCTGCACGTGCGCGAGCTGGCGGGCGGCAACTCGCATCACATTATCGAGGCCGCCTTTAAGGCCGTGGGCCGCACGATGCGCTACGCCTGTGAGCTGGATCCCCGCGTGCAGGGCATCCCCAGCACCAAGGGTTCACTCTAACTGCCACAAGGACAAAAACCACCACGAAAGTGCCTGTCCCCTTTGTGGTGGTTTTGGATGATGGGAAAAGGAGGGTCGCGTGGGCGAACCGAAGATTGTGGTGGTCGACTACCACAAGGGCAACTTGTCGAGCGTCGTGCGCGGGCTTGCGCGCGCCGGTGCCGCCGCCTGCACATCGGACGATCCGGAGCAGATCCGTAACGCCGACGGCCTGGTCATCCCGGGCGTGGGCGCGTTCTATGACGCGATCGCCTTTATGCGCCAGAGCGGCGAGGAGGCGGCCGTGCTCGATGCCGTCGCCGCTGGAACTCCGCTGCTCGGCATCTGCCTGGGCCTTCAGCTATTTTTTGAGCGCGGCCACGAGGGCGTGCCGGCGGACGAGGGCGCGGTCGCGGACGGAAACGCTCCCGAACAGGCTGACGGTCCCTGGGTCGATGGCCTGGGTATTATGTGCGGCTCGTGCACGCGCTTGGAGTCGAGCCGACTGAAGGTCCCGCACGTGGGCTGGGATCAGGTGCACATGACGCCTGCCGGCGCGGCCGATCCGCTGCTCGCCGGTTTTGCCGAGGGCGCCAATATGTACTTCACCCACAGCTACGCGGTGGCCGGCGACGTCGATGCCACCGATGTGTTGGCGCGCACGCACTATACACGGAGTTTCCCGTGCATCGTGCGCCACGGCAATGTGTGGGGCTGCCAGTTCCATCCCGAGAAATCCTCCGCGCTGGGTCAGCGCATCCTTAAGAACTTCGTCAACATCGTCGAGGAGGTTGGCCGATGATCCTGTTTCCCGCAATCGATCTGATCGGCGGCAAGGTTGTGCGCCTGGAGCGCGGCGACCGCAACCGCTGCAAGGTATATTCCGATGACCCCGTGGCCGTCGCCCGCTCGTTTGCCGAGCAGGGCGCAAGCTGGGTGCATGTCGTCGACCTGTCCGCTGCCTTTGGCGAGGACGAGGACACATGCGCTGCCAACTCGGCGGCGATTAAGGCCATCTGCGGCGTCGACGGTCTGTCCGTGGACGTGGGCGGCGGCGTTCGCTCACTCGCACGCATCGATGAGCTGGCAGGCTATGGTGCTCGCCGCATTGCGCTGGGCACCGTGCTCGTGACCGAGCCGGGTTTTGCTGAGGTGGCAGCCCAGGGCTTTGGCGAGCTGTTGGTCGCCGACATTGCCGCGCGCGACGGCCAGGTTAAGGTGAACGGCTGGCGCGACGGCGCGGGCGTGGCACTCGACGATGCCGTGGCGCAGCTTACCGAGCTGGGCTTTAAGCATCGGGTGTATACCGACATCGCGCGTGATGGCATGCAGACGGGCATCGATGTGGCGGCGTATCGCCATGTGGCGCAGGTCGCGGGCTTTCCCGTCGTGGCGTCGGGCGGTATCTCGACGCTCGACGACATCCGCGCGCTGGCCGCGGTGGGTGAGGGCGCGATTGAAGGCGCCATTACCGGTCGTGCGCTCTACGAGGGCAACTTTACGCTGGCCCAGGCGCTGGCCGCCGCTCGAGGGGAGGAGTAGCCCATGCTTACCAAGCGCGTAATTCCCTGCCTGGACGTCAAGGACGGCCGTGTGGTCAAGGGCGTCAACTTTGTGAGCTTGCGCGATGCCGGCGATCCGGTGGAGCTGGCCCGCGCCTACGACCGCGAGGGTGCGGACGAGGTCGTATTTTTGGACATTACCGCGACGAGCGATAACCGTGCGACGACTATCGAGATGGCGGCGCATGCGGCCGAGGAGCTGGCCATTCCCTATACCGTGGGCGGCGGCTTTCGCGACCTGGCGGGCATGCGCACCATGGTTGCCGCCGGTGCTGACAAGGTGTCGCTCAACTCTGCCGCCGTGCGCGATCCGTCGTTGATCAGCCAGGCCGCCGCGGCGTTTGGCAGCCAAGCCGTGGTCGTGGCGATCGATGCCAAGCGCGTGGGGCTGCCCGGGGAGCCGGGCGCCGATAAGTGGGAGGTCTTTACGGCGAGCGGCCGCAACGCTACGGGTATCGACGCAGTGACGTGGGCCGAGGAGGCGGCTCGTCGTGGCGCCGGCGAAATCCTACTGACCAGCATGGATCGCGACGGCACCAAGGCTGGCTTTGACCTGGCGCTCACTCGCGCCGTGGCGCGCGCGGTACCGATTCCCGTCATCGCGAGCGGCGGCGTGGGTACGCTCGAGCATTTTGCCGAGGGTGTGATTGAGGGCGAGGCCGATGCCGTGCTGGCGGCCAGCGTCTTTCACTTTGGAACCTTCAGCATTCGTGAAGTCAAAGAGTATATGGCCTCGCAGGGTATTCCTGTGAGATTGGACTTCTAATGCTGCGGGCTTCGCTGCGGCTTGCCCAGGCACCGCATCTTGCCGCTCAAACCGTCGCTCGCGTACCAAAGTACGCGTCGCTCCTCTTTTGCGGCAACCTGCGGCACCTGGACAACCCTCGCCGACCTGTGGGGTTTACGGTAATTACTTGGGAGAAATGATGACTGAGGTAATAGAAGCGTCTGATCTTAAATACGACGCCCGCGGGCTGATTCCCTGTGTGGTTCAGCAATATGACACCGGCGAGGTGCTTATGGTTGCTTGGATGAACGAGGAATCGGTGGGGCTGACGCTCAAGACCGGCACCACGTGGTTTTGGAGCCGCAGCCGCCAGGAGCTCTGGAACAAGGGCGCGACGAGCGGCAACATGCAGGAGGTCAAGGAGCTCTGGGCCGATTGCGATAGCGATACGCTACTGGTCAAGGTCGACTCGCCGGGTCCGGCCTGCCATACCGGCAACCGTACCTGCTTCTTTAAGAAACTCGCGTAGGGCGGGCGCTCGATTAGACGCTCGGCCACCAGAAAGGATTGAACTATGGGTGTGCGCACCGCAAACGTTCAGGATGGAAATATCGGTGAGACGTTGACAGGTCTGGCCGAGGTGATTCACGGTCGTCGTGATGCATCGCCGCAGGAGAGCTATACCGCGCGTCTGCTGACCGACGTCGAGGACGAGCTGCTCAAGAAGCTTGCCGAGGAGGCAAGCGAGGTGATTATGGCCTGCAAGGATAACGATCACGATCACATCCGCTACGAGGCCGGTGACCTGGTCTACCACCTGCTCGTAACCCTTGAGCGCTACGGTATCACCCTCGACGAGCTTGCCGGCGAACTCAACGCCCGCCGCCACTAGTCGTTTGGGACAGTCTTTGTTGGTGTAACGGGGTCATGGAAGTTGCGGTGAAATAGGGACTGTTTAAGCGCTTCATCAGGCAAAACAATCCCTATTCCACCGCAACTTATGAAGGGATGGCTGGTCGAGGGGTGTGGGTTCCCATTCGCCGTTGGGGTGGGGGATGTCGAAGGTTCGGTAGCCGCAGTCGTAAGCGTGGGCCTGGGCCTCGCGGATGCTCCAGCAGATATCGCAGGCGCGGTGCGCGTCCGAGCCAAAGGTGATCGGCACTTCGGCATGGGCAAAGCAATGCAGCAATCCGGTCGTGGGATAGTAGTCGTCGAGGCCCTTGCGCGGTGCGGCGGTCGAGACCTCAATGCGGCGGCCCGTATCGTGGGCGCATTCGGCCATCTGCTGCCAAAACGGTGCGGGGTCAAAGTCGGGCGCAAAGCCTTCCTTCGAAAAGCGCATGACCAGGTCGGGATGAGCCATCACGTCAAAGTTGAGCGGGCTTTCGCAGGCGCGGCACCAGTCATCGACATAGCGCTCCCACACGCCGCGTACGTCTAAGTTTTCCCAAACATGCAGGTTGGTGTCATCGTCGATCCAACCGCAAAGGGAATCGGGTGTATCAGGACGAGCGACGTCCTCCGTCCCCGCCGTGCCCGCAGCACCTGCCGCAATATCGCCTGGGTTGCCAATCCAATGCACGCTGCCCAGGAGTACGACGGCGCCCTGGGACCAGCGCTCAACCAAAGGCTCGCAGCCCTCGTACCAATCGCATTCAAAGCCATAGATAAAGCTGAGCTCCGGCGCAATCTGCGCGGCAAGCTTGCGAGCATCCTCAAAAGCCAGACGATGTGCCGGCAGGTCG
Source organism: uncultured Collinsella sp. (assembly GCA_902479095.1). Lineage (GTDB taxonomy): Bacteria > Actinomycetota > Coriobacteriia > Coriobacteriales > Coriobacteriaceae > Collinsella. Next base: position 3,322 of record CABSNL010000045.1, on the reverse strand, counting down.
CCCTCAGTAACCTGCACTTCGCAGTTGGCATCCATGCTGGCGGGCAAGGTGAGGTGGTCGGTCGAGACCATGACCCGACAGCCAGCCGCCGCGGCGGCGCGAACGTTTTCCTCAAAGGAGGCATGGCCGTCCGAAAACGAGGTGTGGGTGTGGCAATCGACCAGCGGGCAAGCAGACATGGCAGCTCCTTTGCGTCAAGCGAATCCGCTCCATTGTAATGGCGCGACCCCTGGCGCGCCGGGAACGCCACAAGTCGAAACCGACTGGAAAGGGCAGGCGGCGCGCAAGGGCTGCCGCACGACATCGACCCTGCCTCAAAACGTGTACGTCAGCCTCCAAAAGCTGCAAAAAATGACGTGTTTGGAGGCTGCCGTACACGTTTGGATAGGGGCGAGGACGATCCCGGCGCACGCCGACGTCCGCGACGGGCAAAAGTCCCGCCCATCCCATGACGCCGCCCCCACGCCGCCCGCGATGTGCTAGCGTTTGAGTGAACAAAACGAGCCCGCGCGGAAAGGAACCGGACCGTATGCAACGTGGAAGTACATCTCCGCTGTCCCGCGAGACCGATGCGCCCGAGACCATCGTCAAGCTGGAGTGCGACATCGACGATGCGTCGCCCGAGGTACTCGCCTATGCCGCCGACCGCCTGCGCGAGGCCGGCGCCCGCGAGGTGCACTGGCTACCCCTCTACTGCAAAAAGGGTCGCCCCGGATGGCAGTTGCAGGTGATCTGCTCGCACGAGGATATCGAGCGCCTACAGACGATTATCTTTTTGGAGACCACGACCAACGCCGTTCGTCGCCAGGTGATGGAACGCGTTTGCCTGCCGCGCCGATTCGAGCAGGTGACAACGCCTTGGGGCGAGGTGGCCGTAAAGGTGGCAACCCTGCCCGATGGCAGCGAGCGTGCAGCGCCCGAGTACGAGGACTGCGCTCGCCTTGCTCGTGAGCACAATGTGCCGCTCCAGCGCGTGATGCAGGCGGCGCAAGCCGCGGCTCTGCAATTTGAGTGACACGGTCGGCGACGCGCCACACCCACCCCATCAACCTCACCGAAAGGACCACCATGAAATACCTCATCGCCTCCGACATCCACGGCTCGGCATACTGGACCGAGCGCCTGGTCACCGCCATCGATTCCGAGCAGCCCGACCGCATCGTGCTGCTGGGCGACCTGCTCTACCACGGTCCACGCAACGACCTGCCGCGCGATTACGCCCCCAAGCGCGTAATCCCGCTGCTCAACGCCCTGGCCGACCGCATCATCGCGGTGCGCGGCAACTGCGACGCCGAGGTCGACCAGATGGTCCTCGACTTCCCCGTCATGGCCGACTACGCCACGCTGTTTGACGAAACCGGCCGTGAGCTGTTCCTGACGCACGGCCACGTCTTTGGCGCCGGCATGCACAACAGCGTCGACCACGCGCCCGCGCTGCCCGAGGGCTCCGCGCTCGTCTACGGTCACACGCACGTCAAGGTCAACGAGGAAAGCGCCGCGCACCCGGGCCTGTGGCTCTTCAACCCCGGTAGCGTGAGCATCCCCAAGGACGGCTCGCACAGCTACGGCATCTACGAGGGCGGCGCGTTCCGCCACGTGGTCCTGGAGGAGGAATAACCATGGCGCAGCACATGGCTCAGCAAAATGCCGAGGGCTCGCGCGATTTGTCCACGCTGGTCGACGCGTCGGCCGAGCTACAACATCTGGTGCAGATCGTCTGGCGCTTGCGTCAGCCCGACGGCTGCCCGTGGGACCGTGAGCAGACGCACCGCAGCATCGGCAAGAACATGATCGAGGAGGCCTACGAGGCACTCGACTGCATCGAGGCGGACGACGCGGTTCACCTACGCGAGGAGCTGGGCGACGTGCTCATGCAGGTCGTGCTGCATGCGCAGATTGCGGCGGACGCCGGCGAGTTTACGCTGGCCGACGTGGCGCGTGATATCGATGCCAAGCTCATCCGCCGTCATCCGCACGTGTTTGGCGATGCAGATGCCGATAACTCCGACGAGGTGCTCAAGATTTGGGATGAGGTCAAGCTTGCCGAGAAGGCCGCCAAGGACAAGGCCGTGGCAGCAGGCGAGGCTGCGCCCGAGGGCCTGCTCGACGGCGTGCCCACGCATCTGCCGGCGCTGATGCAGGCACAGAAGGTGTCGCGCAAGGCGGCTGCCGTGGGCTTTGAATGGGAGACGGTCCAGGATGTGTGGGACGAGGTAGCCGAGGAGCGTGCCGAGTTCGAGGCCGAGGCCCCCGGCTCGCCCGAGCGCGAAATGGAGTTTGGCGATCTGCTCTTTGCCCTGGTCAACGTTGCACGCAAAGAGGGCATTGACGCCGAGAGTGCCCTTCGTGCCAGCACGGCAAAGTTCCGCCGCCGCTGGGCCGCGATGGAGCGGATGGCGGCCGATGCTCACGTGGATCTTGCCGAGCTTTCGACCCACGGCCTCAACGACCTGTGGGATGCCGCAAAGGCGGAGGAGTAAGACTGCGGGAACGACGGGCTGACACGCTTCATCGTTCCCGCTAAATTTTTCGAAAATCAAGTGTATCCATCGGCTAACTTAGGGCATAATGCAAAAAGTGCGACATGGCTAACTTATGAACCTGCGCGCCTCTACAGCGTGCAAGCCGCGTCGCCAAGCATTCAACCCGTTTCCAAGTGAGAGGGAGACAACATGAGCGATATTTTGGACGTTTACGGTCGCGAGGTGCTCGACAGCCGCGGCAATCCCACCGTCGAGGTCGAGGTCGTGCTCGAGGACGGCAGCTTTGGCCGCGCAATGGTGCCTTCGGGTGCTTCGACCGGCGCCTTTGAAGCCTGCGAGCTGCGCGATGGCGACAAGGGCCGCTACCTGGGCAAGGGCGTTTCGCAGGCCGTCGAGCATGTCAACAACGAGTGCGCTAACGCCGTCGTGGGCCTCGATGCCTTCGACCAGCGCGCCGTCGATGCCGCGCTGATTGCTGCGGACGGTACCCCCAACAAGACCAAGCTCGGTGCCAACGCCATCCTGGGCGTGTCGCTGGCCGTCGCCCGCGCCGCTGCCGAGTCGGCGGGCCTGTCGCTGTACCAGTACCTGGGCGGCGTCAACGCCCACCTGCTGCCCACGCCCATGATGAACATTCTCAACGGCGGCGTGCATGCCGACAATAACGTTGACTTCCAGGAGTTCATGATCATGCCGGTGGGCGCCCCGAGCTTTGCCGAGGGCCTGCGTTGGTGCGCCGAGGTCTACCACACCCTCAAGGGCGTGCTGCACGAGGCTGGCCTGGGCGGTGGTGTGGCTGTCTCTTATACACATCTCCGAGCCCACGAGACCGAGGCTGA
>CABSNL010000044.1 GCA_902479095.1 uncultured Collinsella sp. | reverse complement strand
CTCGGAGATGTGTATAAGAGACAGTCGCTCACCATCCTGGCCTCTGCCCTCATCGACACCGGTTCCAAGATGGACGAGGTCATCTTTGAGGAGTTCAAGGGCACCGGCAACATGGAGCTCAAGCTCGACCGCGACCTGGCCGACCGCCGCATCTTCCCGGCTATCGACCCCGTTGCCTCCGGTACGCGTAACGAGGACTTGTTGGTTGACGAGCAGATGCGTCCGTTTGTCTTTGGCCTGCGTCGCATTCTTGCCGGCATGAACAACACCGAGCGCGCGGCCGCATCGTTTATCAAGGGTCTTAAGGGCACCAACACCAACCAAGAGTTCCTGGTGCGTTCGGCCAAAAAGCACAGCGACTACGAGCAGACGTTCTAGGTTGTCATCCACGCGCGGCGATAGTCATCAATGCAATAAAGGGTCGGGGCTTTGAGCCTCGGCCCTTTTCCATATCGCCGCTCCGCGCTTATTTTTGACCATAAGACTGGCAAGCAGCAGGTTTCCCGTTTCAATCCGACATCGTCGCTTGCAATCGACAGGGCGGTTTCGCATAATAGCTTTTAAGCTTCGCGACGGAAAACGCAGATGAAACGAACCATATACCGTTGCTTTGGGGCATAGCCCCGCTTCATCTTCTCTCGCGCAGCCAACTGAATGATGCGATTTGGGTGCTGGAAGATGGGGAGAGCTCATGGCTTCTTCTGATGCAACACAACGAGCAGTCCTTGCCGGACTTTCGTGCGGGATCGGCCTTGCCGCTCCCGTGGTTATGTATGCCGCGACGCTGCCGTTTTCGTCGGTGAACGAGACGGTCGTGGCGGGTGCGGCTCCCTTCGCCGTGGGCGCGGTGGCGGGCGTGGGTATCTATGCCGCCTCGCTGGGTATCTCCGAGTACCGTGCGCAGCGTGAAGAGCGTCTGTTCCAGCCCGATGCCATGGGCGGTGCCGCCAATCTCAATCAGCATCAAAGCGAGTTCAAGACCGCCTCGATTCCAGCTCAGCAGCAGGATGCGACTCCTTACGCTGCGACTTCTGCTTCTCAGGCTCAGGCGGAGCAGTCTACCTCGGCATTCCTTTCCGGCCTGACTGGTGCGTTCCAGCGCCGTCATACCGATGATGGTGTCCCTACCATCGCTCGAGCCGCAGATGCCATGGACGAGGACGAGGCTTGGTCCATGATCGACAGTATGCTCGACGACGATTCGCCGGTGAGCTGCGACCCTGCACACTCGCGCGACGTCTATCAAGTCGCCATCGACGAGCTCACCAACGGCGGGCAGACCGGCTCCTTCAATCGCGACGACATCGCCGCCGCGGCACGCGCCGTGTCTGGTTCCCAGGCCGCCCCTGCGGGCAGCACGGCGGCTTTCGTGGCACTCGTTGCCAACGCGGCAGCCAATAACGCCTACAACGCTACCTCGGCGGACGCGAACGCTTCTGCCGACAATTCGTACGTTGATGAAGCCATGACTGCGGACGAGGAGGCCGTTGCCGCCCGCCGTGCCGCCGAAAGCTCGCTTTGGGGCGCTCCTGCCCAGCAGCAGGCGGCTGAGGCTGCGCCGTACAATGCAAACCTCGCCAGCATGCCTATCATCTCCGGTGCCGTGGACATCGATCTCGATGACCTCGATGAGCCTGCAGCCATCACCGCATCGATTGATGCCCAAGATCGCATCGACACCGGCGACCTTCCGGACGCTTCGCTCGAGGTTGATGTTCCCATGGCCGATTACTCGGGCCACGAGGACATGTGGGCCGCCGCCACCGCGATTCTGGATGAGATTGACGAGCCTGCTCCTGTTGCAGCCCCCGCTCCCGTCGCTGCCCCTCAGCCTGCTGCCCCCGCCTATGTCGGCCGTCACAGTGCTGTGTTCCCCGAGGATACTGCCCGTATCTCGCGCGAGAGCATCGAGCGGGCCGAGGCTATTGCCGCCGGCATTATGGAAAACCGTCGTCACGAGCGCGTCAATCAGATCCTCGAGGAAGAGATCGAGCGCCTGCAGTCCTCAACTGCCAAGCGTACGGGCCGTGCCTATCTGAGCGTTATCGAGGGCGGTACCGCCAGCTTCGCGCCGCTCCGCGCGGAGGCATAACTTCTGCATGGCTAAGATCAATCGAAAATGGGCGGTTGTAACCTGCCTGATGGCGCTCTTGATCTGGGGCAATTCGCTGGTTCCCGGCTCGGGGTCGGGCTCGCTGAGCCTAACGGTCATGGAAGCTATCCGCGGTTTCCTGCACAGCGTGGGACTTCCATATGAATGGGTGACCAACTTTGTTGTTCGCAAGTGCGCGCATTTTACCGAGTATATGGTGCTCGGCATCTTGGCAACGCACGCCTTTGATTTTGAGGGCCGGCGCACCTTTGACGTGCTGCTGCCCACGGCGGTGTTCCTGCTGCTGATTCCCTCGATCGACGAGACGATTCAGCTCTTTGTGCCGGGACGCGCCGGCATGATCACCGATGTGATGATCGACTGCTGTGGAGCGGCAACGGGCGTTGTGCTCCGATATCTCTTACGGTCGCTGATGTGCGCCAAAAAGGCCGCCTAGGACGTATTGTTTGGTCCTAGGCGGCCTTTTTTATTTGAGGGCTTATATGAGGCGTGGTGACGTCGTTCCGTAGGTCGGATTTGCCGGGCGCGCCACGCCCTGTGGGTGCGTCTGCTACTGAAGCGCCTGTGCGCCCAGGGCCAGGCAGCCCATGATGCCCTGCTTGCCCTCGAGGCTGTTGTTGACAATGTAGGTATCGATGTCGTTGACCTCGGGCGTGACGATATAGCCGTTGAGCATCTCGGCGCACTTCTTGCGTGCGAGCGGCACGATGGGGGTGTGGTCGGCCACGCCGCCGCCGATGATGATCTTTTGCGGCGCGTAGCACAGCGTGTAGGTCATGAGTGCCTGTGCCAGATAGCCGGCGAGCAGGTCCATGGCCTCCGGGTCATCGGCCATGTCTCCGGCGCTCTTGCCATCCCAGCGCTTTTTAACGCCGGGGCCGGCAATGAGGCCCTCGAGGCAGTTGTCGTGGAAGGGGCAGGCGCTGTGCTCGCCAATGGTGTCGCGCGGGTCGCGCGTGACCAGGATGTGGCCAGCCTCGGGATGCATCATGCCGTGCACGAGCTTACCGCCCGAGAGCACGCCGGCGCCCACGCCGGTGCCGATGGTCAGATACACAACGTCAGTGAGGCCCTGGGCGCAACCAAAGGTGACCTCGCCCAGGCAGGCGACGTTGACGTCGGTGTCGTAGCCGCAGGGGATATTGAGCTCGTTTTGGATGGTGCCCAGCAGATCAAAGTAGCGCCATGCCGTTTTGGGCGTCTCCAGGATCTTGCCGTATTGGGGCGAGGCAGGGTTGACTGCGGTGGGGCCAAAGGCGCCGATGCCCAGCGCGGCGATGCCCTTGTTCGCAAACCACGCGTTGACGGCCTCGACGGTCTCCTGCGGGGTCGTGGTCGCGATCTGCTCGCGCTCCAGGACCGTACCGTCTGCATAGCCCGTGGCGCAGACCATCTTGGTGCCGCCGGCCTCGAGCGCTCCGATAAGCTGCTGTTCTGCCATAGTATTCCTCTCTCTGGGACGAGTTGCTCCGTGACTAAAGTATAGAGCTCTAAACCATTTAAGAAAGCGCTATAAAAAGAAGCCTCGCAACGCGGCGGGCGGTGCGAGGCTTCTTTGGTTGCTTTAGTTGCCGGGCCGTCCTTACCCGCGCGGCTTGATTTTATCACGTAACGACTTGAGGTTCTCCAGCGCCGCGTTAAGCGTCTCGTCTCGCTTGGCAAAGTGGAAACGAATCAGATGGTTGACGGGCTCGCGGAAGAAGCTCGAGCCGGGCACGGCGCCCACGCCCACCTTGGATGCGAGGTCCTCGCAGAATTCGAGGTCGCTGTCATAGCCAAACTCAGAGATGTCCATCATGACGTAGTAGGCGCCCTGCGGCACGTTATGCTCAAGACCGATGCTATCGAGTCCCTGGCAGAACAGGTCGCGTTTGGCGGTGTAGAGGTCAAGGACCTCATCGTAATAGCTGTCGTTGAAGTTGAGGGCGGTGACGACGGCTTCCTGCAGGGGAGCGGCGGCACCCACGGTGAGGAAGTCGTGGACCTTCTTGATGCGCTCGGTGATCTCGGCAGGGGCGATGGTGTAGCCCAGGCGCCAGCCGGTGATGGAGTACGTCTTGGACAGCGAGCTGCAGCTGATGGTGCGCTCGAACATGCCAGGCAGCGTGGCCATGTAGACGTGCTCATGGGGTGCGTAGACGATGTGCTCGTATACTTCGTCGGTGATGCAGTAGGCGTCGTACTTTTTGCAGAGGTCGGCGATAAAGGTGAGTTCCTCGCGCGTAAAGACCTTGCCGCAGGGGTTGGAAGGGTTGCACAGGACGATGGCCTTGGGGTCGTTGTCGCGGAAGGCTGCCTCGAGCGCCTCGCGATCGAAGTCGAACGTGGGCGGGTTGAGCGGTACGTAGATGGGCTCGGCACCTGAAAGGATTGTGTCGGCGCCGTAGTTCTCGTAGAACGGCGAGAAGATGACGACCTTGTCTCCGGGGTTCGTAACCGTCATCATGGCGGCCATCATGGCCTCGGTGGAGCCGCAGGTGACTACGATATTCTCGTTGGGGTTCACCGGCATGCCCATAAAGTGCTCCTGTTTGGCGGCGAGCGCCTCGCGCATGGCCTGGGAGCCCCAGGTGATGGAGTACTGGTGATAGAGCGGCTTGGGGTCGCTGGCGATGGCGCTGAGGCTATCGAGCAGCTGCGCTGGGGGATCGAAGTCAGGGAAGCCCTGCGAGAGATTGACAGCGCCATACTTATTGGAGATGCGTGTCATGCGGCGGATGACCGAATCGGTAAATCTTGCCGTGCGGTTGGAGAGTTCTTTCATGACGGTCCTTTCGAGGATTTGCAGTGGGGCAAGTTTACTCCCATGAAACCGGTGGGATTTGCTCGAAATGGTCTCGAAAAACTCTTTTCAAAATTCTTGAAAATTGGGGCTTGCATCGCGTGGCGTTCCTTGCAATAATAGTCGAGCGCGAAGCGCACAGGACACGGTGGGTGTAGCTCAGTTGGCTAGAGCGACGGGTTGTGGTCCCGTAGGTCGAGGGTTCGAGTCCCTTTACCCACCCCAGTTCTTGCTTTGTGTTGATATCGGGTCGTTAGCTCAGTTGGTAGAGCAGGGGACTCTTAATCCCAAGGTCCAGGGTTCGAACCCCTGACGGCCCACCACACGATATCTTCTCTAAAGTCCGCCACAACGGACTTTAGCTTTGGGTCGTTAGCTCAGTTGGTAGAGCAGGGGACTCTTAATCCCAAGGTCCAGGGTTCGACCCCCTGACGGCCCACCAAAGCATGTTAAAGCGACTGGCTTAGGCTGGTCGCTTTTTTGTTAACCTCGCATCGGGTCGAACCCGTCGGGGCGCGGAGCTGAGGAAATGCGTAAGCATTTGCCAGCGCAGCGCGCAAGGCGCGAAGCGCCGCAGCGACCGCCTGCACAGCAGGCTGACCCCCTGACGGCCCACCCAAAGATCGTTAAAGCGACTGGCTCAGGCTGGTCGCTTTTTTGTTGACCTCGCATGGGGTCGAACCCGAAAGGGCCCAGCCGCTTTCACAGATCGAGCCTACCCTGGGGATCGGTAAAACCGTCAGTACCCTCCTTGAGTTTCTTCTCGTCTGTCTTCACGCGACGTTCGAGCTTTTTTGTATCCTCGGCAGGCGGTAGGTTCTCGGGGACAATTCCGCGGTCGATGAGGCTGCCACGCACGCTCGTGTTGTTCTCGACGTGTTCTTGTTTGATCTGGTCCAGACCGTACAAGTCGTGTTCCTCGGCGTTGAAGGCCGTCATCGAGTTCGTGAGGTCCTTTGCTTTGATGAGAACATCGGCTAGCTTGTCCGCCAATGCAGTACTCTTGGGCACACCAAGCTGCCGCTTCATGTCCGCCGTGCTTCTGCCGCCGAATAACGCCTCATCGCCCTTCGACTTGATGATCGCGAATCCTTTGGAGTCCACGCCTCGTTTGAACGCAATGCCCGAGAGCTGTTTCTCTGAATCGGATAGCGAGTGGCGCGCCTGCAAGCGCTGAATCTCTGCGAAGCGCTGCTCTATGAGCTCCTGACGGCGTGTCTGCACGGCGAAGTATGCCTGGGCGAGCGCGATCTCTGGCTTGTTTGAATCTCCGTTCTGTGCGATTAAATAGCATGCATAGCGCGTAAGTTTGTAGTCTTTAACCGCGCGAGCGGCGACACCGGCAGTTACCATTTTCGTGGTGTCACGAAAATGGGAATCAACTGGAGTTTTGTTTGTTTCGCACGAGACTTTTGCCCTCTTAACAACTTCGGCGAAGTTCTCCCATCGAGTGTACCCCATGGGTTCCATTAAATCGCGTGCGAGCCAATACTCAACGCCGTCTTCCACATGGGCGTAGCTGTCAAGTTCGACACGCCATTTCTCGATATCCCTGCTGTCCATATCTCCTCCTCGCTGGTCTATTTTCTATGCGGGCTTTGCCCGCTCTATATTCAGAATAAGGATACGCTGTCGTGCGGACACGAATGGGCCCCGTGCTGCTTCAAGCTCACGGGGCCCATGGATATCGATTGATTGTGTTCTGCTTTAGATAGGTGTCCGGTTTAATCCGCTCGATAGTGCGATCCGAGACTTTCGGTCCGCTTACGCATGGCTTTGACCATCTCCGTCGACAGCTGAATCTGCGACTGTAGGCGGGCGAGGGCTGCGATCTCGCTGTCATCGGCATGCGGCTTGCTCAGCGCCATGGCCTTGTCTTGCAGGCTTTCAAGCTGTTGCAGGGCCTCGGATAGGCCTGTTTCGGTCCTGTTGATCATGCAATAGGTGCTCATCGTGTGCCTAAGGCTGTGTGTCAGGCGATCGGCATCTGTTGTGGCAATGCCGTACTGGGGGAGGGTGATATCCGTCTTCAGGGCCGCTTCAGGCTCTTTCTGCGCTGTGAGGGCTGCCGATGCGCCCGCGATACGTCCGAATACGATGCCGTTGGCGCTTGACAAGCCACCAATGCGGTCGGCGCCGTGCATGCCGCCTGTCGCCTCGCCGCAAGCGTAGAGGCCCTCAACGCCCGTGTGCGCGGTCTTATCGATCTTGATGCCGCCGTTAGCGGCGTGGGCATACATCGCAACGCGCATCTCGTCGGTCGGCGCGATGCCGTGCTCGTCTTGCAGCCAGGTGGCAAAGGTCTGCACAAACTCTGGGACATCCTCGCGGGGGAAGTCGTAGCGGAGCGCCAGGCCTTCGGCACCTGCCTGATCGATGACGAGATCGATGGCGCGGGAGGCCAAGCGTGACGTGAAGGGACCATATCCAGAGCGCTGCTCGAGCAGGTCGTCCAGCTTGTCGTCGGCAATATCTACCGGCTGGTCTACATGTACGTAGCGCCAGGTTTTCTCGTTGAAGACCAGGTTGCGCTTGGGCTCGATGAAGCCGGGCATCATCTGCATGAACTCTATATTAGTAAGCGATGCGCCGTGCGCCAGTGCGATGGCCTGCGAGGAGCTGAGCATATCAGCCGACGTAAGGCTGCGCTCGAACAGGCCGCCTGTGCCACCGGCTGCGATGATCGTAGCCTTGGCAGCAAAGGGCATGATTCGATTTTCGGTAAGGTCGTAGAGCATGGTTCCGGTGATCCTGCCGTTCGTGTCCTCAACAAGGTCGATAAGCTCATGGCGGGGGAGCAGGCGAATGCCGAGCGACTCGATCCAGGTCGTCAGAGCGTCCTCAAGGGGCTTGCGGGTGAGGCCGCGCCACATGCGCGTCTTGTGGTCAAAGCAGGGGATAAACTGATTTTGCTGAGCGCTCTCAGCGCTTTGCGGACGCTGGAGCTCAACGCCCAGGTCTTGCTCGAGCCAGTCAATCGCTTGGGGAATGCCGTGGACGAACGCTTGGACGAGTTCGGGGTCGGCAACGCCGCCGCCGACGGCCAGGATGGTGTCGATGAGGTCCTGCTCGTCGTCTTCGTTAACGGGTCCGATAAGCCCTAGGCCCCAGGTTCCGGGGAAGAAGCTCGATCCACTCATAGTCTTGCCGGCGCTTGCCACAGTGACGGTTGCACCCGTGCGTGCCGCTTCGATGGCGGCGCAAAGGCCCGCAATGCCAGATCCAATTACCAGTACATCAGTCGATTCCATCGGATTCCTTTCTCGTCCGGCGCATTGTCGCACGGGTGATCGGCAATGGGGCCGCAAAGACTCGGCAAATCGGTAAAGGGCAAATATGGCAGGTGGGCGTCATGGACGCTCTGACGCTCCATCTCATCACATCTTGTATTTCGCCCCAACTGATATATCGGCATTAGCTACCCTGCGACAGCGCAAACAAAAAGAGCCGCTACCTCGAAAGGTAGCGGCTCCAAAGCTCAACTATATGAGCATCGCGCGGGCGCGATTAGGCCTTGAGGGCCTCCTCGACGGCGACAGCGCAGGCGACGGTGGCACCGACCATGGGGTTGTTGCCCATGCCGATGAGACCCATCATGTCGACGTGCGCAGGCACGGAGGAAGAACCGGCGAACTGGGCGTCGGAGTGCATACGGCCCATGGTGTCGGTCATGCCGTAAGAGGCAGGGCCGGCGCCCATGTTGTCCGGGTGCAGGGTACGGCCAGTGCCGCCACCAGAAGCGACGGAGAAGTACTTCTTGCCAGCCTCGAGGCGCTCCTTCTTGTAGGTGCCAGCGACGGGGTGCTGGAAGCGCGTGGGGTTGGTGGAGTTACCGGTGATCGAGATGTCGACGTTCTCGTGCCACATGATGGCAACGCCCTCGCGGACGTCGTCGGCGCCGTAGCAGTTGACGGCGGCGCGGGGACCATCGGAGTAGGGGATGGTCTCGACGACCTTGAGCTCGCCCGTGAAGTAGTCGAACTGGGTCTTCACGTAGGTGAAGCCGTTGATGCGGGCGATGATCTGAGCAGCGTCCTTGCCCAGACCGTTGAGGATGACGCGCAGCGGCTTCTTGCGAGCCTTGTTGGCGTTCAGAGCCAGGCCGATAGCACCCTCAGCGGCAGCGAAGGACTCGTGACCGGCCAGGAAGGCGAAGCACTCGGTGTCGTCGGAGAGCAGCATAGCGCCCAGGTTGCCGTGGCCCAGACCGACCTTGCGGTCCTCGGCGACGGAGCCGGGAACGGTGAAGGCCTGGATGCCCTCGCCGATGATGGCGGCAGCCTCAGAAGCGGACTTGGCGCCACGCTTGACAGCGAGAGCGCAACCGAGGGTGTAGGCCCACTCGGCGTTCTGGAAGGCGATGGACTGGGTGTTGTTGACGATCTCACGCGGGTTGAAGCCCTTGTCGGTGCAGATCTGCAGAGCTTCCTCGAGGGAGGCGATGCCGTTGTCGGCGAGGCACTTGTTGATCTTGTCAGCGCGGCGCTCGTAACCTTCGAACGTAACAGTCATAGTTATTTCCCTCCCTTTCTACTCGTGAACCGGGAACACGCTGGCGACGGAGTGAGTCTCCTCGTCGGTGCGCGGGTCGATGTACTTGGCAGCGTTCTCCCACTGACCATAGTGGCCCATAGCGCCAGCGATGGCCTCCTCGGGGGTCTTGCCGGCCTTGACGGCGTCGGTGAACTTGCCGAGGTTCAGGAACTCGAATGCGATGATCTCGTTCTTGTCGTTGAGAGCCATGCGGGTGACGTAGCCCTGAGCGAGCTCGAGGTAACGAGCGCCCTTGGCCTTGGTGCCGAACATGGTGCCGACCTGAGAGCGAAGGCCCTTGCCGAGGTCGTCGAGGGAGGCGCCCACGGGCAGGCCGCCCTCGGAGAACGCGGTCTGGCTGCGGCCGTAAACGATCTGCAGGAAGATCTCGCGCATAGCAACGTTGATGGCGTCGCAGACAAGGTCGGTGTTGAGGGCCTCGAGGATGGTCTTACCGGGAAGGATCTCGGAAGCCATGGCGGCAGAGTGGGTCATGCCCGAGCAGCCGATGGTCTCAACGAGGGCCTCCTCGATGATGCCGTCCTTGACGTTCAGCGTGAGCTTGCAGGCGCCCTGCTGAGGTGCGCACCAACCCACACCGTGCGTAAGACCGGAGATGTCGGAAATCTCCTTAGCCTGGACCCACTTGCCCTCCTCGGGGATGGGTGCGGGGCCGTGGTATGCACCCTTGGCAACGGGGCACATGTTCTCCACTTCCTGTGAGTACTGCATGCCTCTCCTCTCTATCGTGTTGGCGTCCCGTCTGGGGGCCGTGGCTGGCGATTGCCGGGCGACCCTTCGAAAGGGACATGACATGCAGCCCCTATAATACCGCGAAATGCACGGAATATTCGGCGAACGGCTCAGTTTTCGTAGCGAGAAGTCCGGAAGTTTTAATTGAAACGGTTTAACTCTATGTTCTGTGGTCGCGAACTTCCGTAGAGGGGGTCCGTCTTGGGCAAGCTTTTGGGCAGCTCTTGTATGCGTTGCAGGGGTTGACCTGTTGCAACGGTACCGTTCGCCGCCCGTTTACTGCCTTTGGCCGCGCGAGCGAATTGTTTTGCGTGAATGTTTTGATGGCACGCTTCAATCGTGCTGTATTGGATGGCAAGCAGATCCCGGCGAAGGGAGCGCCATGCAGCGCGTTTGGAGAACGGTTACCGGCTTTTACCATGTCTGTGCCCGCGGTACGGGCAAGCAGCTCATCTTTGAGGGCGATGAAGACCGGTGGGAGTTTTTGGAGCTGATGCGTGAGTGCTGCCGCAAGGCGGGCGTGACGGTTATCGCCTGGTGCCTTATGGGCAATCACATGCGTCTGGTGCTTGCAGATTACGAGGACGCGATGAGCGCGGCGATGCACCGGCTGCTTTTGACGTACGCGCGGCGGTTCAATAAACGCACGGGGCGCACAGGGCATCTGTTCCAGAACCGTTTTGACCGGCGCTCGCTCGATACCGACTGGCAGGTGATGGAGGCTATTCGCTCCGTTCACGCCGATCCGCAGGAGGCGGGCATCAGTCTCATTGAGCGTTATCCCTGGAGCAGCTTTCCGGAGCATTTGTGCGCTTACGACGGTGACGCGGCCGATGTCGCGAGGGGATTTTCTGATCCTTCTTGCGTGCTTGAGCTTTTTGGTTCTGCCGAGGGCTTTATTGCCTATTCGCTTTCGACGCCCGACGGCAGCGAGCCGGCGCTGTGCGATATGAAAGAGACAGAGTGGGAACGCCACGCCTTTGCCGACAAGATGGCGAAGAGCCTCGGGGTTCCGCTCAATGTGGTTAAAACTGCACCGCCGGCGCAGCGCAATATCGTCATTCTTGGATTGCACGATGCCGGTTTTACGGTGCGCGAGATCGAACGGCATACGGGAATCAGTAAGAGTACCGTATCTCGTATCGCGCGCGCTTATGCGCGGGTGAAGGCTCAAGCTGAGCTCTCGGAATAGAAAATGGCCGAACCACTCTTAGTCAAGCGATTCGGCCAACAAAATTCTTAAGATTTGGGACAAATACTACTGATTATTTTGTTCCGTGAGCATGCCGTCGAGGGTGCGCCAGGCGAGCTCGGCGCATTTGACGCGGGCGGGCATGTGCGAGATATCCTGGAGCTGGGCGGCTTCGTCCAGGTCTTCCAGGTCCTCTTCGGAGAGCTGCTCGCCGCGGATCATGGCGAGGAAGAGCTCTGCCAGGCGGTGAGCTTCCTCGACGGTCTCGCCGGTGATGAGGTCGGCCATGATGTCGGCACTGGCCTGGCTGATGGCGCAGCCGTGGCCGGTAAAGGAGGCCTCCTCGATCACGCCGTTCTCGACGCGCAGCTGCAAGGTGAGCTCGTCGCCGCAGCTGGGGTTGATGCCGTCGTGCTCGTGCGTGGGAGCATCCATCTCGTACTTATAGTCGGGGTGCGAGTTGTGCTCCATAAATGTGGTGGAGGTGTACAGATTACCCATTGAACGTGCTCCAAACGTGATGCAGGCCGGCGATGAACTTGTCGATATCGGCCTTGTCGTTGTAGAAGGCCACGCTGGCGCGGCAGCAGGCAAGGTTCTCGACGCCCAGCCAGGTAAGCAGCGGCTGCGCGCAGTGGTGACCGGCGCGGATGCAGACGCCGTCCATGTCCATGATGCTCGCGACGTCGTGCGGGTGGATGCCCTTGACGTTAAAGCTCACAACGCCGTGGTGGTTGTCCCAATAGATGGAGCCGATGATCTGGACAAAGTCGAGCTGCATGAGCTCACCCATCAGGTAGTGGACGAGTGCCTGCTCGCGGGCCTGGATGTTCTCGTAACCCACCGTGTTGACCAGGTAGTCGAGTGCCGCACCCGTGGCGAAGATGCCGGCGGCGTCCTGCGTGCCGGCCTCGAATTTCTCGGGAACGGGCGCCCAGACGGCGTCCTGCTCGGTGACCGAGTCGATCATCTCGCCGCCGGTGAGCATGGGCGGCATGGCGTTGAGCAGGTCCATTTTGCCCCACAGCACGCCGATGCCCATGGGGCCCATGGCCTTGTGCGCGCTAAAGGCAAAGAAGTCGGCGCCCAGATCGGCCACATCGACCGGCATGTGCGGCAGCGACTGCGCGCCGTCGACGACCAGATAGCCGCCGTACTTGTGCACGAGCTTGCCGAGATTCTTGACCGGGTTCTCGACGCCCAGCACGTTAGACACCTGACCCACGGCCAAGATTTTGGTCTTGGGGCCCACCTTGGACAGAACCTCCTCGGTGGTGAGTTGACCGGTCTTGGTGGGGTAGAGGTAGACGAGCTTGGCGCCGGTTTCGCGGCAGACCTGCTGCCACGGGATTAGGTTGGAGTGGTGCTCCATGATGGTGATGACGACCTCGTCACCGGGCTCGAGCACCGTGGGTGCAAAGCTCTTGGCGACCAGGTTGAGCGACTCGCTCGTGTTGCGGGTGAAGACGACCTCGTTGGCCTGGGCGGCGCCGATGAGGTCGGCGATCTGTTGGCGGACCTTCGCGATGGCGTCGGTGGCCTCGACGGACAGCGAGTACAGGCCGCGCAGGGGGTTGGCGTTCATGCGCTGATAGAAGTCGCGTTCGGCGTCGAGCACACAGGCAGGGCGCTGCGCGGTGGCGGCGCTATCGAGGAAGGCGATCTCGGGGTGCTGCTGGAACAGCGGGAACTGGCCCTTGTAGGGGTTGGTCTCGATGTCCACAGTGGGCCAGCCGCGCGAAGCCTCGTCGCTGGCGTCGAGCTCCATGGGCTCGGGGGCGGTGCAGGTATCGCATTTAACGTGCTCGGTGTCGATCATGCGAGCTCCTCTTCAAAGTTATCGATCAGGTTGTTGCCCAGGCGGACGATGCCGGCGCGGGTGCGCTCGTCGGTGGCGGAAAGCGCGGCGTCCTCCAGCTTGGCGCGGATGAACAGGTCCTCGGCGGCATTTTGGTCAAGGCCGCGGCAGGCGAGGTAGAACAGCTGCTCGTCGCGGACGTGACCGATGGTGGCGCCGTGGTTGCCGGCGACGTCGTCCTCGTCGCAGAGAATGACGGGAATGGTCTTGTTGTCGACGCCCTTGTTGGCCAAAAGCACCGTCTCGCGCTCGGTGCCGGTTGCACCCTTGCAGCCGTGCACGAGGTCGATGGTGCCACGGTAGACCTTCTTGGACGTGCCGGTCAGCACGCCGTTGGCGTCGATCTCGCACTCGGTCTTGCGACCGCGGTGGCGGAGCTCGTAGTTAAAGTCGCGCACCTGCTCGCGGGCGCCAAGGTAGTCAGTATCGATGGTGACCTTGGCGGTATCGCCCAACAGATCGCCGGCAAGGCCGGTGGCGCTGGCGCCGGCACCCAGGACGGTGTGTTGCACGTTGACGCGCGCGCCCTCGTCCAGGAACAGGCCGGTGTCGTCGAGTGCGATCCAGCTATCGTCGAGCGTCTGCGTGCAGGCCACGTTGACGGTGGCGTACTCGTGGGCGCACACGCGCAGCACGGATCCCACGACGCCCTCGCCGGCAACGGGGGAGTCCAGGGCGATCTGCAGGTCGAGCGTTGCCTGCGGACGGGCGACGACATCGATGGCGGCGATGGCCGCGGCAGTGTCGACGCCATTCACGCGCGCGGTAACCGTGGCGTGCTTGTATGCGGGCACATCGATGACGACGCGCTTGGTGGCGTGGTCGGCCAGGTAGGTGTAGGCAGCCTCGCCCATGCCAGTCTCGAAGGCCTCAGCGGGGGAGAGCTCCTCCTCCAGCTTAATGGCACCGGCCTGGTAGACGGAGGTGGCGGGCACGTCGAGCTCGGTCTCGGGCGTGATGCGGGCGCGGTCGGCGGCATCGCCGGGCGCGGAGGCGCGGCGCTCGGGGAAGCGCTCGGCCATGGCGTCCATGGCGGCGTCGAACGCGTCTGCCACGCCAGCAAACTGCTCGTCCAAGCCCTCAACCTTAACGGTCTCGGCGGGAGCGGCAGCAAGCTCGTCAGAGAGCTCGAGCTTGGTCTGATTCATCTTCAGCCAACCCCAAGTGGCGGCCGGCATAGCGTTGACCTGCTCAAGGGTGGTAGCAGCGGTGATCGTGGTCTGATTCATTATCCGATCGCTCCTTCCATCTCGAGCTTGATCAGGTTGTTCATCTCGACGGCGTACTCCAGCGGCAACTCCTTGGAGACCGGGTTGGCAAAGCCGTTGACGATCATGGTGCGGGCCTCTTCCTCCGAGATGCCGCGGCTCATCAGGTAGAACACCTTGTCGTCGCCGATACGACCGATGGTGGCCTCGTGGCCGATGTCGACGTTCTTGGCGCGGATGTCCATGGCCGGAATAGTGTCGGAGCGGCTCTGGTCGTCGAGCATCAGCGACTGGCAGCTCACGGTTGCCTTGGAGCCCTCGGCCTTGGGCGTGGCCACGATAGAGCTGCGGAAGGTCTGGATGCCGCCGCTCTTGGAGATGCCCTTGGTCTCGACGGTCGCCGAGGTCTCGGGCGCGTTGAGTACGACCTTGCAGCCGGTATCGAGGTTCTGGCCGGCGCCGGCAAAGGTGATGCCGGTAAAGCTCGAACGGGCGCGGCGGCCGTTGAGCACGCTCATGGGATAGAGGTAGCCCACGTGGCTGCCGAAGGAGCCACTGATCCACTCGATGTCGCCGTCCTCGTCCACGCGCGCACGCTTGGTGTTGAGGTTGTACATGTTCTTGGACCAGTTCTCGATGGTCGAGTAGCGCAGGTGTGCGCGTTTGCCCACAAAGAGCTCGACGGCGCCGGCGTGGAGGTTGGCTACGTTGTACTTGGGCGCGGAGCAACCCTCGATAAAGTGCAGGTCGGCGTCGTCCTCGACGATGATGAGCGTGTGCTCAAACTGGCCGGCGCCCTTGGCGTTAAGACGGAAGTAGCTCTGCAGCGGGAAGTCGAGCTTGGTGCCCTTGGGCACGTAGACAAACGAGCCGCCCGACCATACGGCGCCGTGCAGGGCCGCAAACTTGTGGTCGGTGGGCGGGATGAGCGTCATAAACTTCTCGTGGATGAGCGGTTCCCACTGCGGGTCGTGCAGGGCCTCCTCGATGCCGGAGTAGACGATGCCCATCTTGGACGCGGTGTCCTGCATGTTGTGGTAGACCAGCTCGGAGTCGTACTGCGCGCCGACGCCCGCCAGGTAGCTGCGCTCGGCCTCGGGGATGCCCAGGCGCTCAAAGGTGTTCTTGATGTCGTCGGGCACCGACTCCCAGTCGTGCTTTTGGTCGGTGTTGGGCTTGACGTAGGTGACGATGTTGTCCATGTCCAGGCCCTCGATGGAGGGGCCCCACGTCGGGTCGGGGAAACGATTGAAGATCTCGAGGGACTTTAAGCGCAGGTCGAGCATCCACTGCGGCTCGTCCTTCTTTGCGCTGATCTCGCGCACGATGTCGGGCGTGATACCGGCGTCGAGGCGCTCGAATCCCTCCTCGCCATAGGTGAAGTCGTAGAGGCTGCGGTCGATGTCCGCGACCTCGGTGCGGTTCTTGGTCATTGCGTCGCCCCTTTACGCCTGCTGCTCGGCAGCGGCGGACTCGGCCTGGGCGCGCTGCTCGGCGGCCTCGCGCTCGAAGGTCTCAAAGCCGTTCTTGTCGATCCAGGGGATCAGCGAGGCGTCGTCCTCGCGTACGATGTGGCCCTTGACCATAACGTGGACGCGGTCGACATCCAGGTGCTCCAGGATGCGCGTGTTGTGCGTGATGATGAGCATGGAGCCGTCGCAGCTCTTGCGGTAGGCGTCCATGCCATGGCTGACGGTGGAAAGGGCGTCGACGTCCAGGCCGGAGTCAGTCTCGTCCAGGATGGCGAGCTTGGGCTGCAGCAGCAAAAGCTGGAGCATCTCGACCTTCTTCTTCTCGCCGCCCGAGAAGCCCACGCCCAGCTCACGGTTGAGGTATGCGG
>CABSNL010000043.1 GCA_902479095.1 uncultured Collinsella sp. | reverse complement strand
TACACTTCTAGCTTCGTCGGCAGCGTCAGATGTGTATAAGAGACAGTCTCCAAACCCATAAACAGCAAGATGATGCTGTAGATCACATTAATGACGAGCGCGAAGGCGCCCACAGTGATGCCGCGCGCACTCGGGGTACCGCCCGTCTGACCGACGGCGCTGTGCACCAGGGCAAAAGAACCCACGGTCAGCAGGAGCGACATAACGCCCACCGGCACGGCAGCGGACAGGTCATAGAACAAGCCGCTGCAAAAACCGCACACGACGGCACGGGTCGGGTCGCCCGAGAACACGCTTAGGCACACCAGGATAATCATGAAGTTGACACGACCGCCCGCAATGGAGATCTGCGGTGCCAGGCCTGCCTGCAGCAGCACGCACACAATGGCGGCGATCACAAACGTGCGGGAGCTCATCCCCTGCTCGTGTAGATCCATGGACATGCCCCCTATTCGCTCGAGCCGGAATCGGCCGTCTCGGACGTGTCGGAACTGTCATCCGAGCCCTCGTCCTTCGTCTTGGTTGCAGCATCGCGCGACGTTCCCTGCGGCGTGCTGTTGGCCGTGCTCACGTCCTCATCCGAGGCCGACTGTTCGTCGGTCAGCGAGGTAATGACCAGCACTTCCTCGTTGTTCTCGGCCGTGGTCTGAGCGCGCACCACAATGGTGTAGTACACGTCGT
Source organism: uncultured Collinsella sp. (assembly GCA_902479095.1). Lineage (GTDB taxonomy): Bacteria > Actinomycetota > Coriobacteriia > Coriobacteriales > Coriobacteriaceae > Collinsella. Next base: position 16,167 of record CABSNL010000043.1, on the reverse strand, counting down.
TTGCCGATTTCTCAACCGACGAGACGGTGCCGAGCGGAAGGCCCTTGGGGAACACGCCACCGATGCCCGAGGTCACGATGATGTCGCCAACCTTAACATCGGAGTCGACGCTCACGTACTCAAGACGCAGCGTGCCGTCAGCCTGACCCTGCAGCATGCCCTGGGCGCGCGTGTCCTGCACCATGGCGGATACGCCGGAGTTCTCGTCGCCAATCAGGCGCACGGTGGACGTTTTGGCCGAGACTTCGATGATCTGGCCGATAACACCGGCCGAACTCGTCACAGGCATGTTGATGGTAAGCCCGTCGGCAGAACCCTTATCAATCGTGACGGTCGAGGTCCAGGCATCACCCGAGGCACCAACGATACGAGCTGCGGTCGATTTGAGGTTGTAGGTCGACTGCAGGCCGACCAGCCCCTCCAGACGCTCAGCGGTCTTTTGAGCCTCGGAGAGCTCAGCAACCTTAGAGGTCAGTTCCTCGTTTTGCTTCTTGAGCTCGTCGAGCGTGTCCTGCGAAGCCGTAAGGTTAGAGAACACGTTGCCGATCGCATTGAAGGGAGCCGCCACAGCCGAGCCCACAAAGCGCACCGGCGAGGTAATCGTCGTTACGCCCGAACGCACGGCATGAATCGGTCCTGCCTCGCCCTCGCGGATGTAAAACGTGAGCAGCAACACCGAAATCAGGCTGAAAACAATCAACGGGCGCATACCCGTTGATTGTCGCTTGGTATTCAGATTTGTGGAGAAACCCGAAGATCGTGCCAAATGGAATCCACCTTTTGGAAATTAAGCATTGGTCTGGACGAAGCCGCCATCAAACGCATTGGCCTCGAGCACGCGGGCACAGCCGTTAACGACGTTATCGAGCGCCGTAGGGCTGACGTTGACCGAAACACCGGTCTCATCGCGCAGGCGCACGTCGAGACCGCGCAGCAGCGCACCGCCACCGGTCAGCAATATGCCATAGTACATAAGGTCAGAGGCAAGATCGGGCGGCGTAGCATCGAGGGCGTCTTTAACGGCCTTGGCCATCTCGTCGAGCGGCTTGTTGAGCGCGCGACGAATCTCCTCGCTCTCGATGCGCACGGTCTTGGGCAGACCGGTGATCACGTCGCGGCCGTTGACCTCGACATCGAGCTCGTCCTTGAGCGGCACAGCGGAGCCGACCTTGATCTTGATGTCCTCTGCCGTACGCTCGCCGATGGCCAGGTTGTAGGCATCGCGAACGTGCGTGAGGATGGCCTGATCGAACTCGTCACCGGCAATACGGATGGACTGCGAGACGACGATACCGCCCATAGCGATAACGGCGACCTCGGTGGTACCGCCACCGATATCGATGACCATGGAGCCGGTGGGCTCCTCGACGGGCAGGTCGGCGCCGATAGCGGCAGCCATGGGCTCTTCGATCAGATAGGCCTGGCGAGCGCCGGCCTGGATCGTGGCCTCAAATACGGCACGCTTCTCGACCGACGTGACGCCGGAGGGAACGCAGACGACAACGCGCGGACGCGGGGTCCACGGATAGCGCTTCTCGGAAGCCTTGTCGATAAAGTAGCGAAGCATGGCCTCGGTAACATCGAAGTCGGCGATGACGCCGTCCTTCAGGGGACGAACGGCCACGATGTTGCCGGGCGTACGGCCGAGCATGCGCTTTGCCTCGATACCGACCGCCAGGATGCGCTCGTCGTTCTTGTCGATGGCGACAACAGAGGGCTCGCGAATGACGATGCCCTTGCCGCGCACGGAGACAAGCGTATTTGCGGTACCGAGGTCGATGGCAAGATCGCCCGCATAGCTACCGAAGAACATATCCATCAAAGAAAACAACGCAACTCCTGATGTGTTGGATGATTGCTGGAAAACTACTAGCTCATGATACTAGCGCAAGCCCGGCACCTCACTTGCGGTGAAGCGCCGGGCAAAGCTAAATCCCATAAGGTCACTACTGGTTGTCAGCAGCCGAGAAATCCATATCGAGCGAGGAAACGGCCCAGCCGATATGGTTGTCGGAGCGCACGAATTTGACGGTGTACTCCTGCTCGCCGCCCTTGGACAGCGATGCCTTCACCTTAGCGGTCGTCTCGGTCATGGACTGATCCATGCCCTCGACGGACACGGTGGCACCCTGCGGAATCGAAGAGATGATCATCGACTTGGCGTCCTCGGACAGGCTCGAGGCCAGGCAAGACTCGGCCTTTGCGGTGTCACCGTCGCCGGCAGCCTGGAACAGATCGGTAACGACAGACTCCTGAGACGGGAAGCCAAAGCCGCGCGTGTAGGCAAAGCCCAGACCGCCCGCGGCGATCAAAATGAGCAGAAGCAGCACGATGAAGACTTTGAGACCCGTGTGGCGATGGCGACGACGGACCTTGGCCTGCTTACGGTCCTGACGGTCCTGCTGGACCATCTCGGACTCGGACAGCGTAAAGAAGCCGGTGTCCGAGGGATCGGGCATAAACTGACCGGTCGCGCCCGTAGGATCGAGCGGGTCAACGGCAGGAGCGTCCATCGCGGGCGCCGGAGCCGTGGCCATAGCCGTCTGGGCAGACAGCACGGCAAGCGAATCGTGCACGCGGGCAAGCTCATCGGCCTGCTCGGAGGTGAGCTGGTAGATGCCATCGGCAGTGGCAGCGTTAAAGGCGTCGAGTGCGTCGGACGGACGGCCGGCGGCAGAAAGCGCCTGACCCATGCCGGCGTTGAGCGCACGCGTGTCGTCGCGGGGGCCGGCAAAGTCGATAGCCGTGCGGTAGGTCTCCACGGCATCCGCCGGACGGCCGAGCTTAATGAAGCAACGACCGAGCTCGCCGAGTGCAGCGGCAGGAGCCGGATTGGCGCCGTCGATGGCGGCCTGACGGAAGGCAGTACCCGCGTTGGTATAGTCGCCCGACTGGAACAGCGCGTTACCAAGGCCCAGATAGGCCTTGAACGGCGTGGCATAGGAAGCATCCTGCGTAGCAGCAGAGAACGCCTGAGCGGCCGTCGTGTAGTCGCCCACGGCGGCGAGCGCCTTGCCGCGGTTGGTGAGCAGTGCGCCGCGCTTGCCGTAGGTGCCGTCGTTGAGGGCGGCGGCATAGGCCTCGGCGGCCTCGGCATACATGCCCAGGTGCATCAAGGCGTTACCACGAAGGTGATCGGCCTCGCCCATAATCTCATCGGGAGTTTTTGCCGCCCCAAGCATCTGGGCTGCAGCGGAAAAATCACCCGCGCGGTAAGCGGCGCGGCCCTGTTGGATCAGCTGGCTATTCAAGGAAGTCCCCTTTACTCGTGAACGATCTCGACATGGACGATCTCGTCGCCGGCACGCAGCTGCGAAATCACATCGAGACCCTCGACCGTGGTACCAAAGACGGTGTAACCGGAATCGAGGTTATGCTGGGCGCCCAGGCAGAAGTAGAACTGCGAACCCGCGGAATCGGGGTCCATGGAGCGTGCCATGGCAAGGGCACCATCGACATGGCTGTTGCGCGGATTGGTGGCAAACTCGCCCTTGATGCAGTAGCCGGGGCCACCGGTACCGGGCATGCCGTCGGGGCCCTCAAGACCGGCAGCGACGTCGGCGCCGGACATATCGCGGGTATTGGGATCGCCGCCCTGAATGACAAAACCGGGCACATAGCGATGGAACTTAAGGCCATCATAGAAACCCATCGTGGAAAGCTCGCAGAAGTTCGCGACATGAATGGGTGCGCCCTCACCGTCAAACTTGACCTTGATGGTACCCTTCGACGTCTCGATAACGGCGCACTCGTCGCCGGCAAGCTGATACTCGGGCGTGTAGAGCTCTTTCTTAAAACCAAACATGTGGTTCCTTCCTCGTGCGTTTAAAGCATATTTGTACGAATTGTAGCAATAAGCATGCGCTTACATCAATTGCGCACGTAGGTTATGCCGACTATGGCGAACTAATTTTAGGAACGCTGTTGCGGCTTCCAGGAGCCCACGTTGGCGTCGTACTGATTCAGCGCGCTGTTGCCGCCCTGTGCGATGGGCGCCAGGATCTCGCTCTGGTGGGAACTCATCGACTCGCCATCGGGAATGGCCAGCGAGATATCCCAGCTCTGGCAGATCACGTCGACGCGCTCGTACATCCACTCGGCAAGCTGCTTTAAGTGGGCGATGTCATCCGCATAGACCGTATCGTCCTGGTGCTTAAGGTTGTTGAGCTCATCTTGCGTCTTTTTGATCTGGTCGCGCAGGGCGTAGGCACTCTGCGACAACTCCTGGCGGGTGGACAGCGGCGTTCGAAGATAGCCGTTGTTAAAGGAATCGATGACCTCGCCGATCTGGTCCTCGTCACCGTAGGACACGATGGTCTGATACAGACCGTCGAGCCTGGTATAGAGCTGATCATCGGTGAGCACGGTTTCTTCCTGGACCACCTCGGCAGAATCGTCCTGCTTGGTATCGTCCTCAGTCGCCTCGCCCTTTTGGCGCGTAGGGAAGGTCGTCTGCGCGGCCTGGCCAAACTGGTCATAGAAGCCAGGCATGACACCCATGGGATCGGCCGTCACGAACCAATAGGCACCGCCGCAAAGGACGGCAAGGACCGCGATGACGATGAGCGGCTTGGGGATATGACGCTTGTGCTTGTGATAGGCGTCCTCGTCGGGGTGCACCTTGCGCTTGGGTTTTTGAGGATCGTCATGCAGGGAAACCGGCGTGGGAATATCGACCTTGGGAATACCGAAATCCTTATCGAAAGCCGGCAGCACGCAGGTCTCGTTAGGATCAGCGGCATCCGAAAGCACCGCAGCGGCAGAGGCCGGCGCATGCGGCACCTCGGTATCGATCTGCTCTTGCGTTAGGCGCGGAAAGCCCGCCGTGCGGCCCGCTGCCAGGTCGGATGCGGCCGCGTCCTCGGAGAGGATACCCGGAGCGGGACGTCCGCATTTGGGGCACGTACGATCATGCGGAGAAAGACGGGCACCGCAGCCCTCACAGAACACGAACTCGGTGTGCTCGGGACCATCGCCCGGACCCACATAGGCGTTGCAGTAGGGGCAGAACGAGGCGCCGTCCTCGATAGTCTTAAGGCAATGCGGGCAGATCACGGCATCCTCTTTTCGAAGCAATTCAAACAATCGAGGTTAGAGCATAACATCGCCACGGCCCCACAGGAACAAGGCACCAATTCAACATCGCCAGGGCGCGTAGCTACTTCTTCTTTTTGCTTGGCATCGAGACTTTGATGCCTTGGGCGGACTTCGTCACGCGGGAGCGCTTGGCTCCGGCACTCCTCTTTTTCTTGGGCTGGGCCTGGGCCACGCCCTCGAGCGCGCGGGCCTCGGCCTCGCGAACGGTGCGATCTTCGCGGCGCTGCGCCATGTCGGCGGCGAAGCGCTTGGCAAAACGCTCGGCCGTCGAACCCGTCGAGCTCACCTTGCCGCCACCGCGACCCAGGCGGACGCGCACACCGCGGCCAAAACCAGTTGCGGCATGACGACGACGCGGCTCGAGCGAATCCATCATCGTGGCGAGCTTAAAGAACACCGAGCAGGTAAAGACCACGATGACAGCCAAGATAACCATCTGGCCCATCGACAGGTTGGCAATAGACAGCAGCTCCGGGAATCCGATAACGCCCACTAGGATGCCGGCGACTACAAACACAAAGAGCACCACTCGTAAGGGTGTGAGCGGCTGCGAGATGCGCCAGATCAGACTGACGCTCGCCGCGCACGACGTAAGCAGGCACATCGTAGACAGCGTGAGCTGGCTAAAGCCAAACACGCGCGCCACAAAGATATCGAGCGCCGCAGCCAAAATGACCGCAATCGACGCCGGCAGTGCACGCTTGAGTACGTTGGTCAAAAACGCACCCTTCACGCGAGCATTGTTGGGCTCAAGGCCCAACACAAAGCCCGGCGCGCCGATGCAGAAGAAGTTGATGAGCGTCATCTGGATGGGCTCGAAGGGGTACGGCGGCAGCGCGATGCACAGCGCCGCCAGACCCATCGAGAACAGCGTCTTGGTCAGGAACAGCGAGGCCGAACGCTGCAGGTTGTTGATGGAGCGACGACCCTCGGCCACCACGGCGGGCATCGAGGCAAAGTCGTTGTCGACGAGTACGATCTCGGCCACGTTGCGCGCGGCATCGGAGCCGGCCGCCATGGCAACGGAGCAGTCGGCCTCCTTGAGAGCCAGCACGTCGTTGACGCCGTCGCCCGTCATGGCCACGGTGTGCTCGCGGCGCTTGAGCGCCTGCACGAGCTCGCGCTTCTGCTGCGGGGTCACACGACCAAAGACATGGTAGCGGTCCACTGCGGCATCGAGCTTGGCCGGCGTATCGAGCGTCGTGGCGTCCACATAAGCGTCCGCCCCCGGCACGCCCACCACGCGCGCGATCGACGACACCGTACGCGGGTCGTCGCCACTGATCACGTTGAGGGTCACGCCCTGCTCGTTAAAGTAGCCGATGGTCTCGGCCGCCGAGGTACGAATCTCGTCGCGGATGGTCACAAAGCCCACGGGCTCGGCCTCTCCCACCATATCGCCATCGGGCGTAAAGCCGTCCACGCGCGCCACCACGAGCACGCGGCAGGTATCGGCAAGCTCGGCGACACGGTTCTCGACCTGCGAAAACACACGCTCCGAAAGCACAAACTGCGCGGCGCCCATCACATAGGAGCCCTGCGCAAACGAAGCGCCACTCCATTTTTTTGACGACGAGAACGGAATGACCGACAGCGGTTCAGACACCTCGACCGGGCGATCGGCGTAATAGTTGAGCAGCGCCTGGCAGGTCTCGTTGGCATCGGCCGAAGTCGCACGTGCCACGTTAGCCAGCGCAAAATCGAGCACCGTGGTATCGACGGGAACGGCCGCCTCGTCCGGGCCGACGCCTAGGCTCACGCCCTCAACCGGCAGCGGATACGTGCCCTCGACCTCCATGCGGCCCGACGTGATGGTGCCCGTCTTGTCCAGGCACAGCACGTCGACGCGAGCGAGCGTCTCGATGCAGTAGAGCTGCTGCGCCAGCACCTTGCGGCGGGCCAAGCGCACCGTAGCGATGGCGAGCACCGACGAGGTCAGCAGCACCAGGCCTTGCGGGATCATGCCCAGCAGGGCGCCCACCGTGGACAGCAGCGCCGACGAAGGCACATGACCAGCCAACAGCTCGGAGAAGCACCACGAAAGCGCGCTATCGCCCGGGGTTCCCGCGGCATCCCACAGCTCGCTCACACTCGAGGCAAACAACGCCAAACCGAGCGGGATCATGATGATACTCGCAAAGCGCACGATGGCGTTAAGCACGTTCATGATCTCGGAATTGACCTTTTTGACGTACTTGGCCTCGTTGTTAATTTTTGCCACGTAGTTGTCGGCGCCGACATGGATCACGCGGGCGCGCAGCAGGCCCGAGTCGATAAAACTGCCGCTCATGAGCTCGGAACCGGGCTGTTTCTTGATAGGGTCGCTCTCGCCCGTCAGCAGGCTCTCGTTCACGAGCGCCTCGCCCGAAACCACCACGGCGTCAGCGGGAATCTGATCGCCGCGCCCCAGGCGGATGATGTCATCGAGCACGATCTGGTCCAAGTCGAGCTCCACCTCGGCACCGTCGCGCACCGCGATGGCCTTCTTAGAGGTCAGAAGCGTGAGCTTATCGACCATCTTCTTGGAACGCATGGATTGAATGACGCCGATAGCGGTGTTCAAGAACACCACGAACAGGAACGTCAAATTCTTAAACGAACCGGTCAAAATGACCAGGAACGCCAAGATCACGTTGATCAAATTGAACAGCGTGCAGAGGTTCTCGATGATGAGCTCTTTGACCGACTTGGTCTTGAGCTCCATGTTGCGGTTGATCTTACCGGCGGCGATGCGCTCCTCAACCTCGGCGGTCGAGAGTCCGCGCTCGATATCCGTTGCTGCCATACCACGTCCCATCACGTCGCGTCGGTATAAGAAAAACCGCCCGGACCATGCGAGGTTCGGACGGTCTTACGTTCGATGGTGCCCCATGTTGGATTCGAACCAACGGCCTTCTGCTCCGGAGGCAGACGCTCTAATCCCCTGAGCTAATAGGGCCAACGTTTGGCATTATACCCAAGTGCACCACGGGCTAACAAAATAAAAGAAAAAGCTTTGCAATTCCGAGGAAGACGTGGCGCAACGGCCCACTTTAGAAGGCAAAAGCAAGTCAGATAGTATAAACTCTCATGCACCATATATACACGGCTCGCGATGCGGGCCGTTTTTGCAAAAGTTATCCATCGAGGTGAGAGGCACACCATGATTGCAATTCTAAAGCAGAGCGCCAGCGACGAGGCCGTCAGCCATATCGTCAGCTGGATTGAGAAAAAAGGCCTGAAGACCGACGTCTCGCGCGGCGAGAACGAGACGATCATCGGCCTGGTGGGCGATACGACCAAGATCGACCCGTTCCTGCTCGAGTCTATGGATGTCGTCGAGCGCGTGCAGCGCGTCTCCGAGCCTTTTAAGCGTGCCAACCGCAAATTCCACCCCGAGGATTCCGTCATCGACTGCGGCCACGGCGTCAAGATCGGCGGCGACCAGTTCCAGGTCATCGCCGGTCCCTGCTCCGTCGAGGGCGAGAACCTCATCCGCATCGCACGCCGCGTAAAGGCCGCCGGCGCCACGATGCTGCGCGGTGGCGCCTACAAGCCCCGCACCTCCCCCTACGCCTACCAGGGCATGGGCCCCGCCGGCCTCGACCTGCTGTGCGAGGCGTCTGCCGAGCTCGACATGCCGATCGTCACCGAGATCATGGACCCACGCGACGTGCAGGTCTTCTTGGACAAGAAGATCGACGTCATGCAGATCGGCGCCCGCAACGCCCAGAACTTCCCCCTGCTCAAGGAGGTCGGCAAGACCCAGACCCCGATCCTGCTCAAGCGCGGCATGTCCGGCACGATCGATGAGCTGCTCATGGCCGCCGAGTACATCATGAGCGAGGGCAACGACAACGTCATCCTGTGCGAGCGCGGCATCCGCACCTTCGAAACCCGCACCCGTAACACCTTCGATCTCAACGCCGTGCCGGTGCTGCACCACCTGTCGCACCTGCCTGTCGTCGCCGACCCCAGCCACGCCACCGGCTACACCCGCTACGTTGAGCCCATGGCGCTCGCCGCGACCGCCTGCGGCGCCAACGGCCTGGAGATCGAGGTCCACGACGAGCCGAGCCGAGCCTGGTCCGACGGCGCCCAGGCCCTCACCCCCGATCAGTTCGACGACACCATGCGCCGCATCCGAGCCATCCGCGAGGTTGTCTGCCAAGAGACCATGGAGTAGCCCATGGGTACGGTGAGAAACGCGCGCGTTAACCAGGGCGGCCCCAAGTGCGCCGGCATCGTCGGCCTTGGCCTCATCGGCGGCAGCTTTGCCCGCGGCTATGCACAGGCGGGCGTCCGCGTGCTGGCCTGGGACCCCGATGACGATGTCATGACGGCCGCCAGCATGGGCACTGTCGCCGGAGAGCTCAACGACAAGACACTCGGCGAATGCGACATCATCGTCCTGGCTTGCTACCCCGAGGCCTGCATCGAGTGGCTCGAGGCGCATGCCCAGGCGCTCGCCGACGCCACCGACACCGAGGCCATTATGGGCCCCGTGGTGATCGACACGGTGGGCGTCAAGGACATCGTGTGCGAACGCGCCTTTGAGCTTGCCCGCGAACACGGCTTTTACTTTGTGGGCGCTCACCCCATGGCGGGCACCCAGTTCTCGGGCTACGCGCACTCCCGCGCCGACCTGTTCCAGGGCGCACCGCTCGTGCTCGTTCCGCCCGCGGTAGACGATGCCCTCAAACTGGAGCTCTTGGGCCAGGTGCGCGAAATGGTGCGCCCCCTGGGCTTTGGCAAGTTCAGCGTGACCAGCGCTGCCGAGCACGACCGCGTGATCGCCTTTACGAGCCAGCTCGCGCACGTGGTGTCCAACGCCTACGTAAAGAGTCCCACCGCCCAGGTCCACCACGGCTTTTCTGCCGGCAGCTACCGCGACCTCACGCGCGTGGCCCACCTTAACCCGCAGATGTGGTCCGAGCTCATGACCGACGACGCCGACGCGCTCGCCTTCGAGATCGACCATCTGATCGACTCGCTCGGCGCCTACAGCCGCGCGCTCAAAGACCGCGACCAGCGCTATCTGGAGAATCTCCTTGCCGAGGGCGATCGCATCAAGCGCGCACTCGACGACGAGAGCGCCCACTAGACCACCCATCACGCCAGGTCGAAAGGACCATAGCTTATGGCGATTACCATCGATATCGACACCGCACGCCCCTACCAGGTACACGTGGGCACTTTTTTGCTGGAGCAGGCAGGGCCGCTCGTTCGCGCCACCGCCGGAGGCACTCGCGCCGTCATCGTGACGGACACCAACGTGGGTCCGCTCTACCAGATGCCCGTCAAGCAGAGCCTGGAGGCATCGGGCTATGAGGTAAGCATCTGCACCTTCGAGGCCGGCGAGGCACACAAGCGCGCCGAGACCTACGTTGCCATTCTTGAGTTTGTGGCCGAGCACGAGCTTTCGCGCTCCGACGTGATCGTGGCGCTCGGCGGCGGCGTCGTGGGCGACGTGGCCGGGTTTGCGGCCGCCACCTACATGCGCGGCTGCAAGTTTGTGCAGATCCCGACGAGCCTGCTCGCCATGGTGGACTCGTCGGTGGGCGGCAAGACGGCCATCGACCTGGCCGCCGGCAAGAACCTGGCTGGCGCCTTTTGGCAACCAAGTGTTGTTATCGCCGACGTGGGATGCCTTGCCACCCTCACGCCCGAGCAGTTCGCCGACGGCTGCGGCGAGGTCGTCAAGCACGCCGTAATCGCCGATCCGGAGCTCTTCGCCGAGCTGGAGAAGACCCCGCTCACGCTGGAGCTGCTCAACCAGGACGTGGCCCGCGTGGCGCTCATCATCGCCCGCAATATCGACATCAAGCGTGCCGTAGTCGTTGCCGACGAGCGCGAGACCAACCAGCGCAAACTCCTCAACTTTGGACATAGCGCCGGACACGCCGTCGAGGCCTGCGAGCACTTTGAGCTGGGACACGGTAACTGCGTGTCAATCGGCATGGGCATCATCACGCGTGCCGCGGCCCTGCACGGCATTTGTGACGCCGAACTCCCCGGCCGCATCGAAGAGCTCTGCGCCCGTCATGGTCTCAAGACTCGCTGCGAGCTTTCGGCCGACGCCGTCTTTGCCGAGGCGCTGCACGACAAAAAACGCGCCGGTGACACCATCGATCTGGTGATTCCGCACGGTATTGGCCGCTGCAGCATCGACCGCACGCCGCTTTCCACCTTCCATGATTTAATTGCCGAGGGCCTCGGCCAGAAGGGAGACGCATCCGTATGCTAGCCCGCATCACCCCCTCCCCGCTCAAGGGCACCGTTCCCGCCATCGCATCCAAGTCGATGGCGCACCGCCTCATCATCTGCGCCGCCCTTGCCAACGGCGAGACGCATGTGACCTGCAACACCACCTGCGCCGATATCGAAGCCACGGTGCGCTGCCTCACGGCGCTGGGTGCCCGCATCGAGACCGTCGAGGACGGCTTCCAGGTCCACCCCACCATGAAGAGCATTGAGTTTGGCCTGCTCAAGGCACTTGCCGGCGGCACGCTCGACTGCGGCGAGAGCGGCTCCACGCTGCGCTTTATGCTGCCCGTCGCCTGCGCGCTGGGGGCAGAGGCCACCTTTGTGGGCCAGGGTCGTCTGGGCGCACGCCCCCTCTCCCCGCTCTCCGACGAGATCATTGCCGCCGGCTGCGACCTGCAGGGCCTGGACGGTTTTCCGCTCAAGACAAGCGGCCGCATGCGCCCGGGCACCTTTATCCTGCCGGGCAACGTGAGCTCGCAGTACATCTCCGGCCTGCTGCTGGCAGCCCCGCTTCTGGCCCAGCCCTCCTGCGTGCAGGTGACCGGCCTTATCGAGAGCCGCCCCTATATCAACCTGACCATCCAGGCCATGAAGGCCTTCGGCGTCGAGGTCAATGTCGAGCGTATTCCCGCCAAGGACGGCCAGCCCGAGATCACGAACTTCCGCGTGAACAGCGGCTCGTACCGCACGCCTGGCAACGTGGCTGTCGAGGGCGACTGGTCCAACGCCGCCTTTTGGCTGTGCGCCGGCGCCATCGGCTCCGACCCCATCACCGTCGAGGGCGTGTCGCTCAGCTCCGCGCAGGGTGACCGCAACGTGCTTGCCGCGCTCTCGCGCTTTGGCGCCCGCATCGTGCGCTCCACCAACGCCGCCACCGTGCAGTCCGACAAGCTCGCCGGCTTCGAGATGAGCGCGCACGACATTCCCGACCTGGTGCCCGTTATCTCGGCCGTGGCATCGTTGGCGCAAGGCCGCACGTTCATCCGCGATTGCGCCCGCCTGCGCATCAAGGAATCCGACCGCCTGGCCACCACCACCCATGAGCTCACCGCGCTGGGCGCACAGGTGCGCATTGCCGGCGACGACCTCATCATCAAGGGCGTCGATGCCTTTACCGGCGGCGAGGTCGATTCGCACAACGACCACCGCATCGCCATGATGGCCGCCATCGCTGCGAGCCGTGCCACCGGCGAGGTCGTGATCCACGGCGCCGAGGCCGTCAACAAGTCCTATCCCGATTTCTTTGACCACTACCGCCTGCTGGGCGGCAAGGTCACGCTCGAGGAGGAATAGCATGTCCTCGACCTTTGGCAACGTTTTGCATCTGAGCATTTTCGGCCAGTCGCACTCCCCTGCTATCGGCTGCTCACTCGACGGCATTCCTGCCGGTATTGCCATTGACCAGGAGCAGCTGCAGGCCTTTTTGGACCGTCGCGCCCCCGGTCGCGACGAGACCGCAACCAAGCGCCGCGAGGCCGACGCCGCGCATATCATTGCCGGTGTGGTCGATGGGCACACCACCGGCGCACCCATCGCCGCGATTATCGAGAACACCAACACGCGCTCCAAGGACTATTCCGAGCTGCGCCGCAAGCCCCGCCCCGGGCACGCAGACTTTCCGGCGCGCGTGAAGTACCACAACATGCACGACGTCGCCGGCGGCGGACACTTCTCCGGTCGTCTGACGGCCCCCCTATGCATCGCCGGCGGCATCGCACTACAGGCGCTCGAGGCCCGTGGCATCAAGGTCATGGCGCACGTCGCGCAGATAGGCGGCATCTCGGACCTACCCATGGACGACATGGTCTATCGCGAGGCCGACCGCAAGGCGACCCTTACAAACGACCTGCCCTGCATTGACGCCGCCGCTGCCGGTCGCATGCGCGAGGAAATTCTGGCCGCGCGCGACGAACTCGACAGCATCGGCGGCATCGTGGAGTGCGGCATCTACGGGCTTCCCGCGGGCATTGGTGACCCCATGTTCGACGGTATCGAGAACCGCATCGCACAGATCGCATTTGGCATTCCCGCCGTAAAGGGCGTGGAGTTTGGCATGGGCTTTGCCGTGGCCGCCATGCGCGGCAGCGAGAACAACGATCCGTACCGCGTTGATGCCGAGACCGGCGAGATTGCGGTCGAGTCCAACAACGCCGGCGGCATCTTGGGCGGCATTTCAACGGGTGCACCCGTCATGTGGCGGATGGCCGTAAAGCCGACGCCCTCCATCGGCCGCGAGCAGCAGACCGTAGACATGGACGCCATGGAAAACGCCGAGCTCTCGGTCCACGGCCGTCACGATCCCTGCATCGTCCCGCGCGCCGTCCCTGTTGCCGAAGCAGCCGCCGCCCTCGCCATCTGGGATGCCCTCCTCGAGGACGCAGGCCAGCGCTAAAAATCTCCGGGGGCCAACTCCGGCCCCCACGCCCGCCCAGTTTTTTTCTGGGACGGGGATTACAAAATCATTAGGTACACAATGATTTTTTAATCCCCGTCCCAGAAAAATCACCGACACGTGAAAGGGGCCCCATGGACCTTGCTGACATCCGCCAGGCCATCGATGGCATCGACACCACCCTGCTCAACAGCTTTGTCGAGCGCATGGATATTGCCACCGAGGTCGCCAAATCAAAGATCGAGATGGGCAAGGCCGTCTTTGACCCCGCCCGCGAGCGCTCCAAACTCAACAACCTCGCCAGCCGCGCACCCGAGCGCTACGAGGCCCAGACCATCACCCTGTTCCGTCTCCTCATGAGCATGAGCAAGGCCGAACAGCAGCGCTATATCAACGAGCTCAAGGGCATCACGGTGTCGCAAAAGGCCCATGCCACGACCGCAGCCTTTGACACGCCCTTCCCCCAGACGGCCACCGTCGCCTGCCAGGGCGTCGAAGGCGCCTACAGCCAGATCGCCGCGTGCAAGCTCTTCGACGTGCCAGATATCGCGTTCTTTGAGACCTTTGAGGGAGTTATGCGCGCCGTACGCGACGGCTTTTGCGAATTTGGCGTGCTGCCCATCGAAAACTCAACCGCTGGCTCGGTCAACGCCGTCTACGACCTGCTCGCACAGTTCGACTTCCATATCGTGCGCTCGCTGCGCCTCAAGATCGATCACAACTTACTCGTCAAACCCGGCATCAAGTTCCAGGACGTGCGCGAGGTCTACAGCCACGGCCAAGCCATTGCCCAGTGCGCCGGCTTTATCGAGGGCCACGGCCTGCATGCCACCAAGTACCCCAACACTGCCATGTCGGCCGAGATGGTCGCCAACTCCGAACGCACCGACGTCGCCGCTATCGCCTCGCGCAGCTGTGCCGCGCTGTATGGCCTCGAGGTGTTGGAGCCCAATATCCAAGACTCGGACAACAACTACACGCGCTTTGTCGTCATCAGCCGCGAACCGCGCGTCTATCCCGGTGCCAACCGCACCTCGCTTATGATCACCACGGCCAACGAGCCGGGCGCGCTCTATCGCGTACTCGAGCGCTTCTACGCACTCAACATCAACCTCATTAAACTCGAGAGCCGCCCCATCCCCGGTCGCGACTTTGAGTTTATGTTCTACTTTGACCTGGACTGCCCCTTTGGCAGCAAGGCCCTCGACGACCTGCTCGACTCGATCGACGACGTGTGCGAGAGCTTCACCTACTTTGGCAGCTATACGGAGGTGCTCTAGATGGACGATGTCACCGCAACCCGCCCCTACGGCGTCCTGGGCCGTGTGCTGGGCCACAGCTACACCCCGACCATCTACAAGGAGCTCGCTAACCTGGAGTACGTGCGTTTTGAGCGTGAGCCCGAGGATCTTGAAGCCTTTATGACGGGCGACGAGTGGGAGGGCACCAACGTGACCATCCCCTACAAACGTGCCGTCATGGACTACCTGGACGAGTTGAGCCCCCTGGCCGAGCGCATGGGCAACGTCAACACCATCACGCGCCTGCCCGACGGCCGCCTGCGCGGGGACAACACCGACTACTTTGGTTTTCAGTGCCTGGTCGAGGAGCTTGGCGTTGAGGTTGCCGGCAAGAAGGTCCTCGTGCTCGGAGCCACCGGCGGTGCCGGCACCACGGCCAGCATGGTGCTCGGCGACCTGGGCGCCATCGTCGTGCCCGTCGGCCGCACAAGCGAGGTCAACTACGGCAACCTCGCACTGCAGTCAGATGCCGCGTTACTCGTCAACTGCACGCCTGCCGGCATGTTCCCCCACTGCCCCGACGCTCCCTGCATGCTCGAAGGCCTCGATGCGCTCGAGGGCGTCATCGACATTGTCTACAACCCCGCCCGCACGGGTCTGATGCTCGAGGCCGAGCGCCGCGGCATCCCCTGCATCGGCGGACTGCTCATGCTTGTGGCACAAGCAGCGCAGGCTGTTGAGCGCTATACAGGCAAAGCCACCCCGCGCGAGCGCATCCTGGACGTAACGGAGCGCCTGTCCCGCCGTGAGCAGAACATCGCGCTCATCGGCATGCCGGGCTCGGGCAAGACCCGCGTGGGCGAGCAGATCGCCCAGCTCACGGGCCGCGAGCACATCGACCTCGATCGCGTCCTCGAGGAGCGCCTGGGCATACCCTGCGCCAACTTTATCGTCGAGCGCGGCGAGGCGGCCTTCCGCGAGCAGGAGACGGCGGCACTGGCCGACATCTCCAAGCGCAGCGGCCTGGTGCTCTCCACCGGCGGCGGCGTGGTCACGCGCGACGAGAACCATCCGCTGCTGCACCAGAACAGCCAGATCGTGATGCTCAACCGTAAGCTCGACGAACTCGCCCACAAGGGTCGCCCCATCACCTGTCTCTTATACACATCTGACGCTGCCGACGAAGCTAGA
>CABSNL010000042.1 GCA_902479095.1 uncultured Collinsella sp. | reverse complement strand
AGCGTCAGATGTGTATAAGAGACAGAAGATCTGCCAGCTCACCTATCGCGAGGGCATGGCGCTAACGCGCCTCACGCTTTTGGGCACCGGCAACTTTAACGAGAAGACGGCCAAACTCTACAGCGACTTTATGCTCATGACAGCCCATCCCGGCATCGGCGAGGACGCCAACCTGTTCTTCCGCAATCTGTCGCTGGGCAACCTGCGCGGCGACTACCGCTTCCTGGGTGTGGCGCCCGTCGGACTGAAACCGCTCATCATGCGCGGGCTTGACCGCGAGATCCAGCGCGCCCTTGCCGGCGAGCCCGCCCGCGTGTTCTTTAAACTCAACTCGCTCACCGACCGCGAGGTCATCGACAAGATCGCCGAGGCATCGTGTGCCGGCGTGCGCGTGGACATGATCATCCGCGGCATCTCGTGCCTCAAGCCTGGTGTTCCGGGCAAGACCGAGAACGTGCATGTCCGCTCCATCGTCGGACGCTTTTTGGAGCACGCCCGTGTTTACGCTTTTGGCGTGGACTCGGACATGATTTACCTGAGCTCGGCAGACATGATGACGCGCAACACCGAGCACCGCGTGGAGATCGCCTTCCCCGTGCTCGACCCCACCTGCCGCGCCCTAGTGCACGAGTACATGGGCATGCAGCTGCGGGACAACGTGAAGGCCCGCAGCCTCACGAGCGACGGCACCTGGGTCCCCGTGGAGCGTGCAGAGGGTGAGAAACCCTTCAACTCGCAGGAAGCTCTACTGGAGCGTGCCTATCGCAACGCCGAGGCCGCGCCCGAGCCCGTCATTGAGGCGAAACCCGCCCCCGAGGCCGAGCCGCAGCCAGTAGCACCCAAGGTCCAAGAGGTCCAGGCGACCGTCATTGAGCCCGAGCCCGCACCTGCACCTCAGCCCGAGTCGCAGGTCACCAAGCCCGCACCCGAGACGAGCGCCCGTCGCGATAAGCCCGCCGGCAAGACCAAGGCCATCGAGCGCCATCGCCCCGGTCGCGTGCGCATGGGTCTGGGCCTGATCGGCCTGGGTCTTAAGACGCTCATTACCGGCAAGACGAAATAGTCGTTTGTAGAAGCAGTTTGTAGAAGCGTCCCGCATTTGAGGAAAGCCTCGGATGCGGGGCGCTTTTCCCTGCTACCATGGTGCGAACAACAACGCGAATGACAGGCAGGAATATGAAGCTCACTATAGAATCGATGACCTACGGCGCCGACGGGCTGGCGCACGCCGACAACGGCAAGGCCGTCTTTGTGCAGGGTGCCGTGGCAGGCGACACCGTCGAGGCCGAGGTCGTACAGGACGGCAAGTCGTTCATGCGTGCCCGCACCACCGAGATTCTGGAGCCAAGCCCCGATCGCATTCAGCCTCCCTGCCCCTTCGTGGGCATCTGCGGCGGCTGCTCGTGGGGCAATCTCTCACGCGCGGCACAGCTCGCCGCCAAGGAGCAAAACCTGCGCTCCACGCTCGAGCGCATCGGCAAGTTCGCTCCTGAGCAGGTCGATGAGTTGGTGCAGCCCATCTGCCACACCAAGGACGACTGGGGCTACCGCAATAAAATCGAACTCGAACCGACCGTCGTCAACGGTCGCGTGCGCCTTGGCATGCACGGTGTCGACCCCAGCAAAATCGTGGCCGTCGATACGTGCCCGCTGTTCGATAAGCGCTTCCCGAAGGCGCTCAAATCGGTCGTCGGCGCACTCAACTATCTAAGCGGCAGCCATGACTTGGGGCTCGAACGCGTGGGCATTCGCGCTTCGCGCCGCACCAAGGCACTCGAGGTCGCACTCTGGACGCCCACAGGCTCTTTTCCGCGCTCGCAGGTCTCCCGCGTGCTGGCGGACGCCGCTCATCCCACAAGCATCGTGCGCGTGATGAGCAAGGGCGAAAAGAAGGCCCGCCGTGTCTCCAAGGTCGAAATGCTCGCCGGAGAGGGCTCATGGACCGAGAATATCGCCGAGGGTCAGATGCGCTTGTCTGCCCCGTCTTTTTTCCAGGTCAACACCAAGGGTGCCGAGATTTTAATCGATCTTGTCATGGAAGCGCTCAACCCGCAGGAAGACGAGCTTGCCGTGGACCTGTACTGCGGTGCCGGCACCTTTACCCTGCCGCTCGCCCGCCGCTGCGACCTTGTCGCCGCCGTCGAGGCCTACGGCCCCGCCGTGCGCGACCTGCGCCGTAACCTGGAGATCAACAAGCTTGATAACGTCGACGTCATCGGCGGAGACGCGGTGCGCGAGTTCCCCGACCAGGATGCCGACGTCTTGGTGGTCGACCCGCCGCGCGCAGGCCTCGCCCCCGAGGCGATCGACCTTATCGCCAGCACGAGTGCTCGCGATGTCGCCTACGTAAGCTGCGACCCGGCCACCCTGGCGCGCGATCTCAAACGCTTTGTCGAAGAAGGCACCTTCTCCCCCGCAAAGATCACCCCAGTCGACCTGTTCCCACAAACCTTCCACTGCGAGACCGTCGTCCACCTTAGGCGCAACTAGCCACTTAATCGTTGCTCAGAAAAATCATTGGGAAATCGAGCGTGGCAAGCGGAGGTCTTCGGGGTATAAGACGGCTAATTGTATGCCGCCTATGAAAGGAACCCTCATGCCCAGCGTTGCCGTTCTCGCCGCCGATGGCTTTGAAACTATTGAATGCTTGACCATGGTCGATGTCATGCGTCGCGGCGGCGTGCGTGCCACGCTCGTCTCGATCATGCCCACGCGCGAGGTCGTAAGCTCGCTGCAGATCCCCGTGACCTGCGATGCGCTCTTTGATGAGATCAACTTTGACGAGTACGACTGCGTCGTGCTGCCCGGCGGCCTGCCCGGTGCCACCAACCTGCGTGCCGATCAGCGTGTCTGCGACGTGGTCTGCGAGTTCGCCGCGACCAAGCACGTCGCCGCCATCTGCGCCGCCCCGTTTATCCTGGGCGAGCTCGACCTGCTCGAGGGGCGCCACGCCACGTGCTTCCCTGGCTTTGAGAAAAGCTTCCCCGAAGGCGCCTATACCGGCGAGAAGGTCACGCAAGACGGCAACATCATCACTGCCAGCGGCATGGCCCAGTCACTCCCCTTTGCATTGGAGCTGCTGCGCACGCTCGTCGGCGACAAGGCCGTCGAGAAGGTCGCCGAGGGCATCCAACTATGATTTTGGCTTCCCAATCGCCGCGCCGCATAGAGCTGATGCGCAAGGCAGGCTACAACATTCGCGTGATTCCCGCGGATATCGACGAAACGCCGTTTGATGGCGAGGCCCCGCTTACGCTCGTTGAACGTTTAGCACGCGCAAAAGCCGCCGCCGTTGCTGCCGAGTATGCCGAGCCCAATGAGCTGACGGTCGCGGCCGACACCATCGTCACCTTTGACGGCAAGATTCTGGGCAAGCCGGCAACCGAGGACGAGGCGCACACCATGCTCCGTGAGCTTTCGGGCCGCACGCACCAGGTCGCAACCGGCGTCTGCATCGTTAAAGCCGGCGACGCTACAGCCCCGCATGCCGCCGAGAGCCTGTCCTTTGTCGATGTGACCGACGTGACGTTCTACGAGCTCACCGACGAGCAGATCGAGCGCTACGTCGCCTCGGGTGAGCCCATGGACAAGGCCGGCGCCTACGGCATTCAGGGCACAGGCGGACGCATGCTCGTGCACGATATTTCGGGCGACTTCTATAACGTGGTGGGCCTACCCATCGCCCGCGTCGCGCGCGCGATTCAAAAACTCTCGTAATTGCATCTGGCGCTGGGTATTCCCCAGCGCCTACAATTTTGGCGTACCGTACGGATCCCGACCGGGCACAAGGCGCGGCGGAAAACCGATAGGAGTTAAACATGGATACACTGCTCGAGGCCATTGACGTCTGCGATGTCGATGGCTTTTGCTATGGCAACTATACGGACGAGGAGGCCGGCACCGGTTGCACCGTAATCGTGGCACCCGAGGGCGCCACCGGCGGCGTTGACGTTCGCGGCGGTGCTCCAGCATCGCGCGAAACCGACCTGCTGCGACCCGAGAACACCGTCGACAAGGTCCACGCCGTCTGCCTTTCGGGTGGATCGGCCTTTGGCCTCGAGGCTGCAAGCGGCGTCGCTCGCGAGCTTGAGAGCCGCGGCATCGGCCTTCCCGTCGGCCCCACGCAGGTGCCTATCGTGTGCTCCAGCTGTATCTTCGACCTCGCCTTTGGTAACCCCACCGTTCGCCCCGACATTGAGGCCGGCATCGCCGCCGTGCGCGAAGCACTCGACAACACCCCCGCCACGCTCGAGCAGGGCAATGTGGGCGCCGGCACCGGCGCCACTGTAGGCAAGCTCATGGGCCCCGCCACCTGCATGAAGGCCGGCCTTGGCGCTGCCGCCGTGGCGCTCGGCCCCGTCAAGGTGGGCGCCGTGGTCTCGGTCAACGCCTGCGGCAACGTTGTCGACCCCTTCACCGGCGAGTGGGTTGCCGGTATGCGCGCCGCAGCCGATAGTGACCAAATCGTCGACATGGAACTCGCAGCCTTTGCCGCCGCCGGATCCATGCAGATGCCGCTCGACCGCACCAACACCACCATCAGCTGCATCGTCACCAACGTGGAACTCACTAAGGCACAAGCCACCAAGGTCTCCCAGATGGCCGCAGACGCCTACGCACATGCCATCCGTCCCACGCACACCACCAACGACGGCGACACCATCTACACCCTCGCCAGCGGCAAACTAGGCGCCCAGGCAAGCGCCGCCGTTCCCCTAGACCTGCTGGGCATGCTCGCCGTAAGGGCCTTGGAAACCGCCATCGTAAACGGAGCCAAAACCGCCAAAACCTCCCACGGCATCCCCGGCGCCGCGAAGTAGCCTAACCTGACCGGTTGCCCGGTGGGGCTTGGTTATGTTTGCTGCTCTACAGTCCTGGCTCGCACGAAGAGCACATTAAGTGCTCTTCGGCTCGTGCGGAACTCGCGACAAACATAACCAAGCCCCACCGGGCAACCTACCAACCAAGTCTTTTCAGCCAAGGCCCCTGTGTACCGCGCGTCTAAGATCTTCAAATTCAGGCAGCCTGACAATCGATTCTTATAGCAGAGGCCCCTTGGCCTTTAGTTTGATACAAGTTCCGCACGAGCCGGAAAGCACTTAATGTGCTTTCCGTGCGAGCAGGACTGTTCGCAGTAGCAAACTAAAGGCCAAGGGGCCCAGTCAACCTATCAGCAGCGATTACTCGGCAGCTAGTTGAATTTGAAGATCTTTGAGGCAAGACGGTATAGGCCGAGTGTGGTTTTGTCTCCGGCCCGTCCGCGCAGATTGGTGAAGAACCCGACCACGCCGTAGCGGGCACGACGATACATGCGCTCGTCATAGGCCTTCAAATCATTCCACAGCGTCTTTAGGCGCTCGTCGGCGCAATCTTCCTCGGAAAGCTTGGTAAGCACCGAGCAGATCGCCATCATCATGGTGAAATAGCCCATCATGTACGAGCGCAGACGCGACGACTCAACATCGCTGTACAGGTGGTACGATTCCATCATGATGCGCGCCACACGGAACTGCTGGTCCAGACGCTTGACCATCGTGGCCTCGTTGACGCTCTGGCCTTCGCGACCGATAAAGTAGCGGTAGAGGTCGATGTCGGCGTAGTACATGGTCTTGCAACGCGGCAGCGGCACGTAGGCGTAGATGTTGTCCACATAGAACGTGTGCGGCGGCATGGGAAGGTTAGACTCGCGCAGCACATCCGTGCGATAGCACAGGCTGTGCATAAGTAGGTTCTGGTCCAGGCGGAAATGACCGATCTGATCCCAGGAAAAAATCTTTTTGCGCGGCAGGGCAAATTTGTAGCCAATAGCGGTATGCGTGCCTTCGTAAACCTTCTCGTACACGTAGTTCGAGATAAACAGGTCAACGCGCTGGTCACGCTCTTCAAAGCCACGCAGAATCGACAGCATAGTCGAAAGAGCCGCAGCGTCGAGCCAGTCGTCCGAGTCGACGACCTTGTAGTAGGTGCCCTGTGCCTCGCGCAGACCCGAAAGGACGGCAATACCGTGACCGCCGTTCTCCTGGTGTACCGCGCGAATGATACCGGGATAACGTGCCTCCCACTCGTCGGCCTTGGCGGCCGTCTCGTCCTTGGAGCCGTCGTCCACCACGATAATCTCGATATCGGTAGCGTAATTGCTCCCCTCCAAGATGGAGGTGATGCAATGGTCCATGTCCTTGGCGGCGTTATACGAGGGAATACCGAATGTTATGACTTTATGCATGGCAGGCGATAATCTCATCCGAAAGATCGAGGGCGGAATTGGTCACGGCGTCCATATCGTAGTAACGATACTCGGCCAGACGACCCACCGGGTGGAAGTTCGTCAGGTTCTGGACGCGCTCAAGATAGCGCTCATAGAGCTCACGGTTCTCGGGCTCAAGAATGGCGTAGTACGGCGTCTCGCCCGAGCCGGGCGTATAGGCCTTGGAGTACTCCTTCATGATGGTGGTCTTGCCGGGCAGGACCTGACCGGTCATGTTCTTGAACTCGGTAATGCGCGTGTAGTCCTCGCTCGTGGTGTAGTTGACGGTGCCCACGGGCTGGAACTGGTCCATATCGAGCGTCTCGAACTTCATGTCGAGCGTGCGGTACGGTAGCGCGCCCAGATCGAGATTGAACAGCTCGTCGAGTGGACCGGTGTAGACGATCTCGCCACCATAGACCTTGCCGTCGATCTTGACGGTAGTCTCGTCGATTTCAAAGAGGTCACGGGCGTCCACGTCGCAGAACACGTCGATCAGGTCGTGGTCGAGCATGTGCTCAAAGAGCGCCGTGTAGCCCTCCTGCGGCATGCCCTGGAAGGGAGCTTGCGGGAAGTAGCGGTCATCATCGCCCACAAAGACGGGAACGCGGCCGGTGATCGAGGGATCGATCTGATCGGGCGTCTGGCCCCACTGCTTCATGGTGTAATGCAAAAAGACGTTCTCGTAGACGTAATCGGCGACCTCGGCAAGATCCGGGTCGTTCTTCTTACGCAACTCCATAATGGGCACCTTGACATCCTTGCCAAAGGTCTCCACGAGCTTCTGATACAGCTCCTCGCCGCGCTCGTCACCAAAGGCGAGCTTGAGACTCGCATGGTTGAAGGGCACGGGCATAAGGGTACCGTTGATGTTGGCGAGCACCTTGTGCTGATAATCCGTCCACTTGGTAAAGCGCGACAGGAAATTGTGCACGCGCTCGTTAAAGGTGTGATAGATATGCGGACCGTACTCGTGGATCAGGATTCCGGCCTCGTCAGTGCAGTCATAGGCATTGCCCGCAATGTGGCTACGGCGCTCCAAAACGGCAACACGATAGCCGATGGTCTCGGCAAGACGGCGGGCGCAAACGGCACCGGCATATCCAGCACCGACGACAATCATGTCGTACGCGCCGGCGTTAAAGCCTTCAGGCAGGCCTGAGGTAATCTGCATCGATACTCCTTGTCAAAAGCCACGGGCTCGTTAGCTGGGCTTTTCTCGAACATTCTTCGAGACATATTTATCAGAGCGATTATAGCGCTAATGCGTCCTATAATGAGCTTGCCACACAAGGAAAGCTCAAGCACCGCGGCGAACATAATTGAAAGGTAGACCCGCTAGCAGCGGGTTTATTCGTGAACAGCCGGGCGCCTGGAGCTTAGCGAAACGCTTGTAAGGAGTAACATGAGCGATTTCCTAAACCGTATGAAGTCTGCCGCCAAGGCTGACCTTAAGACGATCGTCCTGCCCGAGGGCGAGGATCCGCGCACTATCGTCGCGGCCACCAAGATCATCGAGGAGGGCCTGGCAAAGATCGTCATCCTGGGCAACCCCGACGAGATCAACGTTCCCGGCGCCACCGTCATCGACCCGCGCAATGCCGAGAAGCACGAGGAGTATGCGCAAAAGTTTGCCGAGCTCCGCGCCAAGAAAGGCGTTACCATCGAGCAGGCTCGCGCCCAGGTGATGGATGCCACCTACTTTGGCACCATGATGGTCAAGATGGGCGACGCCGACGGCCTGGTCTCCGGCGCCTGCCACTCCACCGCCGACACCCTGCGCCCTGCGCTTCAGATCCTCAAGACCGCCCCGGGCACCAAGCTGGTCTCGGCCTTCTTCGTGATGTGCACCGACACCCCGCAGTTCGGCACCGACGGCACGCTGATCTTCGCCGACTGCGGCCTCAACATCAACCCGTCCTCCGACGAGCTCTCCGAGATCGCCATCGCCTCCGCTCACTCCTGGTCCACCTTCATGGGCAACGTTGAGCCGCACGTGGCCATGCTCTCCTACTCCACCATGGGCTCCGCTGGCGGCGAGGTCGCCAAGAAGGTCCAGGAGGCTGTGAAGTTCTGCAAGGAGAAGGCTCCCGAGCTCGCCATCGATGGTGATCTGCAGCTCGACGCCGCCATTGTCCCCACCGTCGCCCAGCTCAAGGCTCCCGGCTCCTCCGTTGCCGGCAAGGCCAACGTGCTGGTGTTCCCCGACCTCGAGGCCGGCAACATCGGTTACAAGCTGGTCCAGCGCTTCGCCGGCGCCGACGCCTACGGCCCCATCCTGCAGGGCATCGCCAAGCCGGTCAACGATCTGTCGCGCGGCTGCTCTGCTGACGACATCGTGGGTGTCGTGGCCATCACCGCCGTCCAGGCTCAGATGGCTGAGTAGCGTACATATCCTCTCGGGACCCTACAGGGTAAAGCTCTGAAAACGTCCTCGGACATGTCGGAAGCCCCCGCTGCGCACTACGTGCGGCGGGGGCTTCCTCCGTCCTGCGGAAAGTTTTCAGAGCTTTACCCTGTAGGGTCCCTGCCGTCACATGGCATTCAGGGCATCTGGAGTGGACGGCGGCTTGGCTACGAGCTGGAGCTGAAAATCTGAATGGATGGGTGCCGTTGCTGGGAGCGCAGGCGTTGCTGATGATGATCACTTTGGAGATTGAAAGGCCGGTGGGCTTCGGCGGTTGTTGCGCCGGAAACTACATCCCAGTTTGGAGGCGGATTGTGGGATGTGGCTTCCGCTTGGGGCCTGTTTGGGAAACTTTGGGACGGAATTTTGCTTTATTGTGGGTCGCACTTTCCGCAACGTGCCTCAACCGGAAAGCGTGTCCCAGTATTTGCGCTCGAAATGGGATGGGGTTTCCGCCGTCCAGCTGCTAGCAAAAAGGCCTCCGGAGCTGTTGCTCTGGAGGCCTTTCGTTTACTTGCAAATGCGCGCGTTAGTTGTTCTTAGTCAGACGCTCGACGTCGTGGGCGATCATGTATTCCTCGTCGGTGGGGATGACCATGACCGTGACGGCTGAACCGGCGGCGCTGATGACCTGCGGGCCGTTGCCCACGGCCTCGCGGTTCTTGTTGTTGTCGATGCGTACGCCCAGCCACTCAAAGCAGTCGCAGAAGGCCTTGCGAATCGACCAGTCGTTCTCGCCGATGCCGGCGGTAAAGGTGATGGTGTCCACGCCCGCCATAGAAGCGATCATGGAGCCGGCCTGCTGCATGGCCTTGTAGGCAAACATATCGAAGGCAAGCAGGCAGCGCTCGTCGCCCTCGGAGGCGCGTGTACGGATGTCACGGGCATCGTTGGAGATGCCCGAGATGGCAAGCAGACCGGACTGCTTGTTCATCATGTCGTCGACTTCCTGGTAACTGTAGCCGCCCTCGCGCTGAAGATAGCACACGGTGGCCGGGTCGATGGAACCGCAACGGGTACCCATCATCAGGCCGTCAAGCGGCGTGAGGCCCATCGTGGTGTCGCGGCACACGCCGTCCTCAATGGCGGCAAGCGAAGCACCGTTGCCCAGATGGCACGAAAGCAGGCGGTGGCAGCGCGAGCCCAGGATCTCCTTGGCCATCATCCACTCGTAGCGGTGGCTCGTACCGTGTGCGCCGTACTTGCGCACGTGGTACTTGTCGCACACGTCCTTGGGCAGCGCGTAGGTGTAGGCGACCTCGGGCATGGTCATGTGGAACGAGGTGTCGAAGACGGCCACGTTGGGCAGCTCCGGATACTTCTCGCGGCAATATTCGATTGCCGCGGCCTCGCCGTAATTGTGCAGCGGAGCGAGCGGGGCCACCTCAAGGATCTTAGCCATGACCTCATCGTCGACGACCGCGGAATCATCGAAGTGCCAGCCGCCCTGAACGATACGATGGCCGATGCCATCAATCGTAAAGTCGGTCTTCTCGAGCTCCTCGAGCACGCGAGCGATAGCAGAGCGATGATCGGGGAAAGGGACCTCCTCGGTCTGCTTGGCGCCACCGTTCTCGGAGTGGCCAAAGATGCCCATGTCCGAACCGATACGTTCGCAGTTGCCCTTGGCGAAAACCTCGCGAGTATCGGTATCCAAAAGCTGATATTTGAGGCTTGAGCTGCCGGCGTTAACAACAAGTACGTTCATGAGACTCCTTTGCAGTGCAATACGGTCGACGCAGACCCCTTAAGGCGGCCGCATTTTAATAAGAAGTTATCACAACTTGATAAATAGCTATCAGGCATATCGCCCAACGAGCACAAAAGAGGGGCCGAACGGCGCTCGGTCGTCCAGCCCCTCCCCTCTTGCAATTACTTGCCGTTGACGATGCGCTCGACGTCGGAAGCGATCATGAACTCCTCGTCCGTGGGAATGACGAAGATCTTGACCTTGGAATCCTTGGCAGACAGGCACCAAGCGCCGTCACCACGCAGGGCGTTGCGGGCATGATCCATCTTGACGCCCATAAAGGCCAGACGATCGGCCACGCCAGCGCGAACGGCCGGAGCGTGCTCGCCGATGCCGGCAGTAAAGACCAGGGTGTCCATGCCGCACATGGAGGTGGCCATCTCGGCGGCCTTGGCGGCAATCTTGTAGACGAACATGTCGAAGGCGAGCTGAGCCTCGGGGTCGCCAGCGGCGGCGAGCTCCTCGACGTTGCGGCAGTCATTGGTCTTGCCGCCGGTCACAGCCAAAAGGCCAGACTTCTTGTTCATCATCTCGTCGACCTCGTCGAAGGTGTAGCCGCCTTCGCGCTGCAAGTAGCACACGGTAGCGGGGTCGATGGAACCGCAGCGGGTGCCCATCATGACACCGTCGAGCGGCGTCAAGCCCATGGTGGTGTCCATGCACTTGCCGTCCTCGATGGCGCACAGGGAAGCGCCGGAGCCGATATGGCACACGACGACCTTGCGGGCCTCGCCGTTGGTCATCTCTGCGACCTTCTTGGAGATGTAGCGGTAGCTGGTGCCGTGGGCGCCGTACTTACGGATGTGCAGCTTGTCGCAAACATCCTTGGGCAGGGCGTAAGTCTTGGCGACCTCGGGCATGTTGAAGTGGAAAGCGGTGTCGTAGACCGTGACGTTGGGCAGGTCGGGATACTGCTCGAGGCAGTACTCGATAACGTTGGCCTCGGGGTTGTTGTGCAGCGGCGCCAGCGGGGCGACCTCGCGGATCTTGGCGAGAACGTCCTCGTCGACGAGGGAGGAGTCGCCAAAGTACCAACCGCCCTGAACGATACGGTGACCAATGCCCTCGATCTTGACGCCGTTGGCCTCGAGGTCCTTCAGAACGACCTCGATGGCGACCTTGTGGTCGGGGAACTCGATGTTCTCGGTCACCTTCTTGGAACCGTTGGCAGCGTGGGTGAAGGTACCGCCGGTAAAGCAGACGCGCTCGCAGGAGCCCTTTGCGGACACCTTGTGGGACTTGGTATCGATGACCTGATACTTAAGGGTCGAAGATCCTGCGTTGACGACCAGAACGTTCATGTGTCTCCCTACTAACAGGCGGTGTGGCGCCGCCAGGTTACATACGCTTCAATAATAAACCCAAACGCCCTCGCGCTCGGGTTTATTGCGTTGATATATAAGTTATCGGTGCCTAAATACTCATGGCCTTTGACTTGTAAGACGAAATAGCGCGGGGATATACACCAGGGAAGAAATCCCGAGCGCAACAAGCAATACGACTCGAATGCCCGCGATGCTGCTCAACGCAGCATTGAACAGATAGAAAAGGATGGCACCCACCGCCACCATCTGGCTTTGAACCGAAATCAGTGAACAGCGCATCGAAGAATCGGCAGCATTTTGAAAAATTGAGTATTTAATTGGAGCAAGTAACGAGTAGGCGACCGTCTGCAACACATAGAACACGGGCAGCAAATGGACCGGAGTAAAGGGAATCAAAAATAGAGCAGTCAGGGAAAGGCGCACGATGCCGCAAATACGCGCAAAACGGCCCTTGTCGACATGAGCAATCACACTGGGCACAATAAGCCCCATGGAGGCCGAGGCAAGGAGCTGGACCGCAATGATCACACCCGAAGCGACGGCATTCATTCCGCGACCCGCAAGCAACAGTGAGAAAAAGTCTTCCAGGGCGACAAAAGCAAATGCTTGAGAACAGTCCATGATGAACGCTGAACGAAGAATGCCGTTACACGCAATAGCGGCACCGATCATCTTCGGGCTAATTCCACGCTCAGGTGTCTCCGCAGTGCCCCCTCTTCGCATCTCAGGAATGCAGACAACGACAACCAACGTCAACACCATTGCGATGATATCTGCCGAAAGACCAATGAGATATGCACCGACAGACGAAATGAAACCGCCCACGCAAGCGGAGATGGCAAAAGAGGCATAGAAAACAAATCGCTCAACGACATTAAGTCTTACGAGCTGGTCCTGAGAAACGCTGTCAATGTAAATCGCTTCTATGGATCCGCTCACACATGCAGCGGCAAAACCTTTGAGAGCAAACGCGCCGATTAAAAGCAGAGGAGAACGGACGAGGAGTAGGGCGGCGTAGTATCCAAGCATCCCCACGACGCCAACGAGACCACTTGTCTTTCGTCCAAACCTATCGGCAATATAGCCAGTGGGAACTTCAAGGATGAACTTGCTCACTTGATATGCAATCATCATGCTAGAAATCGCCACCATTGAGAATCCGACGAATTCAAGGTAAACCGTCAGAAAATACAAAATGGTGCTGAAGTTCGACAGAAAAACAAACGTCATATAAAGCAAAACCGTACGGTTTTTCATGCTCCGCCCTCCAAGAGTCAACAATCTAAATCGGAATCTTGGAAAAGCATGAGGGCAAAGCCGTCAGTCATGTGTTACAAGGCGTCAACATTCACTTGACGACACGAGGCCAAATGGCCTCACGAAGCAAGATGACGCAATAGGTGAAGAAATACCGTCTGGTGTCGATCGGTCCAGGCATTTTGCCGATAGCAAAAGTAGATGGGCAAGGCTACGTCATGCGAGCCTTCAATAGAGTACTCGCTCACTTCCGACCCATCTGATGCGAGAGAAGAGCCAGAAAAACCCAATATCAATCCCCCGGATTGAAGAAACTCAGCCTGCGCCCTGTTTCCGTATTCGACGTCGCGGAAGCGGAAATTAACCAGCTGAGCTTCGGGGCACTGATTGATTGCATTGAGACAGGGCGACAAATTAATGGGAACAGCTAACCTGCCGCCCAGTAACTCACGAACGGTCATAGCACCCACAGATTGATGACCAGCTGGGCATGAAAGAACCCTGAGCTCCTTTTCACCCATATATTTTGAAGAAAGGACGCTGTCCCGTGGTTCCTCAAACGAGATAGCCGCGTCCGAAATTCCAAGTATAAGTGATTCAAAGCATGTTGCCGTTGGCTGATGCCACACATCAAGATGAATCTGAGGGTGCGAGCTTTCAAACGAGTCGTACCAGTTTTCGGAAAAAAGGCGCCCCCGCCCGTGAAGACAGGGGGCGTAAAGACGGAAATGGCCGTCGGGCGAAACGCCGCCGTTCCCCGATTGAGCGTACTTTTTGAGATCGTCGACTTGCGCCAGGATCACGCGTGCACGACGCGCAAATTCTCTGCCCGCCGGAGACAAAACAGCCTCCCCCGCCGATCGGTCGAGCAAAACAATCTGATACTCAGATTCCAACTTTTTTATTGCCGACGAAACGGCCTGCGGACTCACGTGAACGGCGCGAGCCGCTTTGCGCACGCCGCCATAGTTCGCTACAGCTTGAAGGTATTCGAGTTGAGAAAGCTGCATAGATTACTCCAAAGGCAGCCAAGTCGACGGGCCGTGCGCCCTCAGATGAGGTTCTCGCCCAGGTTCTTGCCGCCGAGGACGTGCATGTGGAAGTGCATGACGGTCTGGCCGGCGTTGACGCCCTTGTTGGAGATGACGCGGAAACCGTCCTCCAAGCCCTTGACCTTGGCGACCTCCTGGATGGCGTGGGCCATGGCGCCCATGGTCTCGGCAGGTACGTTGTCGGCGATGTCACTGTAGTGCTTCTTGGGGATCACGAGCGTATGGACCGGCGCCTGGGGGTTGAGGTCGTCGAAGGCGATGACCTGATCGTCCTCATAGACAACGGTTGAGGGAATCTCGTGGTTGGCAATTTTGCAGAAGATGCAATCGCACATGGTTGGTTCCTTTCTCACAGACCAAGGCAATTATATTTGGTCGGGATGGTTAGAACGAGAGGTTGTCGTCCGTGTTGGCGGCTTCGCCGTCGGCGAGCACGTCGTTGCCGTCGACGTCCTTAAGAAGCACCGAGACCTTCTGCTCGGCATCGGACAGGCGGGTGCGCAGGCTCTTGAGGAGCTCGACGCCGCGGGTATAGCTCTCGAGCGACTCCTCGAGCTCCATATCGCCCGACTCCAAGCTGCGAATGATGAGCTCCAGCTCCTGCGAGGCCTGCTTGTACGTAAGCTGCTCGACCGGGGTCTTCTCTGCCATATCTGTTTCCTTTCCTAAAGGTTTATCGCTATGAAACGCGGCCTACTCGACCGTATCGACCGTTGCCGCAACGTTACCGTCTGCCATGCGCACGCGGATGGCGTCGCCCGGCTTAAAGGTCTTGGCGCTCGTAGCCACCCCATCATCGCTGTACGCGATGGAATAGCCGCGGGCAAGCACCTTGAGCGGCGACAGGGCATCGAGTGAGGCCGCCGCACGGCCCAAGTCGGACGCGGGTTTGCTGAGCATCGTGCGCCCCTGATGCTCCAGGCGGGAGCTTGCGAGCGTGAGCGCATGGCGCTTGCCATCGAGTCCTGAGGTGCTTGCGATCAAGCGCTCGGGCAGACGCTCGAAGTTGGAACGGAAGGCCCCAACCGAACGCGCTATGGCGCCGGACAGACGATCGGCAGTCAGGGCAAGCTCAGACTCGCGACGCTCGACCATAAAAGTTGGGTCGTTGAGGCACGGGCGGCACGCAGCCGCATCGAGCGCATCGCCCAAGCGAGCCGTATAGGTGTCCCAGGCACGACGACCGCGCTGGTTGAGCATCTCCAGGTCGACCTGGGCCGACCCAATCATCGATGCCATCGCGGCACCCAGACGCTGATGGCGCGCCTCGAGCACGTCGGCCAACTCCGTCATAGCCGGCGCCACCGATTCGGCCGCCGCCGTGGGCGTGGAGGCGCGGCGGTCGCTCACCATGTCGCAAATCGAGGTATCGGGCTCATGGCCAATGCCGGTCACCACGGGCACAGGGCAAGCCGCCACCGCACGGGCAAGCTCCTCGTCGTTAAAGGTCATGAGGTCCTCGAAGGAGCCGCCGCCGCGCACCAGCAAGATGCAATCGGGCGCCGGCGTAATGGCAGCGGCGCGGCGCAGGCCTTCAATAAGCTCTGCCGGCGCACCCTCGCCCTGGACCTTGGCACCCACACAGACAAGCTCGACGAGCGGGTTGCGACGGCGCAGCGTGCGTTTGACGTCGTCGATTACGGCACCCGAAAGCGAGGTGACGACTGCCACGCGCGAGCAAAACACCGGGATGCGACGCTTGCGCGCTTCGTCCATCAGGCCCTCGCGACGCAGCTTTTCGGCCAGTTGCGCCACTTGTTGACGCAGCAGACCCTCCCCCGCCAGCGAAAACGAGCGAGCGACAAAGCTCATACGACCCGTGGGCTTATAGAGGTTGAAGCTGCCCTTAAAGCTCACCTGCATGCCGTCACGCAGATCGAAGGTACGCTTAAGATAGGCGCCCTTCCAGATGATGCAGTCGACGGCGGCCGAGTCGTCTTTAATCTGGAAGTAGCAGTGGCCGCTTCGGGCGTTGGGACCACGGAAACCCGTGACCTCGCCCAAAACGCTCAGCTGCGGAATGGCATCGAGCGCACCGGCGGCGATTTCTACCGCCTGGCTCACGCTGAGCTCCTTGCGCTCCCGCTCATCCGAACCGTCAAACTCGGCGGAAACGGAATTGCCGGTCAGATTCCAGCCTGCCACGCAGCCTCCTTTCGTCATCGTGCACAAGGGCTTCGGCCCTGCGCAAATTCAAGTCCAACACATAGTACAGCGCCGCGGGGACACGAATCCCCGCGGCGCCCAGCGACCCAATTTGTTATCGGTTGGAGTTTCTGTTGTAGCGAGCCATAAGATAGAGCAGCTGAATAATCGAGGTGAGCGCAGCGGCAACATAGGTAAGCGCGGCGGCCGTCAGCACCTTCTTGGCACCGTTGACCTGCTTGGAACTCATACCCGACTGCTCAATATATGCCACGGCGCGGCGGCTGGCATCAATCTCGACCGGCAGCGTAACCAACTGGAACAACACACTAAACGAGAAGAAGATCAGCGCGAGGGTCGTGAGCCCGGCAATGTTCATAAACAGGCCCAAGAGCAACACGATGGTCCAGGTGTTCTGGGTAAAGTTAACGACCGGCACGAGGGCGGTACGTACTTTCATCATGGCATAGCCGCTTTGACGCTGGGCGGCATGGCCCGCCTCGTGGCAGGCGACGGCAACGCTTGCGACCGAACCGCCCGAACGGTTGGCATCCGACAGATACAGGTTGTTGTCCTGCGGGCTGTAATGATCGGTGAGCTCGCCGGCAACGCCCTCGATACCCACGGCGTTACAACCGTTGGCATCGAGCATGCGGCGAGCGACCGTGGCACCCGTATCGCCGTCCGAGCGAACCTTGGACCAGGTTTTGTACGTCGAGTTGATATAGTTCTGTGCGGCAAGGCCAAGCACCGTGCAGACAAGAACAACCAGCAGGTACAGCGGGTCGATGCCAAAGCCGTATCCATAGTAATAAGGCATGCGAATTCCTCCGAGTCGAGTTACACGTTGGAGGCATTTTACCCATTCGACTGGCCAGCAAATCAACATCAATGTTTTGGCAATGTCAGACACTATGACCCAATCCAGGGGCACGGAAACGACAGGAGCCCCCGCTCGT